>JAZNRU010000011.1:0-29211 GCA_045590895.1 Acutalibacteraceae bacterium
GTATTCAGCATGATGCACCGATCAATAACGGCAATTCCGGCGGTGCGCTCTTTAATGCTTACGGTCAGGTCGTCGGCATCAATGCTCTCAAAATCAGTGCAAGCGGTTATGAGGGCCTCGGTTTTGCAGTGCCTTCCGAGACAGTATTAAAGGTTGTCAATTCCATTATAGAAACCGGTATTGCTCCCAAAACTCCCAAACTCGGCATTTCATATATTCAGGCAATTTATTATAGCCAGTTCCTCGCTGAATTTATTGAAGAAAACAATTATCCCGGCGGTGCAATTGTCGTTGCGGAAATTACCAAGGATTCCGGACTTTATAATACAGAATTGCAGGTCAACGATATTATTATCGGAGTAAACGGTCTTGAACTCACAACACCCGATGTGCTCGTACAGATCATTCAGAATGCCAATGTCGGTGATACGCTGACGCTTTCCGTTATTCGTATCATTATGAATGAAGACAATACGGATTACGTCGATGTTGAAGAATTCGAAGTCACAGCAGCTCTGACGGAAAAAACGAATGATGAAAGTTCAACTGACTCTCAGTATGAAGGTTATGATGATTTCTACGAGTATTTCGGTGATGACAGCGGTGACTACGAAGATTTTTATGACTATTTCTATGACTACTTCTACGGCGGCGGCAATTCCTACGGCAACAATGATACGCCGGAAGGGGATAATCGCTTCTCGATTCCGAATGATTGATTAACAGAACAGCGGCAGAAGGAATTGAATCTTTCTGCCGCTGTGTATTATTATTCAATTGTTTTCAGTATGTATGATTTCTCTTTCAGTACTGCAACGAGTTCCTTTGTGTTGCGGATGCTTTTGTTGAACGTCATACCGCCTCTTGCAAGATCTTCCATTTGATGAAAATCTGAACCCGACGTCATGATCTTATCGAATGATTCTGCCATTTGTCTTGCAACTCGGTTTCTCGAATCGTGCCTCTTATTGCCGTTTGAAACCTCATATCCGTCCAGATACTTCGGATTCGTAATCACCATGTTATTGCGCATGGGATGCGCCTGAATGATCAGAATATCATTTTCCCGTGCAATGATGCTGAATTCAGCCAGAGACAGTCGATTGATATAAGGATGATTATAAAGGAAATCCTCAGTAATGCCGTAAAGTAAATAATCATTGTTATTCTCAGGAAAGCGGATTTCTGCACCGAGAAGCACATGAAAAGAATCTGTTTCGCAATTTTTTGCGGCTTTATAGCCCACAAGATAGCGATCAATGTATTGTTTCCAATCCGTCAGCGGCTCATTGGAAAAGCCTTCGGGAGTCAAGTGATCCGTAACAACAACTCCTTGATAGCCTTCCTGCTTCAACAGCATTACACCGTCTTCAGCGGTTACTCTGCCGCAACCGCTGACCTGCGAGGTATGAAAATGCATTTCGTATAAACAACTCATTCTGTTCACCGTCCGATTTTTATTGATTACAGTATACATGAAAAATATATTTATGTCTATATTTTTTAAAAATGAATTGATAATTTTAACTCTTTTTGTTACAATGAATATCAAACGAAAGTACGGAGGTGTCAGTGATGCGTGAAAGTTATAAAACGACAATATGCGGTGTTACTGCCTCATTGGCACTTGTTTTGATGCTTTTAACCTATATTAATCCGTTTCTGACATACACAAGTCCGCCTTTTGCGGGAATGCTGTTGATTCTTATCATGCTTGAAGTTGGTATCGGTTGGTCATTCGGAACATATACCGCAATCAGTCTTCTTGCCTTATTTTTATTATCAGATAAAAAAGCCGCCGTCATGTTCGTCGAATTTTTCGGATATTATCCTATGCTTCGTGCAAAGCTTGAAACAATAATCGGAAATAAAATCATCCGTTATATAATAGAATTGATTGTTTACAATGTCAGCATGGTCATTTCTGTTGTTGTCAGTATGTATGTATTCGGTGTGGACTATGACGATTTCGGTGAATTCGGAAAATTCGGTTTTGCAATGCTTCTTTTGCTTATGAATGTTATATTCGTACTGTATGATTTTCTTCTCGGCAAACTGATTGTTGCATATCATTTATCCTGGCAAAAAAAATTAAGAAGAATTTTTCAAAAAAAATGAAAATAGGGCTTGATTTTTCTGAAACAATTGTGTATAATACTCAAGCAACACGGAGAGTTGTCCGAGATGGTCTAAGGAGCACGACTGGAAATCGTGTAAACGGCAAAACCGTTTCGAGGGTTCGAATCCCTTGCTCTCCGCCAAAGATAAGCACTTGCTCAATGCGCAGCAGGTGCTTATTCATTTTTAATAAGACTTCTTGAATTCGAAGGGGAGAGGTATTGAAATACATCCGAATAAGATATTGACTACGGAGCGACAGGAAAGACGTTCTGTCATAGAATCTTTACAATTTATACATCATTGGTATAAATTCTTTTTGTAAAATAAGAATCAATACAATATAAGGAGTGTTGTTATGGCGAAGTATCTGATCGTTAATGCCGACGACTGCGGCATGTGTGCTGCTGCCAATCAAGCGGTTTTTGAGCTTCTTGAAGGCGGTTATCTGAAATCCACGACTATTATGATGCCATGTGCTTATGCTGAAGAAGCTGTACGTTATTCAATTGCCCATCCCGAATATGCAATGGGAATTCATCTTACTATGACTTCCGAATGGGATAAATGGCGTTGGGGAGCATTGACAGGCGGCAAAAGTTTGCTTGATAATGACGGTTATATGTGGCATGAGAGTATCGATGTTACGAAAAACGCAAAGATCGATGAACTTGAGGCAGAAGTGCGTGCTCAGATCGATACTGCACTCAAAATGGGCATGAAACCGTCCCATGTTGATAATCACATGGGTTCTCTCTACGGACACATCGGACTTCGTTTTGAATTGCTGAAAATGACATTGCGTGTTTGCGGTGAATACGGTTATGCTTTTCGTATGTATAAGAAAGCCGACAAGCGTGTACAACCTGTCGGTGTGCCTTATATTGCTTACGCCGCCACCGCAAAACTGGGTGCAATGTGGGGTAAAAAGTTCAATGTGCTTTTACCCGATTATCTGCTTTTCCCGAACTGGACGTCGGAAATCAGAAACGGTTCTTATGAAAATTACAAAAAACACATCCTTAAGATCTGGACGAATATTCCCGACGGTGTGACGGAAACCTTTGTTCATCCTGTTATAGAGTGTGATGAAATCAAAGCCATTACCGGCAGTTGGCAGGACAGAGTATGGGAATACACTTTGATGAAGGATCCCGAGACGCATGAATATCTCAAACAGCACGGAGTGGAACTTATCAGTTACAGAGATTTTATCGCAATGAATAAATAATAGCAGAATTTACAAAAAATTATTCATTTTCTTGTTAAAAAGTACTTGCAAAATGAAAATGTTTGTGTTATAATTTTCGAGCAAATCGCACGCAATCGGATTTATGCAGTGTGCACGATATGTGTCTGCATAAGATGAAGATTGCGGAGGTGTAACAAAAGGAGGAAAAAAATTATGTCAGTAGTATCCATGAAACAGCTTCTCGAAGCAGGTGTCCATTTCGGACATCAGACCCGTAGATGGAACCCCAAAATGGCTCCCTACATTTTCACCGAACGCAACGGTATCTACATCATCGACCTTCAGAAGACGGTCAAAAAGCTTGAAGATGCTTATATGTTCGTTCGTGAACTGTCCGCAAACGGCGGCGACATTCTCTTTGTCGGTACCAAAAAGCAGGCTATGGATTCCATCAAGGAAGAAGCAATCCGTTGTGAAATGCCCTATGTCAACGCACGTTGGCTCGGCGGTATGCTCACAAACTTCAATACCATCAAAAAGAGAATCAAGAGACTCGAACAGCTTACTGCTATGGAAACAGACGGTACTTTCGATCTGCTTCCCAAGAAAGAAGTTGCTAAACTCAAACTCGAAAGAGAAAAACTTGAAAAGTTCCTCGGCGGTATCACCGGCATGAAGAGACAGCCCGCTGCTATGTTCATCGTTGACCCCCGCAAGGAAAGAATTGCTGTTCTTGAAGCAAAGAAACTTCACATTCCGATCGTTGCTATCGTTGACACAAACTGCGATCCCGACGAAATCGATTATGTGATCCCCGGCAACGACGACGCTATCCGCGCTGTCAAACTGATTGCAGGTGCTGTTGCTGATGCAGTTATCGAAGGCAGACAGGGTGAATCCACCTCTGCAGTTGCTGAAGAAGCTGTTGAAGAAACCGCAGACTTTGCTGAATAAGATTTGTTAACATTGCAGACGCCTGTACCCGCGGTGCGGGCGTCTTTTTAAGAAAATTTAGGAGGATATTAAAATGGCATTTACCGCAAAAGACGTACAGGCTCTCCGTGAAAAGACCGGTGCCGGCATGATGGATTGCAAAAAGGCTCTTACCGAAGCTGACGGCGATATGGACAAGGCAGTTGACGTTCTTCGTGAAAGAGGACTTGCACTTGCTACCAAAAAAGCAGGCAGAGTCGCCGCAGAAGGCGTAGTTCTTGCTTACAATGACGAAGACAAGAATATCGGCGTACTTGTTGAAGTGAACTCCGAAACTGACTTCGTTGCTAAGAATGATAAGTTCCAGGATCTTGTTCTTGCAGTTGCAAAAACAATCGTTGAACAGAATCCTGCTGATGTTGAAACTCTTCTTACTCTTAAACTCTTCGGTTCTGAAGATACCGTTCAGGAAGCATTCCAGAATGCAGTTCTTTCCATCGGTGAAAACATGAAGATCCGTAGATTCGTTCGTTATGAAGGCATTGTTGCTACCTATATTCACGGTGGCGGCAGCGTAGGCGTTATGGTCACATTCGACTGTGCAGATGATTCCTACAAAGCAGAAGCTTTCAAAGCTATGGGTAAAGACGTTGCAATGCAGGTTGCAGCTATGAATCCCCAGTATCTTGAAGGTGCAGTTGTTCCCGCTGATGTTATTGAACACGAAAAAGGCATCATGATCGCTCAGATCAAGGAAGATCCTAAAATGGCTTCCAAACCCGAAAAGGTTATCGAAGGCATCATTGCAGGTAAGATCAACAAGTTCTTCAAGGAAGTTTGCCTTCTTGACCAGGCATTCGTTAAGGATGACAGCGTCAACGTCAGAACTTACGTTGCTAACGTTGCTAAGGAACTCGGCGGTTCTTTCACCGTTACCGGTTTCTATCGTTTTGCAAAGGGCGAAGGCCTTGCAAAGCGTGAAGACAACTTTGCTGACGAAGTTGCAGGCATGATCGGCTAATCAAAATAATTTGAGCGGCGCTGTAAAATGCGCCGCTTTTTTGCTTTGAATAAAGTATAATATTTATTGTATTCTTTCACTGCTGTTTTCATATATTTTAAGGCATAAATAATTAAGGAGAACAGCAATGAAAGAAAAACAATTGATCACAGTGATACTATCATTATTATTCGGTTCTTTTTTAATCTTGTCGGTAATTGTGAGTGAAAATTCATCGTCAGTTAATGCGTTTAACAGCAACGATTCACAGAATGTATTGATTATCGATGCAGGCCACGGTGGTGAAGACGGCGGCGCAATTGCAGAAGACGGAACACTCGAAAAAGATATAAATTTAGAGATTGCATTACAGATGAAGGCATTGTCGGATCTCTTCGGATACAAAACAATCATGATTCGTGAAAGTGATTGTGATCTTGCTGATCACAATCTTGAGACAATACGCAAGCGAAAAGTTTCTGATATTCATGCAAGAATTGAGATTCTTCAAAATAATCCGGATGCGATTTATGTCGGTATTCATCAGAATTATTATGAAGGAACGGCTGTGAGAGGATTTCAGATGTTTTATTCCAAAAACTTTGAATCCGGAAAATTGATTGCAGAAAAAATACAAGACTATGCAAATAAAAAGTTACAGCCTCAAAATGCAAGATCTGCTCATGCGGCAGGTGACAATATATACTTATTGAAGAATTCTCCGATACCCGCCGTTATGGTTGAATGCGGATTTTTATCAAACAAAGATGACCTGTCTTTGTTGAAAGATTCTTCTTACGGTACAAAGTTAGCAATGACAATTTTGGCAGGAATTACTGATTATTACACAGACGTGAGGATATTATAATGGCAAGCAAATCAAAGACTGTTTATGTATGTACATCCTGCGGTTATGAAACTGCAAAATGGTGCGGTCAATGTCCCGACTGCGGTGAATGGAACACCATGAACGAAGAAATCAAAACACCGTCTATGCAGGCTTTTAAGTCATCGCCTCATATCGGATCTGTCAAAGCGGTTCGATTGAGCGAAATCAGTAGGGAAAACACTGTCCGATTTGATACCGGAATCGGAGAATTGAACCGTGTACTTGGCGGAGGTATTGTTCGCGGATCGCTTGTTTTGTTATCCGGTGATCCGGGAATCGGAAAATCAACGATCCTTTTACAAGCCTGTCAATATCTTGGTGAAAAACACAAAATCCTGTACGTAGCAGGCGAGGAGTCGGCTCATCAGATCAAGAGCAGAGCACAACGATTACAGGTTGATACGGATAATCTTTATATTCTTTGTGAAACAGATGCACAGTATATTTGCGAGTATTTAAGAACTGAAAAACCTGATATTGTTATTATTGATTCCATTCAGACCTTATCGATTGCCGAAATCCAATCATTACCCGGAAGTATAACGCAAGTCCGTGAATGTACAAATTTAATCATGCGTACTGCAAAATCCTGCAACGTACCCGTATTTCTCATAGGTCATGTCAATAAGGACGGAAATATTGCAGGTCCTAAAGTGCTTGAACACATTGTGGATTGCGTGCTGTACTTTGAGGGTGAAAAAAACATTTCGTGCCGAATTCTTCGTGCTGTTAAAAACCGATTCGGATCAACCAATGAGATCGGCGTATTCGAAATGGGGGAGAGGGGACTTTCTGAAGTCATAAATCCTTCAAAAATGCTTATTTCGGGACGAGCAAAAAATGCATCGGGATCCTGCATAACTTGCACAATGGAGGGATCCAGACCGATTCTTGCGGAAGTGCAAGGTTTGGTAGCACCAACCTCATTCGGCAATCCGAGGAGAATGTCAACCGGTTTTGATTATAACAGAACTGCGTTATTGCTTGCTGTCCTTGAAAAGCGTGCAGGTTATTTCTTCAATACGTCGGATTGCTATGTCAATATTGCCGGCGGTCTGAAATTGGACGAGCCTGCTGCTGATCTTGCAGTGGCAGTATCTTTGGTATCGAGTCTTAAAGATACGGTCGTTCCTGAGAATGTTCTTATTTTTGGCGAAATCGGTCTTTCCGGCGAGATTCGATCTGTGAATTCGTGCGAGCAACGAATCCGTGAAGGTATTAGACTCGGTTTCGAAAAATGTATTCTTCCGTACAACAATATGTCTCAGATAGAAAAAGAGCTTGGTAAGCAAATTGAATTGGTTGGTGTAAAAACAGTAAGACAGGCCGTTATTGAAGCAGGAGGCAGTTTTTGAATTATACGGTTATTAATAATCCGCATTTGCCGACAGGGAAGGTTCTTCATATGATCGTCGGTAACAATATTCCGGATGCAATGCAATACAGGCTTGAATGCGAAGGCATTGAAGTCTTGAAAATTAAAAAATTGCCAAAGATAGAAGAAAACATTTCCGATCATACAGACCTTGCAGTTTGTCCCGTAAACAGCGGAAAAATATTACTTGCTCCGTCACAGACAGAATTAAAAGAGAAATTGATTTCTCTCGGAATTTGTGTTATAATGAACGATAAGGAGCCGCAAACACCGTATCCAAGCGATTGTTTATTAAATAATTTGTACAATTGTGATATTTCAATTCTGAATCATTTTGCGAACGTATGTTCTGATTGTAAAAAAATTCTCAGAGTCAAACAGGGATACGTAAAATGTTCCATTGCACCGATCGCTGAACGTGCAATTATGACTGATGATCCGGGTATAGCGAATGCGGCAAAAACACATGGTATGGACGTGTGCTTCGTTGAAAAAGGCGACGTTGTTTTACGGGGATATCCGTACGGATTTATCGGAGGTTGCTGCGGTAAAATTGACCGTCAAACAATTGCTTTTTGCGGAGATTTGCATCTGCATAAGAATTACTCGGACATCAAAACATTTTTAAGAAAACATAACGTGGAGTTTCTGAATTTATTATCAAATCATCCGTTAACGGATATCGGCAGTTTAATTCCGATCACGCAAATGAAAGGATAATGGATATGAAAAAAAGAATGAAAAGAGAAATGGAAGTATCAGCAAACCGCAAGGCAACAGTTATAATTCTCGTTATCAGCGTAGCGATTCTTCGCGTAATGAAAAAGTACGGCAATGAGAGAAAAGATTGAATATTTACATAGAGTAGGCAATATAATCCTTCCCGTTTAATTATACCAAACATTATACAAAATCAATATTTTGTATAATATAGGGGAGATATAATACTCTGAAAATCACCACACAGAGCATTTATCGGTATAGGATTGTGTTGAATCTATGTAAATTAAGGAGAAGTACAATGGCAGTACAACGCGACTTATTACCGAAATTAATACGTGACTTTCTTTTAGATTTGACCGTTATCAAAAACAAATCTTCTTTGACCGTTGAAGAATATGCTTCAGACCTGAAAACATTTTTTACATTTATCGTTGCAAAACAAAACGGTAAAACTGATTATAATGATATTGATATCAGACATTTGACCGCAGATGATTTTGCAAAGTTATCTTATGACGATGTGTATGAATTTCTTGCTTATTGCAAAAATGTGAGAAAAAACTCTGCTCGCACACGAGCGCGTAAACTATCGTCCATCCGTGTTTTCTACAGGTTTTTGGAGATCCGCAGACATATATCTCAAAATCCGATGACGCATCTCGAATCTCCCAAGATCGAAAAAACTTTGCCGAAATTCCTGACTCTTGAACAGAGTGTTCAATTATTGAACAGTATTGACGGTCCGTATCGTGAACGAGATTACTGCATCATTACGCTGTTTCTGAATTGCGGTATGCGACTTGCTGAGTTGGTTTCTTTGAATTATACCGATATTTCATATACTAACAACTCAGCATACGTAATCATAACCGGAAAAGGCAACAAACAACGTATGGTATATCTGAATCAGGCGTGCATCGATTCGATCGCTGCTTACATGAATGTTCGTCCGAAAGACGGTGTCGTTGATAAAGAAGCACTGTTTTTAAGTGAACGCAGAAGACGTATCAGCCCAAAAACAGTGCAGTATCTTGTAAAATCATATCTTGAAAAAGCAGGTCTCGGTAACGGATATTCCGTACATAAACTCAGACACACAGCTGCAACTTTAATGTATCAGCACGGTCATGTTGACACCTTGGCATTAAAAGAGATTCTCGGACATGAGAGTTTGGCTACAACTCAGATCTATACCCATATTTCTCCCGAGCAACTTCGTTCAGCAGCTGAAAGTAACCCATTGGCGAATTTCAAAGCATCAAATCCTTCAGACGCATCTGATGAAGATTGATCCGACTATCAACAGCCAACATATTGACAACAGAAATAATTTGATGATCAGGATGTATCGTGTAAGATATGTCCTGATATTTATTTTCTGTACATCTGTTTGAATCATAAAGGATCTGAAAAGATCGGTACTTATAAATGAACTCTGGATATTTGCACTCATCAATGAAATAGAAAAACATATTGCAGACGGAATAAAAACAATAAACGCAAACGGTAGCGAACACTGATTTTCCTGCATACAATACTGTATCACCATAGTACCGATCTGAATACTGCAAACGAGCATATCGAGTATCTGAATCGGCATTCCGACCGCACAAAATCCTGAAATAAAAGATATAGCAATCAATATCAATCCGTTGATTGTAAACTGTTTAATGAATTTGAAAATTTCTTGCTGTGAAATCGGAATATCTGACAAAGTATTTTGAACAGATTGACCATTGATGATTATTATATAATATACTGATAATAATAATCCGAGTAAAAATATAAATATAAAAAAGATGTACGGAAAGTTCTTTTTTGCATTCTTATTGATGTTTCTGAGATCCACGGTTTTATGCATCAGTTTCATATTAAATCAACTATCCTACTTCAGATTTGCACCGATGATACCACCCGGAACTCCGACAAGAGCAGACAAGACAGCACATATCATAAAAGATCCGGTTACATTTACAGAATTCATAACAACAATGACACAGAAAATAATGAATGTTACAATAAAAGATATAATCAATCCAATTATAAATCCCTTTAATTGTTTGTTTAACAACGCTCCCACGCATGATGATACAAAAGATGTGATCGGCAAACATATATAAATGAAATATTTCAGTTTTTCAAAATCGATATTGCTTTTAGAAACTATCACGGATGCCACAGACAGCAAAAGGAAAAATAAGGCAAGTCCTAACGGTATACTGATGATTGAAGCTTTTACGGCACTCCCCTGTTCAATTTTATAATTTCTTTTTTCAGACATAAAAAACCACCTCATTACACGTATATGAGGTGGCGGACAAATATATTCTCTTATTCTTCGGAAGAAGCGGAAGGTTCTTCAACGGCTTCGCCTTTCTTGCGGCGTTTGCCTTTCTTTCTTTCTTCCTTTTCAGCGGCCTGTGCGGCTTCCAATGCTTTCTTTTCTGCTTCTGCACGTTCGTTGCCGGTGTTGTTAGTCTGAATAGCCCAACGCATCAGTTTCATCTTGGTGCGGTCTGCACCGGTTTCGATGACAATAGAATCTTCTTTAACAGTAACAATACGTCCGACAATACCGCCGATCGTGGTGATTTCATCGCCGATCTGAACTGAATCACGAAGTTGCTGTTCTTCTTTTTGTTTTTTCTTCTGGGGACGGATCATCATGAAGTACATAAGAACTACCATAACGACCATCATAACGATCATCGGTACGGGACTGCTCTCCTGTCCCTCAGTGGCGGCAGTGCCGGTAAGAGAACTCATGCAAAGGGAAATAAAGTCAATCATATTATATGCCTCCGTAAAATAATTCCAAATAATTATACATGACAAACTGTAAAATTGCAAGACCTAATAATAAAAATAATATAAATAATATACTAATAAAATAAACAATTATATTCGTTTGTCGAGTATAATGCGGTAATGCTGATAGAATTGCTCAAAAGTATCATTTTCTATGGATTCTCTGATCTTTTCCATCAGATTGTTATAAAAATACAAATTGTGCATAACGCACAGACGCATGGCGAGAATCTCTTTTGCTTTCATCAAATGACGAATGTATGCTCTTGAATGCGTACGGCATACGGGACAGTCGCAAAGCGGATCGATCGGCAGGAGATCTTTTTCGTATTTCGCATTATTCAAATTGATAATACCGTTCCACGTGAAGAGATGACCGTGTCTTGCATTTCTCGACGGCATGACGCAATCAAACAGATCAACTCCCCTGTGAACACCTTCAAGAATGTTAACAGGCGTTCCGACACCCATCAGATAACGAGGTTTTTCACTCGGCATATACGGTTCAACTGCGGAAATAATACGGTACATATCTTCAGCAGGCTCCCCTACCGCTAAACCGCCGATGGCATATCCGTCAAGATCAAGTTCCGCAATTTTTATCATATTCTGCACACGAAGATCTTCGAAAACGCATCCCTGATTGATACCGAACAGCATTTGCTTCTTGTTGATCGTATCACATATAGCATTGAGTCTTTCATGTTCTTCTTTGCAACGCCAAAGCCATCTTTCTGTTCTTTCACAGGACTTTTTTGAATACTCATGTGTGGACGGATTTTCAACACATTCATCAAAAGCCATAGCGATCGTTGAAGCAAGATTGGATTGAATTCTCATACTTTCTTCAGGGCCCATGAATATATGTTTTCCGTCTATATGTGAGTTAAAATATACGCCTTCTTCTTTGATTTTTCGCAGTTTTGCAAGTGAGAAGACCTGAAATCCGCCACTGTCGGTCAGAATCGGTTTTTTCCATCCGGTAAAAGAATGCAGACCGCCTAATTCATTGATCGTTTCATCCCCTGTTCTGACGTGAAGATGATACGTATTACAAAGCATCACCTGACAACGGATCGTTTCAAGATCATAAGCCGATAATCCGCCCTTTATGGCGGCAACGGTAGCAACGTTCATGAATCCCGGTAATTCAACGGTTCCGTGTACGGTTTCAAAACTGCCGCGTCGTGCATTTCCGTTTTTTTTGATTAAAGTATACACAGCAAATACCTCTTATATGGAATCTGAAATATAGCACACATCACCGAAAGAAAAGAAACGGTAGCGTTCTCTGATTGCGGTTTCATAGGCGTGAAGTGCATTTTCCCGACCGCAGAACGCAGATACAAGCATGATAAGCGTGCTTTCGGGAAGGTGAAAATTTGTAATGAGTGCATCAATGCATTTGAACTTATAACCGGGATAAATAAAAATATTCGTTTTATCCGAACCCGGTTGTACGTTTCCGTATTCATCCGTGCAGGATTCAAGTGTGCGTGTGCAGGTCGTGCCGACCGCAATAATACGACCGCCGTTTTGCTTGCAGGTGTTAATCATTTTCGCGGAGTCTTCCGACACGGTAAAATGTTCATAATGCATTTCATGATCTTCAATGTTTTCGGCTTTGACTGGTCGGAAAGTTCCGATTCCGACATGCAATGTAACATACGCAACCGAAACACCTTTGTTTTGAATTTTTTTCAATAACTCGGGGGTAAAATGCAACCCGGCTGTCGGTGCGGCGGCAGAGCCTTTTTCTTTTGCATACACCGTCTGATACCGTTCTGCATCTACAAGTTTTTCATGAATGTAATGCGGTAAGGGCATTTCACCGATTTGATCAAGAACTGCGTAAAAAGAGTTACCCTCATATGCAAAATGAGCCATACGGTTACCGTTATCAAGCACATCCGTAACGTCACAACGAAGTAAACCCTCGCCAAACATAAAAGAAGTCCCCTGTTTTGCTTTTTTACCCGGACCTGTAATAACTTCCCAATTATCGTTACCGTGATTATGAAGAAGCAGAAATTCCACTACGGCACCCGTATCTGTGCGAACACCGTACATTCTTGCAGGCAATACGCGAGAATTATTAAGCACAAGGCAATCACCCGGATTCAGGTAATCAATAATGTCATAGAAATGCTTATGTTCAAGATTGCCGCTATGTTTACCGATAACAAGCATACGCGATGCATCGCGTTGTGCCAAAGGAGTCTGCGCAATCAACTCCTCCGGTAAATCAAAATAAAAATCAGATTTTTTCATATTTTTACCATCGCAAAAAAAAGATTGACATACCGTGATTACGGTGATAAAATACATTATACTTTTTTTTCCTGCTTTTTACAACAGGTAATTTGCATTTTTAGGAGGAATATTTATGGATAAGAAGTATAAGGTTGGTATTATCGGTGCTACCGGCATGGTCGGTCAGCGTTTTATTTCGCTTTTGCACGATCACCCCTGGTTTGAGATCACCGTACTCGCCGCGAGTGCAAGATCTGCAGGTAAGGCTTATGAAGAAGCAATCGGCACCAGATGGGTTATGAAATCCGATATGCCTGAAAATGTTAAGAATCTCATCGTTATGGATGCACAGGCTGACATGGAAAAGATCGTTTCACTTGTAGACTTCGTTTTCTGTGCCGTCGACATGAAAAAAGATGAGATCAGAGCATTGGAAGATGCATATGCTAAACTGGAATGCCCCGTCATTTCCAATAACAGTGCACACAGATTCACCGATGACGTTCCGATGATCATTCCCGAACTCAACTATGACCATGCAAAAGTCATTGAAGATCAGAGAAAACGCCTCGGCACAAAGAGAGGCTTCGTTGCAGTTAAGTCCAACTGTTCCTTGCAGAGCTATGTTCCCGCTTTGTACCCGCTTGATGAAAAATTCGGTGTCGAAGACGTTCTTGTTTGTACGTACCAGGCTATTTCCGGTGCAGGTAAAACATTTGAACGTTGGCCCGAAATGGTTGACAACGTAATTCCTTATATCGGCGGTGAAGAGGAAAAGAGCGAACAGGAACCGCTTAAGATCTGGGGTAAAGTTGAAGACGGTAAGATCGTTCCCGCAACGGCACCGAGATTTACTGCACAGTGTCTTCGTGTTCCCGTTTCCGACGGTCACATGGCTGCTGTTTTTGTTCGTTTCAAAAACAAGCCTTCCAAAGAAGAAATCATTGCCGTATGGGATTCTTTCAGTTCCGTTCCGCAGGAACTTGAACTTCCCCACGCACCCAAGAAGTTCCTCAACTATTTTGTTGAAGATAATATGCCCCAGACCAAGATGCACAGAGATCTTGAAGGCGGTATGGCTGTTTCTGTCGGCCGACTTCGTGAAGACAGTCAGTATGATTATAAATTCGTTTGCCTTTCTCATAATACCCTTCGCGGTGCGGCAGGCGGCGGCGTTCTCCTTGCTGAACTTCTTTGTGCACAAGGTTACATTGAGCCCGTAAAATAAAGATTTGAGGTGTCCTTCATTTGAAAGAATTACTTTTCAAAGGCTCCGCGTGTGCAATCGTAACACCATTTAAGGGAGCAAAAAAGGAAGTTGATCTTTCAAAACTTGAGGAATTGATTCATTTTCAGATTGAAAATGATACACAGGCAATCGTTGTATGCGGCACCACCGGTGAAGCGGCAACTTTGTCTTATGAAGAACGCAGGATTTGTGTTAAAACCGCCGTAAAGGCTGTTGATAAGAAAGTTCCGATTATTGTGGGCACCGGTTCCAATAACACGGAAACGGCGGTACGTTTATCAAATGAGGCAGAAAAAGAGGGAGTTGACGGTCTTTTGATCGTCACTCCCTTTTATAATAAAGCTTCACAAGACGGGATTGTTGCTCATTATAAGTATATTGCTCACAGAGTATCAACGCCGATAATTGTATACAATGTTCCCTCAAGAACCGGCGTTGACATAAAACCCGAAACATATCTTGCACTTTCCGAAACAAACAACATCGTCGGAATTAAAGAAGCAAACGGGAATATTTCGTCGCTTGTAAAAACTCTCTCTCTGTGTCGAAACAAACTTGCCGTTTACAGCGGAAATGACGATCAGACAATTCCTTTCATGGCGTTGGGAGGACACGGTGTTATATCCGTTGCTGCAAATGTAATTCCCAAAACAATGCAGAATATTTGCTCTCTTTGTTTGCATAAAAGATTTTCTGATGCACTGCACTTACAGGACAGAATTTGTAAACTTGAAGAATTGCTGTTTGCTGATGTCAATCCGATCCCCGTGAAAGCATTGATGCAAAAAATGAAACTCTGCGATGATATGGTACGCTTACCGTTGACACCATGCAATGATTCGATCGTTAATAAATTGATCGAACAAGCTGAAGAACTGCATCTGATCTCATAAAAACAGACCGCTGACTCTTTTCGGAATCAGCGGTCACATTTATTTAATTATTCAGCAAGATTTGCCTTGAGGGTTTCGAATTCTTTAAGAAGATCTTCGGGCATTCTGTCACCGAATTTTGCGTAGAGTTCAGCAATGCCGGGCACTTCTTCTGCCCAAAGTGCATTGTCAACGGTCAAAATGCTTTCAAGCGTTTCGAGAGAAACCTCGTCTTCAATGCCGCTCAGGTCAATATCGCTTGCAAAAGGAACATAACCGATTGCAGTTTCACGAGCGTCAACCTTACCTTCACAACGGTCAAGGATCCAGTTGAGAACTCTGAGGTTGTCACCAAAGCCGGGCCACAGGAAGTTGCCTTCATCATCCTTGCGGAACCAGTTGACATTGAAGATCTTGGGAGCCTTGTCGGGATCCAAAGTCTTGCCGATGTCAAGCCAATGCTGCCAATAATCAGCCATATTATAGCCGCAGAACGGAAGCATTGCCATAGGATCGCGTCGTACGACACCAACGGCACCCGTTGCAGCAGCAGTGGTTTCGGAAGCCATGATGGAACCAACGAATACACCGTTATTCCAGTCTCTGGACTGATAAACCAGCGGTGCAAGCCTTCCACGTCTGCCACCGAATACGATAGCGGAGATCGGAACACCCTGCGGATTTTCAAATTCACTGCTCAGGCAGGGACAATTAACGGCAGGAGCCGTGAAGCGGCTGTTGGGATGTGCACCCTTTTCGGTGCTCTCTTTGCCGTTCCAGGGATTGCCTTTCCATTCGAGTGCATTTGCGGGAGGATTCTTATCAAGACCTTCCCACCACACGGTGTTGTTGTCAAGGTTGAGAGCCACGTTCGTGAAGATCGTTCCCTGACGGGTGGATGCCAAAGCGTTGGGATTGGATTTTTCATTGGTGCCGGGGGCAACGCCGAAGAAACCGTTTTCAGGATTGATTGCATAAAGTCTTCCGTCTTCGCCTTTGCGAATCCAGGAAATATCGTCGCCGACACACCATACTTTATAGCCTTGAGCAAGATATCCTTCGGGCGGAATCAGCATAGCAAGGTTTGTCTTTCCGCAGGCAGACGGGAAAGCTGCACAGATATAACGTACTTCACCCTTGGGGTTCTGAACACCGAGAATGAGCATGTGTTCAGCCTGCCATCCTTCTTTCCATCCCTGGTAAGAAGCAATACGCAGTGCAAAACATTTTTTACCGAGCAGAACGTTTCCGCCGTAACCGGAGTTCACGGAGATGATTGTATTGTCTTGCGGGAACTGGCAGATATAACGCTTTTCTTCATCAATATTGCAACGGCTGTGGAAACCTCTGACCCAATCTTCACTGTCACCGAGACAATCAAGAACGGCCTTGCCGGTACGAGTCATAATGACCATGTTAAGAACGACATAGATGCTGTCGGTAAGTTCGATACCGATCTTGGAGAATCGAGAACCGATGGGACCCATGGAGTAAGGAATAACATACATCGTTCTGCCGATATAGCTGTCGCGAGCAATATCATAAAGCATTTTGTAGCATTCATCGGGATCCATCCAGTTATTAGTGGGACCTGCTTCTTCTTTAGTCTTTGTACAAATGAACGTTCTGTGTTCAACACGGGCAACGTCATTTACAGCAGTTCTGTGAAGATAGCATTCGGGAAGCAGTTCTTCATTCAGTTTTGTCAGTTCACCGGTGGAACAGGCAATGGCTCTGAGTTCTTCGATCTGTTCTTTGCTGCCGTCGATCCAAACGATGTTATCGGGTTTAACAAGTTTTACCTTGTCGTCGATCCATTCAAGAACCGATTTGTTGGTTGTTAATGCCATGGAAACTTCTCCTTTATATAATTAAAATTACAATATAACTATAACATAATTGACAATTGCTTGTCAATTACAAACACGGCAAAATTGCATCAATATTCTCAATAGAACTTGTTGCTTTTGCATTAAGATGCAGATCCGCCAGATGCATGGCGGCATACTCATAATAAGCTTGTGCTCCAACCATAGCGGCATTGTCACCGCAAAGGCTGATTTCAGGATAATACAATTGTAAACCATTCTTTTTACACAGTTCCGTCATTTCTTTTCGCAATACAGAGTTCGCCGAAACGCCGCCGGCAAGAACGATTTTATCAAAATGATACGTGTCGATTGCAAGTTGCGTTCTTTGTGTCAGACAATGCACGACCGCGTGAAGATAAGAAGCACTCAGATCTGCAATATTGATCGTTTCTCCTTTTTGTTGTGCATTGTGTAAAAGATTTACAACATTTGTTTTTAATCCTGAAAATGAGCAATCAAACGGCGCATCGTCAACTCTCGGATTCGGAAAAGAATAAGCTTTCGGATTGCCGTTGACAGCCTCACGGTCCATATAAAGTCCACCGGGATACGGCAATCCCATTGCACGGGCAGCCTTATCAAGTGCCTCCCCTGCTGCATCATCTCTTGTGGAACCGATGATTTCAAAATCAGTATAATCGTTTACTTTTACAAAACTTGTGTGACCGCCGGACACCACCAAAGCAAGAAAAGGTGGCTTCAATTGAGGATGACATATATAGTTTGCGGCAATATGTGATCGCAGGTGATGCACAGGAATCAGCGGTTTATTTGCAGAATACGCCAAGCCTTTTGCAAAGTTCACGCCTACAAGCAAAGCACCGATCAAGCCCGGTGTTGCGGTAACGGCAATTGCATCAATGTCGTCTATTGTACAATCTGCAGTTTGCAGGGCTTCTTTCACGATTTGCGAAACGGATTCACAGTGCCTTCTTGAGGCAATTTCCGGAACCACACCGCCATATAATTTATGTTCTTCAACCTGTGAAGCAACGATATCGGAAAGTACCGTTCTGCCGTCCTCGACGACGGCTGCCGCTGTTTCATCACAGGACGATTCTATGCTCAGAATTTTCATAAGTTCTCCTCTTTCGGTAAATATAACGCAAAAAGCAACGCATCTTCCGTTGGCTTTCTGTAAAAATCTTTACGCATTCCGATCTGTTGAAAACCGTACCGTTCATACAGTCGGATAGCAGGCGTATTTGAGGTTCTGACTTCGAGGTAAATCGCACAAGCGTGTAATGCAACGGCACATTTGATCAATTCTTCAATGAGGGAGTTACCGAAACCCTGTTGTCTGTAGTTTTCATCTACCGCGATTGTGTACAAGTTTATCTCATCACAGATTTGTCCAGCAACAAAATAACCGATCACAACAGTATTATACTTTGCAACATAAAATAAAGTATCCTTGTCCGATACTGCATTTAAGAATGACAGATGTGACCACGGTTCCGAAAAATATTTTTCTTCAAGAAATGCACAAGCCGTTACATCTTCCTGTACTGCAGGCAAAACTGAAAACAACGACTTATCCTTTTGCATCATACCATGTTCTGCCGATGTGAACGTCTGCTGCAAGCGGTACTTGCAACTGCATGGCATTCTCCATTTCTTCCTTTAATATAAGTGCCGCACGGTCCGCAGATTCAACAGGTGCCTCAAGTATCAGTTCATCATGTACCTGCATAATGAGTTTGACTTCGGGAAGTTCAACTTTCAATCGTTCATATACGCGTATCATTGCAATTTTGATAATATCGGCAGCCGTACCCTGTATCGGCATATTTCGAGCCACACGTTCACCGAATGCACGAAGCATACCGTTGGAAGATCGAAGTTCGGGTAAATAACGTCTGCGTTTGAGCATGGTTTCGGAATATCCGGAATCTTTTGCACTTTCTATGCACTGTTCCATGTAAACACGTACGCCTGCATAATGAGAAAGATATTTTTTGATATACGAATCAGCTTCTGCTCTTGTCACGCCGATGTCTTTGGCAAGCGAAAAAGCACCAATACCGTAAACGATTCCGAAGTTGACAGCTTTTGCTCTTGAACGTAACAAGGGGGTAATCATATCTATAGGCATATTAAAAACCTGCGAGGCAGTCACTGTATGAATGTCGGTATTTTCACGGAAAGCCTTGCACATATTCTCATCATTTGCGGCTGCGGCAAGAACACGAAGTTCGATCTGTGAGTAGTCGGCATCCACAAGCACGTATCCGTCTTTTGCAGTAAAGAATTTACGCATTTCACGGCCGAGGTCGGTTCGCACGGGAATGTTTTGCAAATTCGGTTCGGATGATGATAATCTGCCCGTTCTCGTTTCCGTCTGATTAAAAGTCGAACGGATCCGTCCGTCATCTCCGATCAGTTTGAGCATACCTTCACAATAAGTCGAACGTAATTTTGAGAATGCTCTGTAATCCAGAATTTTTCTGACAACCGGATAATCAGCCGCAAGATTTTCGAGAATTTCTGCATTTGTAGAATAGCCGGTCTTGGTCTTTTTGCCATGCGGAAGTTTCATTTGCTCAAACAATATCTCTCCCAACTGTTTTGGTGAGTTGATATTGAACGTCTGACCGACTTCATCATAGATCTCCTGCTCTGTACGTAAAATCGATTGTTGCAATTGCTCGGAAAACACGGCAATACCGTTTCGATCAACCGGAAAACCTGTAAGCTCCATATCTGCAAGTACTTCAGCGAGCGGCAATTCGATATTCTTCAGAAGTTCATCCTGTTCATTTTCATGAAGCAGATTCTTCAACCGTTCACACAGCAAAAGAAATACACTTGCATCCTCGCAAAGTGTTTGCAGTTGCTCAGATATAACGATACCTTCTTCAATCTCAACGTTATGCGGAACGATCTGCAAAGCAATACATTGAGACCGAACGGAATAATCGGATGCATTCGGATTCAGCAGATACCCTGCCAACTGTACGTCCATCTCAAAATTACGCAATTCAATATTATTTTTAATAGCCCATGCGTAAAGAGTTTTCGCATCATACGTGCTGATCGCAATGCCTTCATCTTCAAAAACGGATTTGATAAATGAAAGGAAAAACAGATCGCTCGTATCACAATAATACAATCCGTCGCTTGTGATAAAAACAATGTTGCTGATCCGATCCTGTTCTGAGGTATACAAAAAACAAGCAGATCTCTCTTTTTTAATCATTGAAAGCAAAGAAGAGGTATCAGCCTTTGTGATTTTTATCACAACGTTACTTTCGTTTTCCTGTATAACTTCATCCGCAGAATCAAGCCCAAGTCTTTTAATGAATTTCATCAATTCATGCATTGATAAAAGTTTAAAAAGCAATGATCTGTCCGCTTTTTTTGACATATAGTTTTGCGGATCACTGTCAATCGGAACCGTAAGACAAATTTCTCCGAGTTTTCGGCTTAAAAATGCATTTTCCTTGTCTGCAAGCAATTTATTTTTAACATTAGCGGTAATTTTTATATTATCGATCTGTTCATAAAGATTTTCAATCGTACCGTACTGTCGGATCAGTTCACCTGCAGTTTTCGGACCGATCCCCGTAACGCCGGGAATATTATCGGAGGTATCACCTTGCAATGCTTTGAGTTCTATCATCTGTTGCGGTGTCACACCGTATTCTTCTTTGAGAGTCTGCGGTGTATAATGTGTAAGCACGGTCTGACCGCTTTTCGTTGCGGTCAGAAGAACGGTAACGTTCTCACGCACCAACTGTAACGAATCACGGTCACCGGTTGCAATATAACAGTGATCGTTTTCTTTGCAACCGGCAGAAAGAGTACCGAGAATATCATCGGCTTCGTAACCTTCAAGAGAAATAATATGATATCCCAACGCTACGATCAGATCTTTTACGGGTTGTAATTGTTCGTGTAATTCAGGCGGCATTCCTTTTCTGTCTGCTTTGTAAGCATCATACATCTTATGTCGGAAAGTAGGTGACTTCAGATCAAAAGCCACCGCCACACCGTCGGGCTGAATGGAATCGGTCAGAGAAAAGAGCATATTGAAGAAACCGAAAATGGCATTCGTATAATGTCCGTCTTTGGCGGTGAGCAATTTTATGCCGTAAAAAGCACGGTTTATCAGGCTGTTGCCGTCCACAACGAGAAGTTTCATGATTCTTCCTCAATTCATATATGTTTTCTTCGTATCATTATAACACAAAATTTGCAAATTATCCACTTTATTTTTTAATATATTTATGTTATTATGTCAACAGAAATATTTGAGGTGACGTTAACTTATGAAGATCGGCAATATAATATTTGACGGTTTTGCCGCGCTGGCACCGATGGCAGGTGTGGCGGATATTTCATTCCGAACACTCTGCCGCGGATACGGAGCCGCTTACACGGTCGGAGAAATGGTCAGTTCCAAAGGCGTTCAGATGAATGACCGCAAATCGAAAGAATTGATGTTGATCGATGCCGACGAAAGACCATCTGCCATACAGATTTTCGGTGACTCCCCTGACGTCATGGCACAGGCCGCACAATTTGCGTTGCAGTTTGAACCGGATATGATCGATATCAACATGGGATGTCCTGCACCGAAGGTGACCAAGAACGGAGCAGGCAGTTCTTTGATGCGAAAACCCGAACTTGCAGGTGAAATTATAAAAGAAGTTGTATCTGCCGTGTCTGTTCCCGTTACCGTTAAAATCAGAATCGGTTGGGATTGCGAGCATATCAATGCAGTACAGATGGCTTTGATCGCACAGGAAAACGGAGCCGCTGCAGTAACGGTACACGGAAGAACGAGAGATCAGATGTATGCACCGGGCGTGCATTACGATGAAATCCGAAAGGTTAAAGAAGTGCTCAGTATTCCCGTTATCGGGAACGGTGACGTTTCCGACATAAAAAGTGCCGCCTATATGTATGAAGAAACAGGTTGTGATTTTATCATGGTCGGAAGAGGCGCTTTGGGAAGACCGTGGCTTTTTTCACAGATCAACGCCTATCTTACAGACGGAACAGTGCTACCTGATCCGCCGGTCACTGAAAGAATGCTTGTTTTAAACCGTCACGCACTTGATATCTGTAACAGAAACGGAGAAAAACACGGCATTTGTGAAGTCAGAAAGCATGCATTGTGGTATACAAAAGGTTTGCACGGTGCCGCAAGATACAGGCGTGAATTGAGCAATCTGCAATCACTTGAAGAACTACAGCAATATACATTTTTGATTGCAAGAGAAAATATGTAAATAACAGGACCTGCACGGACATTCTTTGCATAGCATATATATGATGCAAAGAATAAGTGCAGGTGATTTTTTTGTTGCAGAGTATTTTGTCGACACTGGTATCTAAATTCTTATTTCTTGCGTTACATCTTGACAATCCCGGTGTGTTTCCGCCCGCATTGAAAACGCGTGAAGAACAGGAATTGCTTGAAAGAATGCAAAACGGCGACGTCAATGCCAAACAAAAACTGATTGAGCATAATTTACGACTTGTCGCCCACATTATTAAAAAATATTACGCAAATTCCTCGGACCAGGATGATCTGATTTCCATCGGAACATTCGGGTTGATAAAAGCAGTAAACACTTACCGTCCCGACAAAGGTGTTCGACTTGCAACATACGCCGCCAGATGCATTGAAAATGAAATACTTATGTATTTTCGAAGCACGAAAAAGACAGCACAGGATGTATCATTAGAGGATCCCATTGAAGTGGACGGAGAAGGAAACCCATTGACATTGCTTGATATTTTGTGCGTTGATGATACGATCTTTGATGAAATTGTTATTAAGTCAGATTGTAAAAAGTTGCGTAAGTTTGTGAATGAGATCGAAGATCCGCGTGAGAAGAAGATTCTTTTTCTTCGCTACGGACTCGACGGAAATGAATCAATGACGCAAATTGAGATTGCACAGTTACTAGGTATTTCACGATCGTACGTTTCAAGAATTGAAGCCAAAATTCTGAAGCGGCTGAAGAAAAGACTTCTCAATGAAAAAGATGACATCATTGACTGATCGTATGATGTCATCTTAAAGTTTTCAATGAATATGTTTTTTGAAAAAGTCTGTCATTTCATTGTTTGTTGTGATGCTTTCGGGGTAAGACGGCTGCAATATATTAAAAACGTGTTCCAATACGTTTTGCTTTCCTTTAGGCCAAAAGCGGAGTGTATAAGGAATATGCAGTGCATCCATTTTTTTACAGAACTTTTTGGTTTCAAATCCGATAAAATCCTGACTGCTGCTGGAGAGATATACAGGCGGCATAACGGATCCTTCAAGCAGATAAACTGCATCGGCATAATGCTTTCTCACGGGATCACGCATATCTGCTCCCATTATAAAACGTGCGTAAGTACGAGCAAGAGGAACGTTGATTTTTGAAAGCATAACGGGCATGGAGAATGCACCGCAGGTAAAGCCGACGGCACTGATCTCAAAAGACGGCAACGTAACACCAAAAACGGACGGAAGGTCTTTTCTTCCGAAGATCTCACAGCAAAGAGCCGCAAGATGACCGCCTGCACTGTCGCCTGTCAGAAATACGTTTTTCAGATCATACGCATAAGCATCAGCATGATCACAGATCCAATGAAATGCTTGAAAACAATCCCGTACCTGCATCATGTAATTTGCTTGCGGTGCCAGTGTGTAATTGATGCTGACCACCGTAAAACCGCGTGTTGCAAGATACATACAATAATGTTTATTGATCTCTTTATAACCGTACATCCAACCGCCGCCGTGAATGTCAATAATGAGAGGTAATTTTTCTGCCGTATCCTGCGGATAATAGATATCAAGCAAATGTTCACGCTTACCGTCATTTATATAAGATAAATCGGATATAACAGTTATACCCGACGGCGGCGTCTGGGATTGAAGGCGTTTGTTATCCTTATTTTCTGTCAATCCCCAAAATGCGTGCAATAAGTTTTCAGATATACCCATAATGATTCCTCCCTAATTATCACTTAAAACAAACGGTGATTGCGTTGCATCTGTTGCACACGGTGTCGGATTCGGCAAGCACAGAGAATACAAATCTGATGCTCTCATATTGAAATCATACACCATTCTTGCATAATCGTCAAGAATTTTGTAGTCTGCGTGTTTTTGTATAATCGGAAGCGTTGCATTCGTTTTCATCTGACGCAGAAGTTCTGTTCCCCGATGATTCATTGCAAGAATTCTGAGATACGGAACATTTTTTATCGTTTCGTTCGGCGGTTGCAATGCAGACATCAACAGTGTACGTCTGATACGTGCGTGTGTGATCTGTTTATTCTTGGCAAGGTCGCAGGCCTGTTCAAAAGTAATTGCAGACTGAACGGCGGAGAATAGTCTGTTTTCTAAACCGTTGCAGACAAACGGCACACTCTTAAAATCATTTGTCGTTAAATTTCGAAGCCTTGATAATACGGCAACATCAGCCCTTTTCAAATCAACGGGAGCCATTTTGTTACAGATCGCAAGTGACAGCAAATCGGAGATTTCCTTCGGTACAAATTCTTTCCATGTGCAATTATTGACATCGCATAGGATTGTATTATAAATTACATTCCTGATTGCAGATGCACTTGCAAATGAACAGGACACTTCACGACTGTCATGTTCACAACCGACTCTTTTTATAAAACAAGGCACAATGGCGGAATCGGTAAGAGAGCAAACGTATTCAAAAGCCAGCATATTGTTTGCAGTATTCAGCAATTCCGCAGCATGACAGTGATTATTATCTTCAAGCGCCTGCGTAATTGCACGCGGATAAGATAAACCGTTTCTGACATTTTCTTTAATATCATCTTGAATCTGACTGCGGCTGATTATTTCAACGGTTTGGTAAAAAGATAATTCATCATCTGTTTCGCAACCGAACGAAAGTGAATTTACGCAACCGACAGCTTTCGCAATCTCTACTCCGCCGTATGCAAAATCATGAGCAGATGACATACTCCAAGGCAAAGGCAATTCTATTACAAGATCCGCACCACCGAGAATTGCGTATTTTGCTCTTGTAAACTTGTCAACAATTGCCATACTGCCGCGTTGAACAAAATTGCCGCTCATAATTGCGATAATGTGAGAATGCCCTTTTTTTCTTGTTTCCTCAATGTGATATTTATGACCGTTATGAAACGGATTGTACTCTGCAATAACAGCGGCAACTTTCATGAGATTCACCTCAAAAAAAAGAATACCATATACGATCTGACAAAACAAGAGAAATGTTTTAATTTATTCATTATGAAAGAAAAAAGTAAATGTTACACTTGAAAATTAAAAAAATGATGCTATAATGTATAAGGTTAATTAAATATTTATTCGGAGGAAACAAAAGTGAAAGTTCTCGTTATCAACTGCGGCAGTTCATCTCTTAAATTCCAGCTTATTGACATGGACGGCGAAATCACCATTTCCAAGGGTATTTGTGAAAGAATCGGTATGGGCGGTCACGTTGAAGCTAAAGTGATTGCAACCGGTGTAAAGCTGGAATATGATATGGATCTTCCCAATCATACCGTTGCTTTTCAGGAAGTTAAAAAGTGTCTGACTGAAGGCGAAACCAAAGTTATTGATGACCTTTCCGAAATCGGTGCCGTCGGTCACCGTGTTGTGCAGGGCGGTGCCTTGTTCAACAAGAGCGTTCTTGTGGATGACAGCGTAATTGAAGGCATTGAAAGCCTTTGCGACCTTGCTCCGCTTCACAATCCTGCTCATATTCAGGGTATCCGTGCTAGCTTTGAAGTTTTCGGTAAAGACGTTCCCGAAATCTGCGTATTCGACAATGCTTTCCATTCCACTATGCCCCCCGAAGCCTATATGTTCGGTGTTCCCTATGAGTTTTATGAAAAGTATGCCGTCAGAAAGTACGGTTTTCACGGTACATCCCACCGTTATGTCAGCGGTGAATGTGCACGTCTGATGGGCAAAGATATTAAAGATCTCAAGATCATCACCTGCCATCTCGGCAACGGTTCTTCCATTACTGCCGTTAAGGGCGGTAAAGTTATTGATACTACCATGGGTCTCACTCCCCTTGACGGTCTTATGATGGGTACCCGCTCGGGTGCTGTGGATCCTTCCGTAGTTACTTTCCTGCAGGAAAAAGAAGGTTGGACACCAGCTGAAACCAGCAATATTCTTAACAAAAAATCCGGTATGCTGAGCATTTCCGGTGTGTCGCATGACGACCGTGATATTCTCAAAGCCGCCGCTGAAGGCAATGAAAGAGCAAAAATTGCTTTGAATATGCTTTGGTATCAGATCAGAAAGTATATCGGCAGTTACATTGCCGCGATGCAGGGAGTTGATGCGATCGTATTCACGGGCGGTATCGGTGAAAACTCTCAGCCGCTTCGTAAAAACGTTATTGAAAGCCTTTCCTATCTCGGAATCGGTTTCAATGAAGATGTCAACAAAACTGCCATCAAAGGCAAAGGCGGTGAACTTTCCACCGAAGGTTCTGCAGTTCGTGTATTCGTAATTCCCACAAATGAAGAGCTCATGATCGCTCGCGACGCAAAAGAAATTGCAGAAAGCCTTTAATTGTCATCAAATAACAAGAATACCGCGGAGTTTGACTGCTCCGCGGTATTTTATTTCAGAGAGTTGTCTGAATCCCTTTATATTTTGCGTTGGCCTGGTTCACAGCCGTCTGTTCCGCCTGAACAGGAGCATACCAACCTCGTTTCTGCATTTCGCTGAAAACCGATGCCTGCATATTGTGTTCTTCTCGCAGAATGGTAAGCATATCGGTGCGGATCGCATCATCGGTGCATTCATTAGCAAACGTATTATAGATTTCGGTTATCTGTTTATGATTAAATAATACATCGGTCATTATTTCCTGATCTGAAAGATTCATTTTATCCCTGTGCTCCTTTTCTCAGATGACACATCAACGTGTCGTAATGCTGTTTGTGTTGTGATACAAGTTTTTCGCAACAATTCTTCAATTGCGGATCGCCGATCTGACTTGAATAAGATTTGAGTTTTTTAATTACAAGTTCTTCAGCACCGAGTTGATCTTCAATTGCTTTGAGTTCTTCTGCTGTCATACTTTAACCTCCTGTTTTATTCATTTATAGAATAGTCAACTACGGCATCAAATATACAAAAAAAACAGCCGTAATCGGCTGTTAATTTTCAGGATCCGCATCAACGTCCTGCGGTTTTTTCATTTCGGTTACTGAAGTTTTAATATCAATATGGTCATAATATTCTTTGAACTTGATATAAAACGTTACTAATCTTTCACAAGATTTGCAAAGGAAAATTGCACTGAATGATTGATTGATACTACGCCAATCACTCATTCGCTTCATAGGTGCTGAGCAAAGTTCGCAATTGCATTTCATTTTTGACTTATCAATTTTGGGACTGTTGATATTTGTAATATATGTTGCCTTGAATGAAAGTTTCTTATAGAACGCATCATCGCAGATCACGGCAAGATTCATAAGATGGTCTTTATTATAGCATTTTTTCAAACAACGCAAACCGAGCAAACTGTCTTCAAGTGCCCTGTGAAACTTACAATTGGTAACGTCGATACCCATTTCCATGGCAGCATTCATAAGACCGATCTGCTGTGTTCCGACATTCACGATAAATTGCTGACAATATTTTTGAAGATCAACGTATTGCGTCAGAAACGGCACTTTTTTAATATTACAGAACATATCAAAATTGTCGACCAGAACGCGGATATCAGAATTACCCCAGGATAAGAAAATACAGTCACGGCCTGCTATCCAATTCTCAAATTCCGCAAAAGCACGGTGAAAAGACATTCCCATTCGCATATCTTCATTGGTGATATGTGTAAGATTTTTAACGCGACCGGATAACTTTTTGATGAGTTGCGATTTGATAATGACAGAAAACGTATCAATAACATCAAGATGTTCGTCTACCAGTACCGCACCGATCTCAAGGATCTCATTGACAAAACATTTTTTAATTTTATTGTATGAGTTATTCCACTCAAGATCCATAATAACGTAATACAATCATATCCCTCTTTTCTCTAAACATATTAACACAATATGATGATGAAATCAATACTTTATATTATGATTGAATATTTACTGAAAGAATAATTTTGTTAATATTGTAATAATTTAATAATAAATATTTTACAATGATGTCTTTGAATATTTCTTGAAATATTCCGTTGATATATTGTATAATATATGTGAGGTGATGAAATGAGCGAATATATGCTTTATGTATGGATTGCTTTGTTTGTTCTGTTTCTCATAGCAGAAGCAATTACGGCACAACTGACAACCATATGGTTCGCCTGCGGTTCTCTGGTCTCATTGATTCTTTGCATTGCAGGTATTGACAACATTCTCATTCAGGTCATCGCATTCACGGTCGTATCCGTTGTTATTCTTGTTGTAACTCGACCATTGGTAAAAAAAGTCATCAACAAAAAACAAACTGCAACAAATGCTGACCGTAACATTGGTTGTGAATGCGTTGTTACCGAAACGATCGACAATCTTGCCGCTTCCGGAGCTGTAAAGGTGAACGGAAATATTTGGACAGCAAGAAGTGGTGACAGTGAGGTCATTCAGGAAGGCGAAATTGTTATTGCTGAAAAAATTGACGGTGTAAAAATCATCGTCAGAAGGAAATAAAGGAGGATTATTTATGGCACCTTTCATCGCAATTATTGCAATCGTAGTAATTATACTTCTCGTTGCTATTGCAAACATCAAAATCGTTCCGCAATCTAAGGCATACGTTATCGAGCGTCTCGGTGCGTATCACACAACATGGCAGACAGGTTTTCACATCAAGATCCCGTTTATTGAAAGGATCGCTAAGATCGTAAATCTGAAAGAGCTCGTATCTGACTTTGCTCCGCAACCCGTTATTACACGCGATAACGTTACAATGCAGATCGATACGGT
>JAZNRU010000012.1:0-9382 GCA_045590895.1 Acutalibacteraceae bacterium
CACCCTACGCTCCGATTTATATACAGAGCGAAGCGAACAAGCGACAGCATCCGACATATTTGTGGAACAAATATATCATCCGCGAAGCGGATATCATCACGGCGAAGGCGTGATATCATCGCCCCAACGGGGCGTATATCATTATTGCGATTTGTTAAACAAACCGCAATTTGTCATGCATCCGATGCCTGCAATTGGGCACCGTCATTTTCATTGTCCGCCACGATGTTCTGCATCCATGCATCACTGCGGACAAAGAAGAATCCGAGAACGGATTTGATGAGTTCTATTGCTTCACAGGCAAAATAGATGGGGATGATGGGCAGATCGGTAAAGCGTGCAAGAATGAACGCACACGGTACGCTGACCACCCAGATGAAACAACTGTCAAATAACATGGTAATAAAAGTCTTTCCGCCCGAACGCAGTGTGAAATACGCGGCGTGGTTGAAAGCGTGCACGGGCATCATCAGTGCCACGATCAGAATAAATACCGTTGCCATGGAATGCACTTCCGCGGTGGTGTTGTAGATTTTCGGGAAGAAGGGTGCAATAGCCGCCATCAGAACGGAAACAGCCGCACAACTGACAACGGAAAAAGCGATCATCTTGTTGTCGGTATCCCTTGCTTCTTCCATTTTTCCGGCACCGAGGAGTTTACCGACCACAATGGCAACACTGCAACCCAACGCGATAAAAACGACGTTGAAAACATTGTAAACGGTGTTGGTGATATTGATCGCACCGACCACAGCAAGACCGCGAAGGGACAGGCATTGATTGATGACCGTCTTTGCAGACGACCACAAAAATTCATTCACAAGAAGCGGCATACCTTTTTTCATAATATCCGCCGTAAGAGATTTCGGAATATGCCAATCGGAAAATACCTTTTTCGCAAACGAGTATTCCCGTGCATGGCGGTTTGTCCACACAACGATGGTAATGCACTCCACAACGCGTGAAAGCACCGTGGCAATGGCCGCACCGCGTACACCCATGGGTTCTAAGATCTGCACGGGACCGAGTTTGCCGAAAATGAGGATATAATTGAAAACAAGATTGATAACCACTGCAAGAATGCCTGTTTTCATGGGGGCTACGGTCTGACCGAGTTCACGCAGAGTGCTGATATAGCACTGGTTGATGCTGAACGGAATGAGTCCGATGAGCATGATCTGCAGATATTGCTTTGCAAAAGCCATGGTAGCAACGGGATCACCCGTTTCGCCGCCTTCATTGAGAAAAAGATTGATCAGCGGCTCCTGCAAAAACCACAGCACCGCCACACCGCCGACGAGAAGAACGGCGGCAATGATGAGTTTGACACGGAAAACGTTTTTGATGCCTTCCCTGTTGCCGCTTCCGTGGAACTGCGAGGTAAAAATACCGGCTCCCGACAAACCGCCGAAAATACTTAAATTGTATACGAAAATCAACTGATTGACAATGGCAACGCCGTTCATTTCATCCGTGCCGATGCGACCGACCATGAGGTTATCCAGCATATTGACAAAATTGGTAAAACCGTTCTGTATCATGATCGGCACTGCGATCATCAGCACCATACGGTAAAAATCTTTAGAACCGATAAATTTTTTCAGCATTCTTTTTTTCCTCTATTATATATAGTTGCATTGAAGAAAATACCACAATCCGTTGCTCTTGTCAAGCAAAGTAAATATTTGTGTTTTTCACACTTTTCCTCTTTTTCGGTTCTTTGTGCTAATATATTAAAGTATTGTAACCATTTTTTTTCACAAAAAGGCTTGACACTCTTATTAAAATTGAGTAAAATAAGAAATAACTTTTTTGTATTTAAGGGATTTCCCTTAAAATAAAACCATTATGGAGGAACACTATGAAAAAACTCATCGCAATCCTGCTTGCTGCTCTCATGCTCGTTTCTTTTGCAGCTTGCACCAACACCGACACGGAAGATCCCACCGACGCAGACGCTACCGTTGCAGATGCAACTGCTGATTCCGCATCCGATGCAGAATACGTAGCAAAAGTTATGGTCGGCACAGGCGGACCCACCGGTACTTACTACGCTTTCACCTCTGCAGTTTGCCAGGCTATCAAGACTGACAACTACAGTTTCGAAGTTCTTTCCACCGGCGGTTCTCAGGACAACATCGAAAGAATCAATGACGGCGACATTAAGTTTGCTATCGTTCAGAACGACGTTATGAACTATGCTTATGCCGGCACCAACGGCTTCAACGAAGCCATCACTTCTTTCTCCGCTGTTGCCTGCGTATATCCCGAAGTTTGCCAGCTGATCGCTACCAAGGCTTCCGGCATCACTTCCGTTGCTGACCTCAAGGGCAAAGCTGTTGCTGTCGGTGACGTCGGTTCCGGCGTTTACTTCAACGCAACCCAGATCCTTGCTGCTGCAGGTCTTGACATCAACACCGACATCAAGCCCATCACCGCTTCCTTCGGTGACAGTGCTACCCAGCTGAAAGACGGCTCCATCCAGGCTGCTTTCATCACTGCAGGTACTCCCACCACCGCTATCATGGACCTTGCAAGCACCACTGAAGTCGTTGCCGTTGATCTCGGCGCTGACGTTATCTCCAAACTGCAGGAAGACTACAGCTTCTACGCTGCTTATGAAATGACTTCCGCTGACTATGATTTCATCACCGAATCCGTCAACACCGTTGCTATCATGGCTACTTACATCGTTGCCAACGATATGCCCGAAGAACAGGTCTATGAAATCACCAAGGCTCTTTGGGAAAACATCGCAAACGACACTGCTATCCATGCAAAGACCGCTGAAATGGATACCGCTATTGCTGCTTCCGCAATCGGCAATGTTCCGCTTCACGCAGGTGCTGCTAAATATTACAAAGAAGCAGGCATCATCGAATAATCAGCAATTCACTTAAAACTTAAAAACAAATGAGTAAATGCTGCGATTGAAAAACCGCAGCATTTCTTATAAAAAAAATAATGGAGGAGGAAAAAAAGTGGAAGACAAAAACGTCAACGTCAATATCGACAATATGATCGACGAGACCGTGGATGCCGATGCCATAATGGCGGAGTTTGACCGTGAAAGCAATACCCGTATTTTTACCGGTTGGCGTAAAGGCGTTATAACCGCTATCATGGTTGCATTCAGCACTTACATGATCTCCATGGCTCTTTTGTTCCCGACGGCAACCAAACACACAAAACTTACATCTTTTCTTGCATTTATCGTATTTATAGGTTTTCTTATCTTCCCTGCCTATAAAAAGCAAACAAAAAAAATCAACTATGTTCCTTTCTATGATATAATCCTTGCCGTAGCAGGCGGCGGATGTTTCCTGTATTATACATTTTTCCAGAATGATATTATCCAGATGCGCCGCAATCTCGGCACCCTGCAGATCGTCATTGCACTGGTCGCAATGCTGTTGCTGGCGGAACTCGTCCGCCGTGCCGTCGGTCTTCCCATCCTTTGCGTAGTCGGCTGCTTCGTTGCGTATTCCGTTTACTGGTCGGTAAACAACAACCCCGCAACGGCACTCAGAAACATCGTTTACAATCTGTTCTACAACGTGGACTGCGGTATCTTCTCCACACCCGTTTACGTCTGCACCACGTTCATCGTTCTGTTCATCATCCTCGGTGCGTTGCTCGAAAGAACAGGCATCGGCGGATTCTTCGTTGACCTTGCAAACTCCGTTGCAGGTGCTTCAATCGGCGGTCCTGCAAAAGTTGCGGTTATCTCCAGTGCACTGGAAGGTATGTATTCCGGTTCCTCGGTTGCAAATACCGTCGGCAGCGGTTCCATTACCATTCCGCTGATGAAAAAAACAGGTTACAAACCCGAATTTGCGGCAGCGGCAGAAGCCGCCGCTTCCACCGGCGGACAGATCATGCCTCCCATCATGGGTGCCGCGGCATTCCTCATGGCGGAAATGACCGATCTTCCCTATTCCACCATTGCCGTTACTGCCATTCTTCCCGCCATTCTTTACTTTGCAGGCATCTTCATGATGATCCACTTCGAAGCAAAGAAACTGGGTCTCAAAGGTCTTCCCAAGGATGCAATCCCCAATTTCTTCAAACTGATCCTCAGAAAAGGCTATCTCCTGCTCCCCATCGTGGTTCTCGTTATCTGCATGAACCATTTCAGCACGGGTGTTTCCGCGTGCTTTGCCATTCTCGGTGCACTGATCGTAAGCCTTATTCCGCAGGAACTGAACAAAAAGACCTTATGGCGTCTTGTGTTCCCGCTGATCCCCATTGCAGTGCTTCTTGCGATCTGGTTGCCTTTGGGCACGGACTATATGACAAAGGCCGTTTTCGCTTCCATGGTCACTTGTCTGCTGATCTCTTTCATCACCAAAGACAATGCAACCCTCACCCCGAAAGTTCTTGTTGAAGCACTTGAAAACGGTGCAAAGAACACCATCGGCGTTGCCGCCGCCTGCGGCATGGCAGGTATCATTTCCGGCGTCGTCACGATGACCGCCCTCGGTCAGTTGCTCATCAATACCCTTGTTCCGATCGCTGAAAACAGTATGTTCCTTGCCTTGTTCCTGACGATGATCTGCTGTATCGTTCTCGGCATGGGCGTTCCGACGACTGCAAACTACGTTATCATGGCAACCATCACGGCTCCCATTCTCATCAAAATGGGACTTCCCGTTCTCGCCGCCCATATGTTCGTGTTCTATTTCGGTATCGTAGCAGACATTACACCGCCCGTAGCCCTTGCGGCATACGCAGGATCGGCAATTGCAAAATGCAACCCGATGAAAGCAGGTGTCACGGCGACACGTCTGGCGATCACGGCATTCATCGTGCCGTATATCTTCGCATACGACCCCTCAATGCTGTTTATTGATGCGGCATGGTACGACATTATCCGTATTGCGATCACCTCCGTCATCGGCATTTTTGCCGTATCGGCAGGCATGGAAGGCTATATGTTCGTCAAATGTCCGTGGTGGCAGAGAATCCTTTGCCTCGGCGGCGGTCTGCTTCTGATCGTTCCCACGCTTGTGACCGATATCATCGGTATTGCGATCGTTGCCGTCGTGATCCTGATTCAGAAATTGAGCGAAAAGAAAAGCAAAGGCGTTGCACCTCCGGATGTGAACGCACCGATCTCAACAGCAGTTTAATGAACAATAAAAGCGGTTGTAGTAATACAGCCGCTTTTTTATTGGGGTTATGAAACAAATTGCGGTTTGTTAAACAAACCGCAATTTATCGCAACAAAAACCTGCCCTCACGGACAGGTTTTTGTTATATCAGGATTTACTGTTTAACCAAGCATGGATGTAAAGGGAGCTGTAAGATATTTGATGAAGAACGTGAAATACAGCACCAACGTGGTAAAGAAGTTCTGCACCTTTTCTACGATGTTCTGTGCGTTGGTTTCGCTGTTGACCGTGCCGTAACCTTCAACACAGCCGTTGTTATCGTCCACACCGTCGGCATCAAAAGCAAACTGATACAGAAGCGGAGACACGAGAGCCACAAGGAAGTACTGTCCCGGTGTAACACAGCCGAATGCGGCGGATGCCAGTTTATTCAGATCCTGCACCACGGAATCGGTACCGAAATTGCTGAGCAACTGATTGCCGAGTGCAAAGAACACTTCATCACCGACCGTTGCAAGATCGTCACGCAGGATCAGAGATACCATACGAAGAAGCAAAGTCACTTCGGGGGTATCCAGAGAATAGGCTTCCGAACCTTCATAGTGTGCCCCTGCGAGTTCCGTTACGAGATCCCAACCGTTATAAAACTCCGTTTCGGGCAATTCCATACCGTATTCAGCCGCAATTTCGGAAACGCTTCCCTCTCCGTACAGCGGCAGTTCCAGCAGTTTCAGCAAGCCGCCGACAGCGGTGTCGACAAGATCGTAACCGAATTCACCTTCGGCAATACCGATCTTTTCCATGGAAAGTGACAAAGCCAATCTGTATTCGATGCCTGCCTTAAAGAAGCCTTTTGCATAAGCATTCATTCCTTCATTCATCAGGTCGATCTGCTCCTGCGAGTAACCGTCCACGGCGGCAGTCAAAGCATCGGTATCGATCACGTCAACCGTTTCGGCAGTGTAGGTGATCTCCTGCTCGTTCATGGTGAACAGGCGGTACTGCAAGGGATACATCGTCAGTGAAGTGGTGGCAAAGTCATAGATCTTATTGCCCAAAGTGCTTGTATACACAGCGGCGTCACTGCAATGCTCGTGTCCCGTAAACACAAGTTTGATGCCTGCGTTTGCAAACAACTCGGCAGTGGAATAATGGAATTTTACAATAAAGTTACGGCTGAGAAGACGCTGCATGGGCAGATGATCCAAAAGATTGTGATGCATCATAAGAATGGGATATCTGCCGTCTTCTTTTGCCAGTTTCGCCTGTTCGAGAACCCACATCACACGTTCGGCATTCATGCCGTCGGCGGTGGACTCATTGTTATTGCAGGAATCCAGTGCGATCAGTCGGTAAGTTTCACCGAGATCGGCGGTATAAGAGCATTCATTTTCCGTGACCGTCAGTGCTTCATCGTAACCGAATTCGGCGTAGATCTCTTTGAACATGGCGTTGGAGGTATCGGTCTCCCCTGCACCCGTATCGTGATTGCCGTTGATAACGTACACGGGAATACCCGTTTCCGCCTCAAATGCACGAAGCATTTCAGCTACGGGATAATGATCTTCCGGACGCGGTCTGCCGTCATTGGTCAGATCACCGGGGATCAGAACAAAATCACAGTCGCTTTCGGCAGCCTGTTTGAGAAACTGTTCAATAATATAGGGACTTTCATCCTCCATGGCGGCTCTGCGGTTGGCATACCAAAAGATCGGATCGTCCGCTTCGCCGTCAATGGCTTCACGCGGTGCCTTGTAATGCAGGTCTGCCGCCACGACAAAGCTCACGTTCTGCGTTTGCTGTGCCGCTGCGGGAAAAACAAACATCGTCAGCACAAGTAAAATACTCAGACAAACAGAAAGTGTTTTTTTCATATTGATCACCATTCCTTTACTTTGTAATAATTATACATTATATCAGCACTTCCGTCAACCAAAATTTCTCTTGATATTTTTCAACAACAATGTTATAATTTATCTATAATACAACACGGCATTGCACATTACACACAACATTGCAAAATGCAGAACGGAGATTTTATATGGCAACATCCAAAAACCGTCGTACTTCCATGACTAAAAAAATGTTACAAAACAGTCTGATCGAAATATTGGAGAAAAAATCGATCCATGACATCACAATCAAAGAGATCTGCGACAATGCCGACGTAAACCGCAGCACCTTCTACCGCCATTACAACACGCCGCACACACTGTTTGACGAGATCTACAACAACGTCTATCACGATATCATTGAAATTGCCAAGCAGTTCCGCACGCCGAATTTCAACAGCGTGGAAGTCATGACGAAGATCCTGCTTTACTGTGAAGAAAACCGCCGTCTGTGCATGGTATTGCTCAGCGAAAACGGTGAACTGAACATCGGCAAGAATTTCAGCGATCTTGTAACAAGAGCCGTCATGGAAACACCCGATACACAGCCTTCCGAACTGCACCTGTACGTCATTCAGTTCATGGCGGCAGGCATGGCAAACTTTATATGGAACTGGCTGAACAACGAAAACCGCTTGCCGGCACGCACCGTGGCAAGAGGTATGATGATGCTCATCAATCACGGCTTCAACCGTGCATTGAGTCTGTCCACCTCCCCCGAGCACAGGGCAAGCGTTGCAAACAACAGCCAGAACAACTGAATGCATTGAAAAAGGGGACGTTGCAATTGCTGCAACTCCCCTTTTTTGTTTTATTCGGTCTGAAAAGCAATTCTCGTATCGCCGTCTTCCAGATAAATGGTACCGCAATGACGAAAACCGTTTTTGGCAAGTGCTTTCTGCATAGGAATGTTGTTTACGTGTGTATCGATACGAAGATTCGTGGTATTACGGCGACAGAAAGCCACGATCTCTCCCATAACACCGTGCACCGTACCGTCGCTTGCAACGCGGTGAATGGTGCCGTAAGGCTGATCGTTCAGCCATGCACCGTTTTCAATGTATGCATACGTCGGCTCGGGATCGGTAAAAAAGACAAACACAAAACGGATCACACCGTCTTCGTCCGTTCCCACATAACTGATGCCCTCTGCGATATCCTGCTCAACCCTTGCAGACTGCGGTTTCACATTGCCCCACTGCGTAGCATTTCCGTTTTCTGCCATGAAGCGGCGTGCATGGGCATAAATGGCAAGAATGGCAGGCAGGTCTTCTTTTTTTGTATGGCGGATGTGCATAATCAATCTCTCCCGACATTTTTCATTGCCGTGATTATATAGCAGATTCTACAAAAAAGTCAACTGTTTTTCGGCGTTCCGAACAAAAATTAGTATAGAGCACGGTTTTTTCTTTTTTTTGTAAACATCATTTCTTGACAATCGGTTGCTGGACCTGTATAATGTTCTTTATGATAAAAAAAGGAGTGTATGTTTATGTGCAATTTCAGAAAATCGCTTTGTATCATCCTTTCCGTTCTGCTTGTTCTGCCGTTCGGCTTCCTGTTTGCAGGTGCCGCCCAAGCGGATTACGTGCTTATCAGCCCCTATGCGGACGTCGTATGGGACGGTGAAGATGCATGGTCGCTCTACAAAGGCAACCTGCACACCCATTCCACGTACAGCGATGCGGAATTGACCTACACGGAAATGATAAACGAGCATTACAATCAGAACTTTGATTTTCTCGCCATGGCAGACCACGGTCTGACGGGAAAAGCATGGAATGAAGATCAAACCCGTCTTGCACTGTATACCTATCAGTATCTGCTCGGCTTCAAAATGGAACCGCTCAGTGATGAACAGTACGCAGCCATTACCACCGGCACACAGCTTCTTCCCGACGGCACTGCACGTGCAGGCATGACGGAAGTTATCGGTGCACAGGAATTCAATTACCTCAACATCACCAAGAGCCACGTCAACGGCTATTTTCTGCCTGAAGGCTGCGGTGACGGCCTTGACTTCGGTGAAAACGGCTATGAAAAAACCGTTGCCTACATTGAAAAGAACGGCGGTCTTTCCCACATCAACCATCCCGGTGACTGGCTCAACTCCAACAGCAACCCCGAAATAGTAAATGACCCCGAAAGCATCAAGTATTTCGGTGACCTTCTTCTCAAGTACGACTCCTGCCTCGGCACGGAAATCTTCAACGAGAGAAACGGTACGACAGGCTACGACAGAATTCTCTGGGACAACCTGCTGATGTACTGCCTGCCCTACGGCAAGAACGTATGGGGCTACAGCAACACGGATGCTCACTGGCTGAGCACTATCGACACCTCTTTCAGCGTATTTATGATGGAAGAGAACGATAT
>JAZNRU010000013.1:0-18160 GCA_045590895.1 Acutalibacteraceae bacterium
TTTTTGACGGCAAGGGGAGTTTCGCCCATTGCGATGGGCGATAAGGGCTCTGCCCTTAACCCGCAAGCTTTTGCAAAAGCTTGACCAAAAATCTTTAAATACTGACGAAGTAATCTACTCTGTGCGAACAGTTCACTAAATCATAATTTAGTTTTTCAATACACCCAAACTTTTCAAAAACTGAAGTAAAAATAAAAACAGATGCATACGGTCTTTTCGTTTGCATCTGTTTTATTGTTTGTTTTTTCGGTGATTAGCCGTTACGGGCTCAGCCCTTTGCGCTGCCCACGATGGAGCCGATGACTTCTTTGAAAGCGTTGACGATCTTGAGGATCAGATCAACGAGATCCTGGAAGCCGCCTGCAAGACCTGCAAGAAAGTTTTCGTTTTCTGCGGTGGTGTTTTCTTCAACAACGGCAGTGGTGTTGTTTTCTTCCATTGTAAAACATCCTCCTTTCCGAAAGGATTATATAATCATTATATCTGTTCGGAAAATAGATTGCAAGAGGATTTACAAAGAATTAACAAATATTTACCCTTGCATCAGTCTGCCATGCAGGGATAGTAGTTGCTGAACAGGTAGATGTAATCGTTGCTCATGTAGGTGTCAATGCCCATGGAGCCTTCGGTAAGACCGTTGAGCCAGGATTCGTCACCGAAATCACCCGACATGGAAACGGACTGATCGAGAGTGAGTGCACAGGTGTACTTGATTGCGATGGGTTCAAGTGTTTCGGCATCGAAATACAGAACAACGGCGTTGTTCATTTTTACTTTGGAGCAATCGAAGGAAACGTACATTCCGTCGGAAGATTCGACTTCGGGGAACGCACCGGCGAAACTACGCAGGGACATATCAAATTTTTCGGACGGGAGAACAACATCGTCTGCGACCGATTTACCGTCGAGGGTGAAGGCATAGGTGTTCTTGCCGTTGCCGTCGGTGCCGGTTTTGGTGGCAATTTCTTCGGGCAGGGTAAGTGCAATGCGGATGGCGTCAGTCACGGCGGGGGTGTTTACGTATGCACTCATGTCATACACTCTGCTGCCGTTTCCGGGGAACGAAGCGGGGATGTTGCTCAGCACGTCCACGGTGGTGCCGAGCGTTACGTCCACGGATTTTATATCTTCTGCAGACAGTTTCGAAAGGGTATCAATGACGGAGTGTTCGTTGAAAATGACTTGTCTGTTTTCGCGAAGTCCGTCACAGGTAAAGGTGTCGACAGCCATGCCGCTTTCAATCTCATTTTTGATTATGTCGAGTTTGAAAATGCCGGTGTACTTGCCGTTGGGTGTGATCTTGTTCGTGGCCGCATCAATGGCTGTCATATTCTGTGAAAGACTTGCATCCTCCGTTATGCGGTCAGCATTGTCGGCGATCCAGGTCAGCAGATTTGCGGCAGAGGAAGCCTGTGTGCCTTTGCAACGGGAACAGGTTCTGGAAACGTTGCCGTCAGAACGCTTTGTCCATGCACTGTAAATATGACCGCCGGGCAGAACTTCGTGTGCTTCACGCAGGCCGCATACGCAATTGCGGACAACTTCACCGTCAGCAGAGCAGGTGGCTTCCGTGCGGCTGATCTCAACCAATTCGCATTTGCCGTTTTCGACCTTGCCGCAGGTTTCACATTCGCCCATGTGGCTGTCGCCGCTGAGCACGAATTTCCATTTGTGACCGGGGGCGTTCACGATGGATTGGATCTGGATCGCACCGCACACCGTACAGATCTCACCGGTGATCTGCGGTTCGGTACAGCTGCCCTTGGTGTTGTAGGCTTCGTTGGTGTGGTAATGATAAAACTTTTCTACACTTTCAAGACCGACGGATGCACGCAGAACAAGACGTGCATCGGCAGGAGCAATTTCGCCGTTGCCGTCCACGTCGGCAATGAATTCGTTTTCTTCGGTGGTTTCATCCAGTCCGACCGATATACGCAGTACGGCACGGGCATCGGAAGGAGCCAGACCGGGTGTGCCGTCCAGATCGCCCAAAAGCAGGGGATCGGTATTTGCCGCCTGAACGGGCAGAACAAGCAGGCTCATCACGCACAGCAGGATACACAGAAGTGCACAGAATTTCTTCATAAAATAATACCTCGTTTCATTTGGGCTGTGTTTTTACAAACGGAAAAACCCATTGGTACACACATTATAACATAACCTGCGGCTTATGTCAATTGTGAACGGTTTGAAAATATTTGCAAAGATATTTGTGAACGGCACGCCGTATGCGGCGGCTTTTTTTTCGATCTTGCCCTTTGCGGCACGGTCGTTTTTTTTGTTTTTTTTGGATGTTCAGAATTCTGTAAAAATTATCTGTCGAAAAGAAATGAAATCTGTAAAAAGTACTTGACTTTTACAGAACTATGTACTATAATGAGGTATGTGCCGAGCAAAAATACAGAACGCTGTAAAATGCTGATCTGTAATATTACAGTATTCTGTAAAAATTAGGCTGTTTTTACAGTGTTTTTACAGAGATCGGTAAACATCTGACAGGAGGACTTCCGTGGAGACCTACAACAGAATTGTGCAGTTGTGTGCCGCACGCGGCATCAGACTTTCAAGTCTGGCACAGGACATCGGAATACGCAGTTCTGTTTTTACGGAACTCAAAAAAGGGCGTACACGGCAGTTGTCCGCAAAGACCTTGCAAAAAGTGGCGGACTACTTCGGTGTTTCCACCGACAGCCTGTTGGAATCCGGCGAAAATGCACAGGCAGATGCCGTGCGTGACGAACTGTACGCAAAACGCCGCCTGCTGTTTGACATGAGCGAAAAGGCGAGTGCGGAAACGCTTGATACGATCCTGAAGATCGTCGGTGCGTTGATCGAACAGTAAAAAGAAGATCGAATATAAGAAAAAGAGGTAGACAGTGATGAGAAAGAGCGAGAAGTATATTACAAGCAACGGTACCGTGTGTGACGTATGGCCTTTGGGCGAAAACAACGTCGTGATCGAGATCAACGGCCGCCGTACCGTCCGCAACCGTCAGATCCTGCACACCCAGTTGCAGAAAGTGGACGATATCGTGCTGTCCGGTGACAGCGTTGCCCTTGAGTTTCTGGACACGGGTGAAAAAGCGGAGTACGAATTGGTGGAAAGCCGCACCGGTTACCGCTATAAGCGTGTAGGCGGCAACCATTACAGTTATAAACTGCATGAATACACCGAATCCGATGCACAGCCCATGAACGGCTCCATCAGCACCGATTCTCCTCTCGGCCGCAGTCTGTTCCGCAAAACACGCGGTGCGGTTGCCGAATACAGCGTCGGTGAAGAAACCATGCGTGTGCGTATTCTCGACATCAACAAAAAAGCAGTCAGCTGAGGTGTATAAAAATGAAAAATATCTTATTTCCTCTTAAAATGATTTATACCGTCCTTGAGGCTAAACTGAAAAACGAACCGAAAAAGGACATCTGCATGATCGCACACCGCGGGTATTCCTCCCGTTATCAGCAGAACACAGCTCTTGCTTTTACAATGGCGGCAAAGCATAAGTCGGGCGGTGCCGAAACGGACGTGCGTATCACCAAGGACGGACAGTTCGTAACCAATCATAATTCCGAAGTTGTCTTTGCGGACGGCACGGAAGTACAGGTTGCCGACGCCACCCTTGCCGAACTGCGTGCAAAACCTCTGAAAAACACAAAAACGAAAGATGAGATCTGCATCTGCACCTTCCGTGAATATCTTGAGATCATGCGTGACAACAATATGATCTGCTTCGTGGAACTCAAAGGCGAATGGCCGCAGGAGAAGATCAAGGAAGTGTTTGAAATGGCGGACGAAGTGTATGATCTTTCCAAAGTCATTCTGCAATCGTTCAGTTTCGACAATCTTCTGCTCGCACACGAGCTGTTCCCGAAAATGCCGCTGATGCTCACTTACGGTTCAGCCGAAAGCGGCTATGAACGCTGTTTCGACCACGGTTTTTCCATTGACGTAGACTATGTGACAGTCAGCAAAAAAATGATCCGTGAGTTCCACGAACGCGGCCTTGAAGTCGGTGTGTGGACAGCCAATACGCCGCTTGTGTTTGCCTATTGCAAGGCGTTGGGCGTGGATTACATCGAATCGGACGTATTCGGCGGGTAAATTATGATTTATATGCATAAATCATAATTTATACTTCATTTTACAATCCGAAAGGAGATCCCTATGTCAAAGTTTTTAGACGATTTTGAAGCATTTCTTAAAACGCAGCCGTTTGACGTTATCCGTCTGTCGCATTACGTTGAAGGCGGCGAGATCGAAACGTTTGAGCAGTGCCCCGCCAACCGTTGTCAGAACACCTACTCGGTCGCAAAACTGTTTACCGCCGCCGCCATCGGTATGCTGTGGGATCGCGGTGTATTGCAATTGGATGAAAAGATCTGCGACATTTTCCGTGATGAACTGCCCGAAGGCATGGACGAACGCTGGGAACGGTGTACCGTGGAAATGGCTCTGACGCACCGATTGGGACTTCCCGGCGGATTTCTGGATATTGACTGTGCACCCATGCAGACGTTTACGAAGGATTTTCTTTCCTACCTCTTTACCTATCCGCTTGCATACACGCCCGACACCGAAAGCCGTTATTCCGACGGTGCGATCTATCTTCTCAGCCGTGTCGTGAGCAAAAAAACGGGGGAGAAACTCGACGATTTTCTGTGGGAGAACCTGCTGTGGGATCTGTCCTTTGCCGAAATGGCGTGGAGCACCTGTCCGAAAGGCTATCCCATGGGTGCCACCGGTCTGTATATTCATTCCGAAGACATGGTAAAACTCGGAATGCTCTATCTGCACAAGGGTGTTTACAACGGCAAGCGTTATCTGAGCGAACAATGGTGCGAAAGATCCTTTGAAAAAGGCTATTGTCTTGACTGGGATGAAACGCATTCCGTTTGTTTCAAAGGCGGTATGTTCGGTCAGAAACTGCTCATGGATCCGTCGCACAACCGCGTGGTCGCCCTGCAGTCGTTCGGTGCAAACTCGGATATCGTTGCACGGTGGGTACGGGATTATAAGGAATAAAATTGAACACACTGTCTTATAATGATATTTTTCCCGAAAAACTGTCGGTTTTTCGGGATTTTTTCTTTAAAAAGCATTTGACAAACAACGGAAGATTATGGTAATATGGTATCTGTATAAATACGCGAAAGGAAAGCGATTGTTATGAAAAAGTTTCTCAGTGTTTTTCTGTGTCTGGTAATGGCATTCATTGCCGTGGCTGTACCCGTCGGTGCGGCTGAAACCGAAAAACGTGAAAAGAACCCCATCGTTTTTATTTCCGGATCCAGTATTGATATCTGCGATGCCGAAGGCAACATCATCTCCACCGGTTTTGAAGTTCTGACCGATGATGATGAAGGCGAAGAAGGCGGCATTTCCACCGACGCCATCATCGAAAGTGCCATGAACATCCTCAAGCCCTTCCTGCTGGAAGGTCTGCCCTTTGACAAGTGGGACAATTATGCAGTCGCTCTGTATGAAGAACTCGCTCCCATCTGGGATGAAACGCAGATCGGCGGCGACGGCAATGCCAAGTACGGCACCGGTGTTTCGGCTGCCGAAATTGCAAAATGGGATAAAAAAATTGCCACCGTGGACGAAGGTAAGGACGGCAAGTTCAAGGCAAGAGACTACGACTTCCGTTATGACTGGCGTGTTTCTCCCTACGACCATGCAGACAGACTGCATGAATACATCAAAACACTCCTCAAAACCACCGGTTGCGATCAGGTCAGCCTGATTTCCAGATGCATCGGCGGCGGTGTCATTACTGCATACCTTGAAAAATACGGCAGTGAAGGCCTTGTAAAAAAGGTTATGTATGATGAATCCCTTTCCAACGGTGCTTCCGTTATCAGCGATTGCTTCAGCGGTCAGATCGGTTTTGACGACAAACTCATCCAGGCTTATCTGCTTGAAAGCGAATACTTCGGCAAAGAAAACATCGGTATTGACCTCAAAGGTGTGGACGAACTCCTGCTCACGCTCGCCGAAACAGCCGTTGATTATATGACGCAGTCCGGCAAACTCAACATGGCTCTGTGGACGGTTGAAAAACTGTACGAAAGACTTGCCGAAGCATTCCTGCCCTCCATTCTTCTTGCAACCGGTATCGGCACATGGGCTTCCTACTGGTGCAGTGTTTACGAAGAAGATTATAACAATGCACTCAACTTTATGTTCGGTGAAGAAGGCAGCGAACGCCGCACCGAATTTGCAGGTCTGATTGAAAAACTCGAATACATCAGAGATCACATGATCGTTGACAAGAATGATCTGTATCTGAAGTTTGCCAACGAATACGGCGTAGAGATCGGTGTTCTTGCCGCTTACGGTCTTGTCAATCCTCCCATCGGTGTTCATGCAGACGAAACCGGTGACTGCCTTGTCGGCGTGCAGGATGCATCTTTCGGTGCAACCGCATCGGGCGTATTCGATACTCTCAGCGATGAATACATTGCAGAACGTGTTGCCGCAGGCTACGGCGACTACATCTCCCTTGATAAAAAGGTCGATGCCTCCACCTGTCTGTTCCCCGAAACCACGTGGTTCATCAAGAACAAGCATCACGACTATTGGAGTGCCGTTGCTTATATCGGTGAATATTTCACCCAGTACACCAACGTGACCGCTTCTTCCAACAAAAAGGGCATCAACCGTTTCCTTGTGCACGATAACAGTGCCTCCGGTCAGATCGTCAACATGACCGAAGAAAACTGTGCGGACGGTCCGTGGATCACCGACGTGGTACAGAAACCCACCGTTAAATCCATCTTCCGGGCATTCATCGACTTCATCAAGACCTTGTTTGAATACATCAAAGTATGGTTCAACAACTCCAAATCCGCTGAATAAGCAAAATCCCAAACAAAAAACCGATCTTTTCGCGAAGGTCGGTTTTTGTAATATTGAAGAAACGCAAAGTTAAAACGGAGGAATTCGATTATGAATAAAAGAGTCAAGAAAATCGTGGGCTGTCTGCTTATCGTTGTGCTGCTTCTGGGTGCCTGTGTGCTGTATCTCGGAGTGGAAAGCAAAACGCTGGATGAAAACCGTACCCTGTCGGGCTTGTTCGGACGTGAGATGTATCTGACCGCACACCGCGGTTTTTCAGCCGTCGCACCCGAGAACACCGCACCTGCACTCGAAGAAGCAGGCAAAGCCGGTTTTTATGCGGCTGAATTTGATATCATGCCCACCGCAGACGGTGTGTGGATCCTCAATCACGACGACACCGTTGACAAGATGACCGACGGTGAGGGCGAAGTGGAACTCATGACTTTTGCCGAGATTCAGCAACTTCGTATTGACAACGGCAACGGTATTGAAAACTACCCCGATCTGCAGGTGACAACTTTTGAAGAAGCACTGGAGATCTGCGTAAAATACGATATGCGTGCCATGGTGGAAGTCAAGGGCGGAACGGCGGACGATATGCAGAGTATGCTTGACGTGCTCACGGCAAGCGAAGCGTACGAAACCGCGCTCGTCATTGATTTTGACAAAGACCGTATTTCCGCCGTGCGTGCGTTGGATGCGGACATTGAACTGTGGTATCTGATGAACGAGTTGGATGATGAAAAGATCGCTTTTGTCAAAGAACAGAACATGGGCATTGCCTTCAACTTCGGCATTGCAAAGAATTATAAATACCTCAAGTCTGCCCGTGAACAGGGCATCACGCTGGCAACGTGGACGGTGGACTTCCCGCCCTGCGTGGATTTCGTCCGCCTGTTCGGTGTAAAATACATCACCACGAACAAAATTCACCCGTGACTTTAATTGCATAAAGTTATAAAAAACAAAAACGATAAAAACACATCGCTTCATTTCGTGCGTGTGAATGCCGCATTCTCTCTCTTTCTTACAGAACATTCTTTTAAACATTCTTTCTATATATAATAGTATGTACGGTCCGCAAAGAAGTCCGCAGAAAAATACGGCACAGTCACCAAAGCAGTCCGCAAAAACAAAATGACCGACAAGCCGAAAAACCCGATGCCAAAGGCTTTGTAAGGCATCGTCGGTCCGCAAACAAGTCCGCAAAAAATAAAGCATAAGTCCGCAAAGAGACCCCCCGAATGTCTTAATGATGCAAAAAGAATCCCGCACCGATCGGAAAGAGCGTTACGGTGCGGGAAATTTTTTGTATTTATTGCAGTACTTCGCGGAGGATCTTTAAGAGTGCGGGCGTGGAAAGGACTTGCTTTTCGTATGTATAATCGCAGAACAAATCGCGGTTTTCGTCACTGTATTCCATTTCTTTGGAATAGAGTTTGCTTTGCGTGATCCATGTGTGCAGATCCGTCTTACCCTCACACAGAATGCGGATGACGAGCGTGCTGACTACCGCGAATTTGACCTTTGAAAGCACTTCACCGTCGAAAGTACCTTTGAGAAAATACCGCCACAAAAAATAACGGCAGAGATTGACGAGATACGCATTTTCCTGCGGGGTGAGAGGGGAGAATGCGTGCGTGTCTTTGTGCAGAACGGTGGCACATCGGCTTTCCCATTCCTCGTCAATGGGTTCAAAGTCGGAAAACAGGCTACAAAGAGAGGATACGGCGGTATCGGACGGCATATCGCAAAGCGGTTCGGGACTTGTGCCGTCAAGTTGTGTCTGCAAAGCGAGTGCGGATACCAACAAAGAACTGAACACTTCTGCCGCAGGACGGTCGGTGCGATCCGTTATCTCCAACAGGCCGTCCCTTTGGGCACACAGCAAACGGTACAGTTCTTCATCCGCTTCTTCGGGTTCTTCGTCGACTTCGGTTACATCGTAAACAACCTCGTCGGTGGTGAGGATCAGCCGTGCGGCTTCTTCGCAGGAAAGTCCGATGCCGCCCTCTTTGCGGTCGGGATACCACTCAAAATAACGCGGATGATCGCGGCAGATCTGACAAAGATGCTCCTCGCCGCAATTGATAATGATGTCGCAGAGGTTTTTACCGTTGAGAAACGGACAGCGTTCGTTTTGCAGAATAAACGTGCCGTCCGCAGAAATATTTTTTTGCAGGCGTTCACCGAACGTACCGCCGACCGATCGGTAAAAATCGAGCGTGTCGGCATCGATGCCGATCTCCCAGCCGATACAGCAGTTGTCCGAACACTGTCCGGCAGAACAGCGGAAGTTTTTGCAATAAGACGGAGTGATAAAAAACATATCGTACCTCAAAAGGGTTATTTCAATGTCGTGCCGTCATTGAGGATCATGGCGGAGTACAGGAACAGCACGTCCGAGCCGGGTGTGAACTCCACGAAATTGCCGAGCATTGCACTCTGCAGATAGCGGATGTCAATGAGGGTGATCTTCGCATAAGAGCCGATGAACAGCGGTGCAATGCTGCTGCCGAAAGAATCGCGGAACAAGAACAGTTCGCGGTCGGTGTCTGCGTTCGGATTTTCGATCGTGATGAGCGACAGCGGCCCCGACAGGAAAAATTCATACGGATCTTTGCCGTCGGCTTTCGCGAGATCGTATACCGGAATTTCTTTACGGTTTTCGTGGTCGTACACGGTGACGTTGTTGAACAGGTCGTTGTCTAAATAACGGATCTGTTCGGGCTCTGCGGGCAAAGCCGCCTGCCCGTAATACACGCCGTAAAAGGGAACGCTGAGTGCTTTTTCGGTGTATTGCAGACCGTTTTGTGCATCCATGGCACAAAGAAGGGTGTCTGCACAGTCCGTCAGCGTTTCCTGCCGCCAGTGTGTATCGGTCTTGTAGAAATTCGTCACGTTCAGCGTGTCGAAAATGTCGATATACGAAAACTGCGATACCTGCGTCAGAAGGGAACTGACCAACGTATCGTAATCAAGTGCAAGCTGCTTTGCCTGCTTCTGCAAAAAGTAGTTTTTGTCGGGAATCACGGACAGATACAGGTTGTATTCGTCCTGTGAAAAATACCTGTCGCAGACGGAGTTGAACACCTTTGCAACGTGGTCGATGCTTTTTGTGTTCAGCGGATACTGTTCTGCGGCATAGTAGCCGTCGGAGATATAAATATCATTGTTTTGGCTGTTGTTGAATACGTATTTCACAACCAGTGCCTTGAGTGTGCGGAACGCCTCACGCAGCGGGAACTGATCGAGGGTGTATTCTTCAAATTCGGTCATAAACGTGCCGTTCAGCAGTGTTTTTACGGACAAGTCGGGCATCTGCGACAGCAAGCGGCGTTCGGTGTCGGAATAGGTGTCCTTGGGGCGTGCAACGGCAACTGCGGAAAGTCCGAACAGCAACACTGCCATCACGATACATACGATTTTAGTTTTAAGCGTTGTTTTCATAGCGGCACCTCAAAATCTGAAGTACAGGAACGGATTGTAGGATCCGTCCACCAAAAATGCGGTCACGGTCAGAAGCAGAGCAATGAGTGCGATCGGCTCAAGCACGTTCAGCACGCGGTCTGCGGTTTTGTTTTCGTGCAGTTTCGTGCAGAAATTCTTTACAAACGGCGTTGCACCGATGCAACCGATCACGAGCACCACCGCGTAATCACGCAGATACCGGAAGAACGATTCCGACACGAGCGAATAACCGCCGATGCCGAAAAGACCGCCGAGATACTGCACCGCTTCGCCCATGTCTGCGGCGTTGAATATGACGAAACTGAACAGCACGAACAGCAGAACGTAAACGTGGTTGAGCACCTTTGCCTTTTTGAGATATTTGAGCAAAAAGAACTTTTCGATCATCAGCAGGATCGCAAAATAGATGCCCCATACGATGAACGTCCACGCCGCACCGTGCCAGAAGCCCGTGAGCATCCACACGACGAAAATGTTGAAGCAGTGACGCAGTTTGCTCACGCGGTTGCCGCCCAGCGGAATGTATACGTAATCGCGGAACCACGTGCCGAGAGAGATGTGCCAGCGCCGCCAGAATTCGGTGACGGAGGCGGATATATAGGGATAATTGAAGTTTTCCGTGAAACGGAATCCGAACAGGTGACCGAGGCCGATCGCCATATCCGAATAACCGGAGAAGTCAAAGTAAACGTGGAGCATATAGCAGACCGCGTACAGCCAGAAGAACAGCACGCTTTTGTCGTCGGATGCTTTGAATGCATCGCACACTTCACCCAGAATGTTGGCAAGAAGTACCTTTTTGGAAAGACCGAGAATAAAGCGGCGGATGCCGAGTGCGGTCTTGTCCCACGTGTGCGTGCGGTCGACGAGTTGTTCTGCAATGTCCGAATACCGCACGATCGGACCTGCGATCAACTGCGGGAACATGGTGATGTAGGCGGCAAGGTTCAGGGGATTTTTCTGTGCGGGAACGTCCTTGCGGTAAACGTCCACGGAGTAGGAGAGGATCTGGAAAGTATAAAACGAAATGCCGATGGGCAACGCCACGTTCAGCATCTTCACCGACAGCCCCGTAAGGGCAACGAAGTTTTCAACGAAAAAGTTTGCATATTTGAAATAGCCCAAAAAGCCCAGGCACACCGCCACCGAAAGGACGAGCATGGCTTTGGAAAACTGCGGGCGGGTATCTCTGTATTTTTCGATCAGCAAGCCCGTCACGTAGCCGACGGACACGGTTGCAAGCATTAAAAAAACGTACTTAGGTTCACCCCAGCCGTAGAATACGAGTGAAGTGAGCATAAGTACGGTGTTTTTTAACTTTTTCGGTGCGATCGCGTATAACAAAAGCACACACGGCAGGAAGTAATACAAGAACGGTATACTTGAAAACAGCATATTTTACATCCTCCGTGTGTGCGAATATTTATTGCTGATTAAGCGATGGCGTCGTTGACAAGAACGGTGCCGTTTGCGGCAAGAGCGGTGTTGAATGCGTTGATGATGTCTGCACCGCCGAATGCTGCGATCACGATGCCGTTCACGTCAGCAATGATAAGCTGTTCGGGAGCACCGCAAAGGAACTGCATACCCTTGATGCCGTCCTTGAGAGCGTTTGCGAAAGCGGTGGCATCGGTGCCTTCTGCGAGTTCATAAGCGGCAGCGGTGAGGTTGTTGCCGTTCATGGCGTGCATGATGGTGGCAAGGCCGACAACGGAAGCGGTCTGATCTTCGGGTACACCGAAGGTATAGGTCAGCGTTTCTTTGTCTTCAACGGAGTAAGCGGCAGGTGCACCCATAACGAAGGTATCGCCGCCTGCAAAATAACCTGCAAGTTCTTCGGAAGAAGCGGCACCGAAAGCGGTAATAAGAGCTTCATCGGCAACTACGGTTTCCCATGCGGCGGAAAGTGCCGAAACGGCGGCACTGTCGTCAGCGGAATCAGCAACGGTATCGTCTTCGGAAGTGATTTCATCGGAAACGGTTTCTTCGGTGGTAACTTCGTCGGTTACGGTTTCTTCGGTAGTGGCTTCATCGGTAGCGACATCGGTGGGATCTTCGGTGTTTGTGCAGGCTGCAAGGCAGACGAGCATAAGAACAGAGAGAAGGATTGCGATGAGTTTTTTCATGTGTGTAGACTCCTTGATAAAAATATTTTCTTTTTTTTGCGGATTTACTTTCCGTCAAAGCACAGTATAACACAGATTGCACAAAAAAGAAAGGGGGGATTTGTCGAAAATTTCTAAATATTTGTTAAGATTTACCTGCAAAAAACCTCCGGACTTGCAACAGCAAAACCGGAGGTTCTGATCGTTATGCGGTGTTTGCGGCTCAGCCGACTTCGACGGTGCCGTCTTCTTTGACGGTCACGGTCATGCCGTCCTTGACGTAGTTGAGGAATTCGTCACCGAGAGAATCGATAACGGGCATGGTAACACCGTCCACCCAGACGTCGGCAAGCACTGCACCTGCGGCGGCGAGGGAGTCGATGGGGGCTGAGAAAAGCATACAGGCGGGATTCTTTTTGAGTGCACAGGCACAGTACAGAACGAGACCGCCCGTGGTGGAACCGATGGTCTGCGGCAGGCAAAGAGCCTTGCCGAGCATGGATTTGCCGTACAGGTCTGCGTTGTTCTGATCGCCGCACTTTACTTCCTTGTCACCGAACTGAAGTGCGTTCTGGAAGGAAGCAAGGGTGTTGAAACCGCTTCTGGTAACGACCGCTTCTGCCGTTACGGTGCCGGGAGTTACGACTCTGCCTTTGAACTGTTTCATTATTTCTTACCTCCGTCAGTGATGATTGCAAGAATTTCTTCTTCTCTGTAGAATTTAGCCGTGGTGTAGGTGCGAAGTTTGTTGGAGCAGGTGATGACGGGCATCTTTTTGCAAAGAGGGTTGTTCATGTACATCAGCGGGCAGATGTAGGAAATGATAACGCCCGTTGCTTTCAGACGTGCATAGTAAGGTGTCTTTTGGAATGCTTCAAGCACCTTGGGAGCCGCTGTGAGAACGGTGGGAACACTGACTTTTGCATTGCCCTTTTTCTTGAGTTCGGATTCAATGTTATCCGTCCAGTCCTTGAGCTGCTGCAAAGACAGGTGCGGACAGCCGATGAAGCAAAGTTTGGGAGCCGCATCGGGTTTCTTCCAGATGACGGGATAGTTTTTCTGCACTCTTGCAAGTTCCGCATCGTCAATGACGTATTCCTTTGCACCTTCCGCGATGAGCTGTTCACCCATTTCAACGGCTTCGGGAGTGAGATTTGCAATGTGATACAGACCGACCGCACCGTTGGAGGCGGTAGCGGCACCGAAGTCCTTGAGGTATGCACAGGCGCTGTCGTTGAGTTCGGTACCGATCCACTTGTCAAGACCGACAACGTACGGTACGTCTTCCATGACTTTCATGCCGATGGCGGAGCCGAGAAGCTGTGCTTCGGGCTTCTTGGTGGTTTCAATTTTAATGATCCACGTGGCTTTTCTGCCTTCATCGGTCAGAAGTCCGAAGTAGGGAACGTAACCGACGATGGAGCCCATGATGTCGATGATACCGGAGTTGCGGTTGCATCTTGCACCGAGAACGGAGTTTGCGTACACGACGGCACTCGATTCTGCCCAGGAGAGAACGTCACCCTTTTTGGGTTTGTTGCCGACTTCGTCCATGTAGCAGGTGCAGGTGAAGGCATCCTTATTCATAAGACCGAGTTTATCAAGCTGTTTTTCATAGAAATCCTGCTTGGAATACATGAACTTATTGAAAATGAGGTTCTGCAGGAAGTTTGCGGGTACGTTTTTGTCCAGCGGACGGGGGTCCACGGAGAATTTCTGACCGGAAACGACACCTGCATCCAGAATGGTCTGCATCAGATCGTAAACGGGAGACATGACCTTCAGACCGAAAGAAGTAACGAGGTGGTTGTATTCGGAGGTGATGGGAACCAGTTTTTCGGCACCGAAAGCTTCACCGTACATAACGAGGGTCTTCATGACCTTTGCCATGGTTTCGCCTTTGGAACCGTTGAGAATGGCTTGCTGTTCTTGTGTCAGAATCATAATTATTTCTCCTTTTCAGTTTATATCTTCATGGCAACGTCCCATGCGCCCCAGATAACGGTACGCAGGTTGCCGACCTGTGCGGCATCACCGATCACGTGTACGTGCTTTGCCTTGGGAGCCAGCGGTGTGGGAACGTAACCGACGGACATGATCACGTTGTCGCAGGCTATATCAAAGGTCTTGCCGTCTTTATCCTTGACGGTCACCTTGCCGTCAGCGATCTCGCAAAGGGAAGTTTCAAGGTGTACGGGCACCTTGTTGGTCTTGAAGAAGTCACGCAGGAAACTGGTGTTGGCAAGGCAGATGCCCTTGGTGGTGATCAGGTCGTCCTGCATCTCAACGATGGTCGGCTTTTTGCCCTGCAGATACAGTTCGTAAGCAATTTCACAACCGGTCAGACCGCCGCCGATGATGGTGACGTTTTCACCGACCTGTTCATTGCCCAGCAGGAAATCAACCGCTTCGATCGCCTTGTCGGCACCCTTGACGGGGATCTTTCTTGCTTTGGAGCCGGTTGCGATGATGACTTCATCCGCACCCAGCGTGGTGATGTCCTTGACTTCGGTGTTCATCTTCACTTCGATGGGATAGCAGGAAAGTTCTCTGATGTACCATTTAATGAGATCGCGGTCCTTTTCTTTATAGGACGGTGCGGCTGCGGCAATGAATACACCGCCGAGGGAGTCGGTCTTTTCGTACAGCGTTACGCTGTGGCCTCTCTTGGCACAGATGATGGCTGCTTCCATACCGCCGATACCGCCGCCGACAATGGCGACCTTCTTGCTCTTTTTGGCAGGAACGATCTTATATTTCTTGGACTGCATGGTTTCGGGATTGAGTGCACAGCGTGCAAGTCCCATGGTGTCGGGCAGATCCTGGGTGTTTGCATGGCCCTTGGAGGAGGAGAAGTTGAAGCAGCCGCTGTGGCAGCAGATACAGGGCTTGATCTCCTCAAGTCTGCCTTCGATGAGTTTGGTGACCCATGCGGGATCGGTCAGGAACTGACGGGCAACGCCCACGCCGTCGATTCTGCCTGCGGCAATGGCTTCGGCGGCAACGTCGGGTTCCATACGGCCTGCACAAACCACGGGAATGTCAACGAACTGCTTGATGTGTGCCACGTCTTCGAGGTTGCAGTTCTGCGGCATATACATGGGCGGATGTGCCCAGTACCAGGAGTCGTATGTACCGTTGTCGGCGTTGAGCATATCGTAACCTGCATCCTGCAGATATTTTACAGCCTTTTCGCTTTCAGCCATGGCTCTGCCCACTTCCGTGTAGTCTTCACCGGGCATTGCACCTTCGCAGAAGCCTTTCATTTTGGATTCAACGGAATAACGGAGAGAAACGGGATAATCTTCACCGCAGGCTTCTTTGATGGCCTTGACGACTTCCACTGCAAAACGGTATCTGTTTTCAAAGGATCCGCCGTATTCGTCGGTACGTTTATTGAAAAATTCAATGGCAAACTGGTCAAGAAGATAGCCTTCGTGAACGGCGTGCACTTCAACACCGTCAACGCCTGCATCGCGGCAGAGTTTTGCGGTCTTTGCAAAGGCTTCAATGATCTCATGGATCTGTTCCTTCGTCATTTCGGGACAGATGATATCGTGTGCCCAACGGGAAGGCTGGGGGCTGGGAGAAGCCAGCTCGTGAGAGGTGTCAATAACGGGTTTGATAAGTGCACGGGTGAATTTGTTTTTGTGCAGAGGTGCGATCAGTTCGGTGATTGCCCAGCTTCTGCCCATACCGGCGGTGAGCTGAACGAACAGTTTTGCACCCGTCTTGTGGATTTCATCCATGAACTCCTTGAGTTCTTCGAACATCTTGGGATTCTGCCAGAGCCATTTGCCCCAGAACGTATCACGCAGGGGAGCAATGCCGGGGATGATAAGACCTACGTTGTTATTTGCTCTTTCAAGGAAAAGTTTTGCCGCTTCCTTATCGAAGTGACAGCCGCCCAGTTCAAACCATCCGAACAGGGACGTACCGCCCATGGGGCACATGACGATGCGGTTCTTGATCTCCACGTTGCCGATCTTCCACGGGGTAAACAGCGCTTCATGGTTTTTGTCTGTTGTGTTCATGTTTTCTTTCCTTTCACCATTTGTTTGTGCCTGCAAAGGATTTTTCCGTCCTCTCCTTCTGCAATCAGAAATATTATATAACACCCTTTCTTAAAAGTCAATAAATCGGGAGCCCTGTTTGACCCGTTTTCGGGAAAGATTGTGTATTTTTTAACAATTTTTTTTGGTTCCTTCGCGGAAAGTTGAGGGATTGCAAAATAAGGCAAATCATAATTTACACTTTCCTTGCAAAATCAAAAACAGGTACTATGCAAGCCATTACATTTGCATAATACCTTTGTTATTTGGCACGGTCTTTGACGTACTGCCGGAACTCTTTTTTTTTTGAGTGCATCCGAGGCTTCGGTGGCCTTGGTGAGTACTACGTCAGGTTTGACGACCTGACCGCGGATTCCGTCGGGAGCCGATGCGACGGCACATTCAAGCCCATAGGGCAGTTCCATGATAACGCTTTCGATCTCAAACGGCCCGATGCGGTAGTCTGAGGACTTGATTACTTCGTCCACGCGGTTGACATAACGGAAGTTTCCGTTTTCATCACGCCATGCGGCAGATATAACCCTCCTGACGTGCCATACGTACGCATTCGTTTTTGTGTGTAACGGTGTATGAACGCAGTACGGGTACGGCACCCTCCAACAGTTCCGTCATTTCAACGCCGCAGATCTGAGCGAACTTATAAATAATGGTAAAGAAAGATCGCTTTCTCTGTGTTCGTCACTATGAGCAAAAAACATGATTCCCGATGACGGCAATGATCGGTCGTGAGCGAATCCAGTTGCTTTTTGCCGTCTTGGGATTGTAATAATAGATCGCACCGCCCGAGGGGTCCCAGCCGTTGATCGCATCCTGTGCGGCCTTGCGTGAGGTTGCGTTGGGGGCTACGTTCCAGTTGCTGTCCTTGACCGCACTGAAAGCACCTGCCTGGTAGATCACGCCCGATATGGAGTCGGGAAACGAACCGTGCTCCACGCGGTTGAGTACCACTGCACCCACGGCAACCTGCCCGGTGTAACTCTCACCGCGTGCCTCGGCAGCAATCAGTTTTGCAAGCAGGTATACGTCGTTGGAACTGTACGAGCCGCTTGAGGAAGATCCGCCCAGGCCTAAATATAATAATGTTTTGGGACCCGCTATGCCGTCTGCCGAAATTCCGCAGTTCCGCTGAAAGGCTTTTACTGCCGATTGCGTGCGTGTGCCGTAGATGCCGTCTACCGTATACGTGTAGTAGCCCAATTCTTTCAGTTTGGTCTGAATACGCCGCACTTCTTCACCGCGGGATCCGAGTTTTGAGAGCGTCGTCGTGTTTTGCTTTTCATTATATAAAAGGAAATAATCGCTGCCGACGTAAAAACAGCTTCCGAACAGGATCGCCGCAGCCAGGGTAAATGAGATTATTTTTTGTTTTCCCGTCATTTTGGTTTTCATGCCAAAACCCCCATATTTTTATTGATTATGAATAAATTGTGCCCGATAGTTCTGTGAAATATGCAGTAAAAATCGTTCCTCTTGTGGTAAAAACAGGAATCAAACAACAAGATGTTGTGGGATGAAAAAAAGATTTAAAAAAGATCAAAAAAACTTCCAAAAAAGGCTTGACAAAGGGAGAAAAAAGGTGTATAACAAGTGAGCACTGAGGAACGCAGGAAAGCGCGGAACGGAAGCGAAGGTGAGTAGGAACCGAGGGAATCGGGGAGACGGCGAACACC
>JAZNRU010000014.1:0-28706 GCA_045590895.1 Acutalibacteraceae bacterium
AAAAACTGATTGTTCATATTTAACCTGCTGTAAAACGCACCGCTAAATCATAATTTATATTACATTAATAATGTATGTTTACGGTCAGATGCCTGCAAGCGATTTCCAATCGGGATTTACGTCTTTGAACATCGGTACAAGGCGGGTGAGCATCATGCGGTGCCGCATATAGGGATGATACTGCAAACCGAGTACGGCAAGGTCATCCGCAACGCCGATCTCTTTGGCTGTGACGGCACAACCAGCCTTTTGCATGAGTGCCGTCAGTTCTTCCACGCTCGGGAGTTCTTCGAGGATAATACGGCGGATCTCCGGCCATACCTGTGTGAGTCTTTGCGGTGTGGTTTCGTCGGTGACGGTCGGCGTGTTGAATTTTTCCACTTCGCTTCTGAATTTGTCACCGTATACGGCATACACCGCATCCCAATCGGTCTGATCGTTCACGAAAACGGGCTCCTCAATGGCGGCAAGCATCTTGTAAAGGCGTGTCGTCATTAAAGTGGCAACGCCGCATTTCTTACCGTGAAAATCCGACAGAAGCCCCTGTTCCAATTTTTTGCATTCCCAGAAGTGCGAAACCACGTGTTCCGCACCCGATGCCGCACGGGTGGTGTTGCCGAGTTTCATTGCCATTCCCGTCAGGATCAGCCCTTCAAAGATCGCACCTGCGGTCTCCTCGTCCTCGGCGGTCACTCTGTCCGCAAGGCTGACCGCACGCATCAGTCCTTGTTTCGTGATCGCGGCAACCCGTTCACACATGGGCTCATCCGTGGTTAATTTCGCGATCTTCCAATCCACCAATGCGGTGTATTTTGCGATCATATCACCGAAGCCTGCACTTTTGAGTTGGGCGGGTGCTTTTGCAAGCACGGCGGTGTCACCGATGATAATTGAGGGTTGCTTGGCAGGGTAGGAGATCTTGAAGTTGTCGGCGGTCAGCGGGCTTGAGTCCGAAGCAAATCCGTCCATGGACGGTGCGGTTGCAAAAATAGCAAAGGCTTTGTCGGCAACAAAGGATGCTCTGCGGCAGATGTCGTTGCATGAGCCCGTACCGACCGACAGAATGCCGTCAACGTTTTTGCTCAGTCGGGCAATATGTTCGGCTTCCTCAAAGTCTGCCACACGCAGATCGTCAAAAAAGTGTGTGCTGATGTTGAATCCGCCCGTTGTCAGCACGTCAAGAATACCGTCGGCGGCACGCAATGCGTTCTGATCTGCAACAACAAGAATATCGGTGGGGAAGCCGTGTTCACGCAGAATGTCGGCACACTTTGCCAATAATCCCGAGCCGATCTCCACGGCTTTGACGTCGCAGGTGTGTGTTTTGCCGCAAGGACAGTTTTTTAAGTTGTTCAATATTGAATGCAGGTCCATTGCTTGTTCCTTTCGTCGGAAAAACCGGGATGCAGTTTTGCTCCCGGTCTGATTTTTACAGCCAACCCAACACGATCAGCCAGTTTTTTAATAAATTCACCCATTGGTGGATGTTCGGACGGTCTTTTGCAACGCCCAGACCGTGCGGTCCCTCGGGAAATACGTGCATTTCAAAGGGGATGCCCTGATTCCGAAGTGCTTCACCGTAGCGGAAACTGTTGCAGACGTTCACAGCCCCGTCATCCGAAGTGTGCCACAAAAATGCGGGCGGTGTGGTTTCATTTACCAGTTTTGCGGGGTTGACTTTTGCGTTCATTTCCTGCACGCGATCGCCCAAAAGATTGCAGTAGGAGCCTTCGTGCGTGATCTTGCTGTCGTCGATCTCCCAGATCACGGGATAGCAAAGCACGGTGGCATTCGGGAGGAAAGGCAACTGTGCAATGCTGTCATTTACGTCCGGATCAAGTGCTTCACGGTAGGTTGATGTCAGTGCGGCAAGGTGACCGCCTGCGGACGAGCCCATGATCGCAATTTTGTCGGGATCAATGCCGAATTGAGCCGCATTTTTGCGTACGAACTGTACGGCACGTCTTGCATCTGCAAGCGGAAGCGGAAAACGGTGCGGGCTGACACGGTACTGGCACACGAAAGCGTTGAGTCCCATATCGTTGAGCATTTCGGCGTAACCCTTGCCTTCGTGTTCGGCACGCATACCGTAGCCGCCGCCGGGCAGGATCACAAAACAGGCATCCGTTTTTTTGTTTTCGGCAGGATAGAAATCAAGTACGGGTGTTTCTTCGCAAAGACCGGGAATCTGCTCCCAAAGCGGATATGTCGTCATAGCGGTATCCTCTCAATATTTGTCCATGGAGTCAACGCTCAGTACGAACACGGTTGCACCGCCGACGGTAACGGGTGTCTGCAGGGCACCTTCCGAGAAACCTCTGCCGAAGGAATCGGTGGTTGCAGGCGTATGGGTTCTCGTCTGGGAGAAACGGTTGATGATGTCCTTTGCACGGGCAACGTCTTCATCGTTTGCACCGATGAGGAAGGTGGTGTTGCCGACCATCAGGAAACCGCCCTGGGTGGAAAGTTTTGTAACGGTAAAATGCTCACGTGTCAGTGCGGCACTGACAGCGGCGCTGTCTTCGTTGTTTACGATAGCAATGATGAGTTTCATGGGATGACCTCCTTAAATTTTGGGTGCGAGCATTTTACGGCTCTTTTTGTCGAGTTGGTTGATGTCGGGGATCTCGTAGCGGTTATCGTTGGCGTCTTTGATGAGGATTCGTCCGTCATAAAGGGGTTTGACCGCCGTGATGTGGTTGCGGATCTCAAAGGTGATGATACCGCGGTCGGTTTCGCACGTCCACATCCAGATCTTGAATTTTTCGCTCATTTCAATAAAGCGGAGAATACGCGGCATCATGTAATACTCTTTCAGACAACTTTCAAGTGCTTCTTTTGATTCGGGCAAGAGTTGTTCAATGTCGCGGATGATGGCAACCTGTTCACCTTCGCTGTCGAGCAGAACGATGTACTTGGTTCTGCCGCTGATGGGGAACAGACAGTGCGGCTCAAGCATTTCAAAACTTTCGCCCGTAGCAAATTCCACGTCCAGGAAAATGCCGTCGTTGACGGTCAGTTTAACTTCCGGTCCTTCAATAAAATGAATCATGCCGTTCCCTCCTTATTCAAAATTTTCTTCGCTCTTGGCGGTCAGATACTTTTCACCCATGGACTGGATCTGTACCAGTTTGTAATACTTGCCTTTCTTTGCAAGCAGTTCTTCGGGCGGACCGCATTCGATGATCTCACCCTTGTCCACAACCACGATCTTGTTTGCCTTGCGTAAGGTGGAAAGTCTGTGGGCGATCATGATGGTCGTTCTGCCGCGGATGAGGCGTTCAATGGCGGTCTGAATGAGATTTTCCGTTTCACTGTCCACGGCGGCGGTGGCTTCGTCGAAGATCAGAATACCGGGATTCTTGAGGATCGCTCTTGCGATGGAAACACGCTGGCGTTCACCGCCGGAAAGGCCGACACCGCGTTCGCCGAGCATCGTATCGTAACCGTCGGGAAGTTTGCAGATAAAGCCGTGTGCGTTTGCAATGTCAGCCGCGTGCAGTACCTGTTCCACGCGTACGTTGGGCATACCGTAGGCAATGTTGTTGAATACGGTATCGCGGAACATCATGGGATCCTGCTGTACGAAACCGATCTGCGAACGGTAGTAAGCCATATCCACGTCCTTGATGTTCTGTCCGTCAATGAGGATTTCACCGTCATATTCGTCATAGTAACGCATCAGAAGGTTGATGAGTGTGGATTTACCCGAACCCGTTGTGCCGACGATACCGACGATGTCACCGGGTTCAATGGTGAGATTGATATTGGAAAGCACCTTTTTGGAACGGTCAAAAGAGAAGTTGACGTTTCTGAATTCAATTTTACCGTCAATGCGTTCGGGGCAGACCCCCTCACCGAAGTTGTGTTCGGGTTCCGCATCCAGAATATCCATGATCTTTTCGACCGAAGCGAGTGTGTTCTGATAGGAGTCGGAAAGGTTTGCAAAGAAGTTGACGGGGTTGTAGAACATACCTGCATAGGTGATGAAAGAAACGAGAATACCGATTGAGAAGTCCTCGTGGCCTGCAATGACATATCTGCCGCCCGAGAACCATATAATGAGAGAGCCGCAGGTGACGAGGAAGGTCATGAATGCAGGGAAGAAGCCCGAAACCTTTGCAACGGTCTTGTCTTCTTCGAGCCAATCGTCACAATATGCATCGAACTTGCGTACGGCGGCTTTTTCATTGGTGAATGCCTTGACCACGCGGATGCCGGGAATGGTGTCGGCAAGAATGGTGGAAATGGCAGACGAACGACGCCAGATACGCATATATTTCGGCCCGAGTTTTTTGCCGAAGAAGCGGCCCGTGAGGGCTACCAACGGAACGGGCACGAGGGAGAACAGAGTCAGTCTCCAGTTCATGGCAAGCATGATGGCAAGAATGCCGAACAGCATGAAGAACTGCACCACGGCTTCCTGCGTGATCTTGAGAATGAACTGCTGTAAGGTTGCGGTGTCGGAGTTGATGCGGTTGATAACAGAGCCCGTGGAGGTCTTGTCGTAAAAACTCATCGGCAGATACTGGGCTTTTTCGTAGATGTCTTTTTTCAGTTTGATAACGATACGCGAACCCGTTACACGCAGCAGATACGAACGGAAACCCGTGACCGCGTATTGCAGAATGTAGCACAGCACCAGCAAAAGAATGATCTTGAGCAGACCGTCCGCATTCTGACTCGGCAGAACGTCATCCACCAGGATGCTCGTCATGTAAGGCGGTACGAGTGCCATGGCGGTTGTGAAGATCGACAGCAACAGGCAGGCGATCAGACCTTTTTTCTCGGTGATGATGTATTTTGAAAGTTTTGCAAAAATATGTCCTTTTTTTGCACAGTTGATGCAATCCGCTTCGGGGGAAGGCAGTTTTCTGCCGCATTTTGGGCAGAAGCAACGCTGTTTGTTGTAGACCGAGCGTACCACTTCAACGAGTTCTTCGTCCCAACCGCTTTTGTTGACGGAGTTGACGTACTCTGCGGCGGCATCGGCAACGTTTGCGGAAGCGTACGAAAAACGAAGCATGGAGACGTGAGAACCGTCTTTTTTGGTAACACGGAACAATGCGTTGCCGTACATACGCTTGACCTTGGCTTCTTCTACGTCGCTGATGGCTATGCACACGGGTTCATCGGCATGGGTGGAGTCGAAAGCGATGATGTGTGTTTTGGTGAATGCCAGCAGACTTTCCGCGTATTTCGCACGAAGATCCAGGTCGCCGACAACGCAAAACAGCGGTTCTTCCTCGCAGAATGTTGCCGAAAAACTTTCCTGCAAGGATGCAGGCAGGGGACGGTTGAACAATGTGTTCATAACGATCACCTCTTCAAAGGCTTTTTATAGTAGAGGAATAAAAAGGCATTCCTCACTTGCATTATATGGACACGAAAAACAAAAGTCAAGTGTTTCAAAGGATTCATTTTGATTTTGAAAACTTTGTGCAACTTATATAAGTTAAAGTGCCTTTTGTTGTGAAAGTTGTTTTAATTTTGCCACTTTCTTTTTCTTGACATTGTAATAATCCTTCTTTATAATTATATTTTAGAGCGTATAAAAGTAACAGAAAGTAGGAAACGATTTGCTTCGCCGTTTTACGAAAATTTTTTATTCCATGATCAGTATCTGCGTGGCTGTTGCCTGTGTCGGTGTGCTTACCATGACCGCCGCCGCGTTTACGTTGGAGGGGGACGGTAACCGTACCGATTTTACCGTGAACGGTATGTCCGTTTGCGAGATCACGCAGAACGATCCAAATCTGCCTGCGGATGAAGATGCTTCGCAGTGGTGCTGTGTCATTCTTGACGTAACCGCCGAAACCTGGGATTTCTCCCCTTACACCTATACCGTTGACGAATTCCTTGTCAAAACACGCGGTCAGTTGCAGAACGCGGAAAATGTATTCGTGGTTCTGGAAGAAGCCATTTCTTATTCCCGTGCCAATCCGCAGGATTTTGAATTGCGTGTGTATCTGCACGTTCCGCCCGATATGGCGGCGGCTGAACTGGTCAGCAAACTGAGTTTTACGGCAACGGGTGCAACGAAGTCGTTGGGTGCGATCACAGAGGACATGAAAATGTATCTTCCCAAACTCGACATGGCACAACAAAATGACTATCCGATCACGGACAATACAAAACCGGCTGCAAGATCCGCAGCCGGCTCTTTTTTTTTGTTTTGCGGTGAGGGGATAAATCTCATTGTTTGAAAAGTCATGATTTCATGGTATAATTCTTATTGAAAAGTCAGATTTTTTGTGCTATAATTTTATTGAAAAGTCAGACGGGGGTTGTTTTATGTTATACCGTAAGATAGAAAAACTGATTGAAGAACACTTGCGATCCGATTCAAAAAGAATTCTTTTGATCGACGGTGCACGTCAGGTCGGTAAAACTTACATTATCCGCCACGTCGGAAAAAAATGTTTTAAAAACTTTATTGAGATCAATATGGTTGAGGATTTTGAAGGCGATCGGCTGTTTTTGAATACCAATACCGTTGAGGATTTTTATCTGCAGGTCAGTATGCTTGCAGGAGAGAAGATGCAAAACAGAGAAGATACATTGATTTTCATTGATGAAATACAGGTGTATCCGCATTTGCTCACGTTGCTCAAATTTTTGTCACAGGATGATAAGTTTACCTATGTTGCCAGCGGATCACTGCTCGGCGTTACGCTTTCGCAGACCACATCCGTGCCCATGGGCAGTATTCGCAAAGTCAGAATGTTTCCGCTTGATTTTGAGGAGTTTCTGTATGCCAACGGAATGAACGGCTTTGTTGTGGATGCCATGCGGAAAAAATTTGAGAGATTGGAGCCTCTTGATGAAGCAATGCACGGTAAAATATCGGAACTGTTTCGTAAATATCTGCTTGTGGGCGGTTTGCCCGGGGCAGTCAACGCATATATTGAAACAAAGAATATTTATGCAGTGCGTGGGATTCACCGTGAAATTCATGATTATTATGCCGTTGATGCATCCAAGTATGACCGTGAAAAAAAATTAAAGATCCGCAGAATTTACGATTTGATCCCATCCAATATGGAGAATAAGAAAAAGCGTGTGGTCGTGCGTGATATTGAGAATAAAAACGGAAAAACATTCAATGATTACAGCGATGAATTTGAGTATCTGATCAGTGCGGGGATCGCACTCAACGTGCAGGCTATTTCCAATCCCGTTTTTCCGCTGATTGAATCCGCAGGAAAAAATTTGCTCAAACTCTATCTGAACGATGTGGGAATTCTTACATCCATTCTGTACGGAACGAATATCCGTGCCGTATTGGATGATGAAAAAAGTATCAATCTCGGTGCTGTCTATGAAACGGTCGTTGCAAGTGAACTGATCGCACACGGACATAAACTGTTCTACTACGACAACAGAAGCAAAGGTGAAGTGGATTATCTTACGGATGACTACGACAGCCTTTCCGTTGTGCCCATTGAAGTGAAGTCGGGTAAGGACTATACCGTTCACAGTGCCTTGAATACGTTTGTGAAAAATGAGGATTATCATATCAAAAAGGCCTATGTGGTCTCAAACGAAAGAACGGTCCTGCAAAAAGACAAGATCATATATATTCCGATCTATTATATCATGTTCTTGAACGCTGATGCGGACGATCGGAATGTGCAATTCTGAAAAACAAACAACGGAGCCTGCAAGGTTTTTTCGCTTCAGGCTCCGTTATTTGTTGGGCGACAATCGGAGTTTGTATAATAACAAGCAAAGAAATATGATAACCAAATGGATATCACATATTCAAGATACCATAAAAATGTTGTATTGTCAAGATATACAAACGGTTATCAAGAGGTGTTTTTTTGTGGCTTATTATAAACGTATCCGTGAATTGCGGGAAGACAGCGACCGTACCCAGCGAGAGGTCGCCGCGATGCTTCACATGCCGCAACCGCAGTATTGCCGTTACGAGCAGGGCTATCGGGATGTGCCGAGTGATATTCTGATCGCTCTGGCAGATATATACAACACGTCCACTGATTATATTCTGGAACGGACGGATGATCCGAAGTTTCATAAATAATAAAAAACGGAGCCTATCCTTTCGGACGGGCTCCGTGATTGTTTTATGGGGATTTACAGGGTTGTGGAATTAATACATTCCGCCGCCCTGTGCGGCTGCCATAGCGGCTGCCTGTGCGGCTTCGGCCTTGGGATCGGGAATGTCGGAAACGAGGGATTCCGTGGTCAGCACCATAGCGGCAACGCTTGCTGCGTTCTGCAGTGCGGAACGGGTGACCTTGGTAGGATCGAGAATGCCGGCTTCGGACATATCGGTGTAGGTTTCGGTTGCGAAGTTGTAGCCGTAACCCTTCTTGCCGGAACGGCGGATGGCATCGATGATAACACTGCCTTCGAGACCTGCGTTAGCGGCGATCTGACGGATGGGTTCTTCGATGGCTTTGAGAACGATGTTCACACCGGTCTTTTCGTCACCGGAAACGGTTTCAAGCAGAGCTTCAACAGCGTCAATGACGTTGAGCAGTGCAACGCCGCCGCCTGCAACGTAGCCTTCTTCAACAGCGGCCTTGGTTGCGGCAAGAGCATCTTCCACACGCAGTTTCTGTTCTTTCATTTCGATCTCGGTAGCGGCACCGACGTGAATAACGGCTACGCCGCCTGCGAGTTTTGCAAGTCTTTCCTGCAGTTTTTCACGGTCGAATTCGGAAGTCGTGCCTTCGATCTGATTTCTGATCTGGGCTACGCGGCCTTTGATTTCTTCGGGATCGCCTGCACCGTCAACGATGATGGTGGTTTCCTTGCTGATCTTGACCTGTCTTGCACGGCCGAGCTGAGCGACGGTAGCATCCTTGAGTTCAAGACCGAGTTCTTCGGTGATGACTTCGCCGCCCGTGAGGATTGCGATGTCACGGAGCATTTCTTTTCTTCTGTCGCCGAAACCGGGAGCCTTGACACCGATGCAGGTGAACGTGCCGCGCAGTTTATTGACGAGAATGGTGGCAGGGGCTTCGCCTTCGATGTCTTCTGCAACGATGACGAGTTTTTTGCCTGCCTGCAGGATGGATTCAAGCAGGGGAAGGATCTCCTGAATGTTGGAGATCTTCTTGTCGGTAATGAGAATGAAAGCGTCGTCGATCACGGCTTCCATCTTATCGGTATCGGTTACCATGTAGGGGGAGATATAGCCGCGGTCAAACTGCATACCTTCCACGATGTCACAACTCGTTTCAGCGGTCTTGGATTCTTCGACCGTGATAACGCCGTCTGCACTGACCTTTTCCATGGCTTCCGCGATGAGAGCACCGACGGTTTCGTCAGCGGAAGAAACCGTAGCGATACGGGCAATGTCGGAAGTGCTTGTGACGGGAGAGGAGATCTCCTTGAGGGCGGCAACCGCAGCGTCAACGGCTTTCTGAATGCCTTTTTTGACGACCATGGGATTTGCACCTGCGGCAACGTTTCTCATGCCTTCGCGAACGAGTGCCTGTGCAAGCAACGTAGCGGTGGTGGTACCGTCACCGGCAACGTCGTTGGTCTTGGTTGCAACTTCTTTTACAAGCTGTGCACCCATGTTTTCAAACGGATCTTCCAGTTCAATTTCTTTTGCAATGGTCACACCGTCGTTGGTGATGAGGGGTGCACCGTATTTTTTATCAAGAACCACGTTTCTGCCCTTGGGGCCGAGGGTGATCTTGACGGTATTGCTGAGTTTGTCGATACCGGCCTGAAGTGCCTTGCGTGCATCTTCGCCGAAAAGAATCTGTTTTGCCATGTTCAGTATGCCTCCTGATTTAATTATTCAACGATTGCGAGAATATCGTTCTGACGTGCTACGGTATATTCATCGTTACCCAGTTTAACTTCCGTTCCGGAATATTTGCTGAGGATGACGCGGTCACCGACTTTGAGTTCCATGACGATCTCTTTGCCGTCTACAATGCCGCCGGGACCGACTGCGATCACTTCTGCGATCTGCGGCTTTTCTTTTGCGGCTGCGGCAAGAATGATGCCGCCCTTGCTGGTTTCTTCTGCTTCAACGAATTTGAGTACGACTCTGTCGCCAAGCGGTCTTAATGTCATTATCGTTTCCTCCCGATAAAAAGATTGTCGAATTTGGTTAGCACTCTTATCTTGCGAGTGCTAAAACTATTTTACAACATTTTTGCAAATAGTCAAGACCTTTTTCAAAAAAAGATGAAAATTTTTCCGCACACGGACGGGTTGAAGCCTGCAAAACAGAATAACTCCTCTTATTTTACAATGTTTTTACGGAAAAATGAAAAAATGGTCTTGACAAAGCGGCACTTTTCATATATAATTCTCATGCTGTGTGAACGCAGTGCAATATATGGTGGGTATAGCTCAGTTGGTTAGAGTGCCAGGTTGTGGCCCTGGGGGTCGTCGGTTCGAATCCGACTACCCACCCCAAAAAAATTCCAAGTTTTCGGACTTGGAATTTTTTTTATCCATTGCGAAAGCAATGGTATATCATCGCCGCAGGCGTATATCATCACACGAAGTGTGCATAAGCTTTCGCAATGATGATATACAAAACTTCGTTTTGATGATATACAAGGCTTACGCCTTGATGATATACAAAACTTCGTTTTGATGATATGCAATTCCTTACGGAATTGATGATATACAAGGCTTACGCCTTGATTCTTGATAAAAACCGCAACCGATTGTAAATTTATAGCTGTTGTGCTATAATTAATTAAATATGAATTTAGCGGAGTGAATGATGATTAAGTGTGAATGGTGTAATTATAAAGAAAATGAATGGATATTGCATACATCATTATATTGGACTGTTTATTTAGCAGACAGACAAGATTATGTCGGCAGATGTATTTTGGTGTTAAACAGACATTGTGGAAGTCTTTCAGAATTGGATTTTTCCGAATGGGTTGAATTAAAAACAATTATTGACCGATTGGAATATATTTACAAAGAAGTGTTGGGTGCGGAATTATGCAATTGGAGCTGTTTGCTGAATAACTTTTATAAAGAAGAAATACCAAATCCACATTTGCACATTCATGTGAGACCAAGATACAGAAACAGTATATGCATTAATAAACATGCATACGAAGATGCTGAATTTGCTCATCACTATGCACTAAAAAAAGAGGAATTGTTGACCGATGAAGACAGGCGGGTATTGTATCTGCTGATAAAGAGGCATTTTTAACTGTTGAAAATGTTTATATTTTTACGTATAATAAGTAAAGGTTTATTTTGTTTAATTATTAAATTTCAGATGGTGATGAAATGTCCGGAATAATTAGATATGATAATGATTTTGAAGATATAATTGCAATCATTGAACATTCAAAAGCTCGTGCAATGAAAGCGGTAAATGCGGAACTTATTGAAATGTATTGGCAGATCGGTAAGTATATCAGCGAAAAGGCGAAGAATGACGGATGGGGTAAGAGTGTCGTTCAGGATTTTTCAAATTATCTGAAACGAACTTATCCGTCAGCAAGCGGTTTTTCTGCACAAAATATATGGAGAATGAAGCAGTTTTATGAGACTTACAACCGTAAAGAAAAACTCTCACCACTGGTGAGAGAAATTACGTGGTCAAATAATTTATTGATTATGTCCGGTTGCAAAACGGATGAAGAGAAAGAATTCTATATGCGACTTTGCATTGCGAACGGTTACGGAAAAAGAGAACTTGAAAGACAGATCGACAGTATGCTTTATGAGAGAACAATGATTTCTACAGCAAAACATCAAGAGATTATTGTTCAGCATCCGGCAGTCGGAACTTTAAGAGATTCTTATGTTCTTGAATTCTTGGAAGTACCTGAGAATTATAAAGAAAAAGATTTAAGAAAATCCATAATTACCAATCTCAAACAGTTTATTTTGGAATTTGGTAAAGATTTCACCTTTGTTGGTGAGGAGTATCGTGTACAAGTAGGTAACACAGACTTTTTTATAGATTTGTTGTTTTATAACAGGGCTTTAACCTGTCTTGTAGCGATCGAACTGAAAGTCGGGAAGTTTAAACCTGAACATCTCGGTCAATTAAATTTTTATCTTGAGTCACTTAACCGGGATGTGAAGAATCCAAACGAAAATCCAAGTGTCGGTTTGATTCTTTGCACCTCTAAAGATGATACTGTTGTTGAATACGCTTTAAGTAGTAGTCTTTCTCCTGCAATGGTTGCAGATTACACATTGCAACTGCCCGATAAAAAACTGCTGGAAGAAAAATTACGAGAAATTGCAATGCTTTCTGACGCGGAAGATGATGGATAAAACTTTCATTTTTTGACGATATGCAAGATTTTGCTTTATGGTATAATGTCACTTACATTTTGCACAGGAGGGCTTTTTATGCTGTCCGTTTTGTCCTTTGCCGCCAATGCGGTATTGCCGATCGTACTTCTGATATTGCTCGGCTTTATACTGCGGCAGTGCGGTTTTCTCTGTGAAAAATTCTTTGCGGACGCCATCCGTCTGATGTTCAAAGTGGCGTTGCCGACCATGCTTTTCTATAATATTTATAACATCAACAGCATTTCCGATATTCACTTTTCCACCGTCTTTTTTGCGGTGGGTGCGGTGACGGTGCTGTTTTTGCTCGGGCTTTTGTTTGCGGTGCTTTTCATAAAAGACCGCAGGCAGAAAGGCGTTGTGATGCAGGCAACGTTCCGTTCCAACTCCGCCATCATCGGCTATCAGCTTGCGAATGCACTCGGCGGTGCGGCAGGTTTGCAGTGTATATCGCTTTTGTCTGCATTCACCATTGCACAGTTCAATATTTTTGCCGTGCTTGCCTTGAGCATATTCAACGCACACGGACATCCCGATTGGAAAAAGGTGATAAAAGGCATCGTGACGAATCCGCTGATTATTGCCATTTTCGGCGGATTGTGTGTGCTCGGCATCCGTTATTTTATCCCGGTCGGTGCAGACGGTGTGAAAGTGTTTACGTTGCAGACGGCGTTTCCGTTTTTGTACACCGCCATGCAGCAGGTGGCAGGCATTGCTTCGCCGATTGCTTTTCTTGTTCTGGGCGGACAGTTTTCGTTCAAAGCCATTCGCGGAATGTGGATGCAGATCGTCAGCGGCACGTTGCTTCGTGTTGTGATCGCACCGCTTCTGACCATCGGTGCGGCCGTCCTTTTGTCTGCAAAAACTTCTTATTTTGAATTTGCCGCCCCCGAATACGCGGCTTTCGTTGCTCTGTTCGGCTCTCCCGTTGCCGTGTCGAGTGCGGTCATGGCAAAGGAAATGCACAACGATGAACAGTTGGCGGGACAGTTGGTTGTATGGTCAAGCCTTTTGTCCATTTTTACAATTTTTGTGACCGTCTGCATTCTGCGTTTTGCAGGACTGCTGTAAAGGTTGCATTTTCCCGTTGATTTGTATGTGACTTTGTTGTAATATAGAATTGAAATTTATTTTATCGGAGGAAAACCGATGCATCGCAGATCTCTGTTGATTACGGTTGCACTCTTTGCCGTTACCTTGCTTTCGGCGATCGTTGCAACCCGATTTTTTGTGACATTGCCTGCCTATGAGCCGCCTACGGATGAGGTCGTTACCGAACGTCCCACAGCGGTCATGGGAACCACTCTGACACCCGAAGCGGAAGAAGCCTCGCGTCTTGCCCATGAAATGATGCTCGAACAGGCATCCCTTGCCGCCGAAGCACAAAAGGCGGAAATGGAACTGACCATGGATCGGGCACAGGATGCCATCGCAGGACAGTTTGAAGATCGTGAAACGCTTGCAAAATACGTGGCGGACGTCATCAGTGAAGGCACGCTGACGTATGACGAACTGTTTCAGGGCACCCTGCTTGTCGGTGACTATACGGCGGCTACGGTGAGTATGTACGGATTTTTGAATGCGGAACACTGCATCGGTCAGACGGACGGCGATCTGGATTTTCTGAACAGGCAGATCTATATCATTTCGGCGTTGGCACCGCAGACGCTCATTCTGCACTTCGGTATGTATGAACTGAAAGAAGATATTTTACAGATGCAGACGGAATTTATTGACCGCTATGCGGGAATCATCCGTCAGATCAAGCAAATGTCACCCGGTACGAAGATCGTCGTCAGTTCCATCTTCCCCGTGACGACCGAGAAACAGAACTCAGATCAGAAATACGCAAACCGTATGATTTACAACGCCGCATTGCAGACCATGTGCACGGACAACGGCTGGCAGTATCTGAACAACGACACCGTTGTGGCTGAGCATGCCGATCTGTTCGGAAGCGGCGGCGTGTATTTGTCGGGTGCGTTTTATGAGGACTACTGGTTGCAGCACATTTACGTACAGAGCCGCAACCTGAAAGCGACCGCACAACCCGTTGTGCAACCTACGCAAGCGGAATAACTCAAACGGCTGTGAAAAACAGGTTTTTTTGCAGTCGTTTTATTTTTGCGTTGAAACTTTCTCAATATTGAGTGTCTGTTTTTTGTCGGATTGTGCAAGATGTTCAAATCGCGTGGTTGTTTTTGGGTATTACGGCAAGCATTCAACCCTTGCACAAAGGACAAAAATATCGTACAATAAAATAAAAAAATAAGATTTTTATTTATATCGTTGAGAGGGATTTATATGACTGAATTGATCCCGATGTTGATTGCCGCTTTTATAACCGTTCTGTCTACTTTTCTGTTCGGCGGTTTTCGCATTGGTTTTGTGTTTGCGGAAGATACGGTACGTAAGATTTTTCGATACAGTGCACCTTTTTGCCGTGTTTTATGGGCACTGATCGCTCTGGATTCTGTATTGCTTTTGGTTGGTTGCGGATTGGAAATTCACGATCCGTCCCTGTCATTCGGCGGCTACGGAAACGTTTTCTGGGTACTGTTCGTGTTTTCGTTGCTGTCGTTGGTGCTTTGTGCCGCGTTCATGCTCGTCGGCGGTCTGAAGACAGTGCGGCAGTATCTGCTCAGTGCCGTGCGGGTTGCACCGTATTTTGCACTCATTTATTCCATTCTGTTTTACGGTTTTATTATGCCCGCCGTGCCGATTGCCTTGCGGATGGTGCTCATTCTGATTCCTGCCGTGCTTGCGGCCGTGTTTTTTGCAGTGCGTTGTTTTGCCGCAGGCAATCTGCATTTTGAAGCACGCCCGTGTGTTTTTATGGGACACAATGAATATACCGTTGTTTTTGCTACCTCCGTTCCCACCGTCGGATGTCTGATCTATACCGGCAACGGTACGGAAAAAGTGATATGGGATGCGAAATACGGCATAAAAAACGTCAGTAAATTGCATTCCGTTCGCGTTCCGAAAGATGATCTTGAAAACAATTCTTACGTCGTTTGTGCACGCAGAGCCATTGAGCCGTTGCCTTACGGCGGTTTGCTGGGTAAAAAAGAGATCCGTTCTGCTGTCGATTCTTTCTCATCACGTTGTGAGTATGACGTGAAATTGCTGACTTTGGCGGATCTGCACGGGGCACGCCTGCAGTGGAACACCCTGCCGTCCTCCTGCAGTGCGTTGCTGATTATGGGGGATATTGCCGAATCCATAGACAGTGAAACGGCGTTTATCCGCGATCTGCTGACACCCTGTTTTGAAATTCTGCACGGCAGAAGACCCGTCATATTCGTACGCGGAAACCACGATTACAGGGGATTCAAACTGACACAACTGTATCAGCAATTCGGCATCCGTTATTTCAATTACCGCTTTTCTTTGGGCGGCGTGCATTTTACGGTGCTTGACAGCGGCGAGGATAAGGCGGATGAACACAGCGAATATGCAGGATACCTGGACTGCGAGAGTTACTGTAAGACACAGTTGACCTGGCTGGAAAAACAGCCCGAACAGCACGGGGTCTGTGTGGCACTTTCCCATATGCCCACCATTTTTTATAACAGGGAAGACAGTATGCGTGCCGCACAACTTTTACACCGGAACGGTGTGCGGCTTCTTGTATGCGGTCATACGCATGAAACCGGTTTTGCCGATGCACAGGAGGACCGTTTTATGCCCATCCATACCTTTGCCGCAGGTCCTGTAGGCGGTGAAAAGCCCACGTACTCCGTTATTTCGTTTTCGGGCAGTATGGCGGAAATGAAAACCTTTGATTTTAACACCCACGAGGAACTTTTTGCAAAGGAAATGATCCTCTTTTCGGAATAAAGAAAGCAGGTGCTTCGGTGAACAGTACACAGCGTGTGCAAAATGCCCTTACGGGGAAGCCCGTTGACCGTCAGCCGATCTACGGTTGGGTTGCGGAAAATCTAAGGGATGAGATCTCTGCACGATTCGGCTCTGTGGAAGATTTTGAAGATCATTACGCTTTCGACGTTGCACATATCTTCGGCGGACCGTGGTCCTTCAGTGCCGAAAAATTTGACCGCATCCGCAGTGAAAATGAAGAACTTACCCCCGACGTTTTGCTTGAATACGATCTGTTTGCGGATGTTTCGGATGCGGATGCATATAAAAGTGTGAAAAAGTGCGTGGAACACCATAAGCAGAGAGAGCGTTTCTGTTATATGCAGACACCCGGTTTTTTTGAACATTTCAACACGGTGTTCGGCATACAGGATCATCTGCTGTATCTGGCACTGTATCCGGATGAACTCAGGGAACTGTACCGCAGACAGGCAGAGTGGACGGTTGCTTTTGCCGATCAGTGCATCGATGCGGGTGTGGATATGATCCATATTTCCGATGACTGGGGCTCACAGAAAGATATGTTGTTCAGCCCCCAAACGTGGCGGGAACTGATTTGTCCGAACTTAAAGACCGTGGTCGATCACGTGCACAAACGAGGTGCATTTGTCAGCCTGCATTCGGACGGTTGCATTGCAAAGGTGACGGACGGTGTTGCACAACTGGGAATCGACGTTCTGCATCCGTGGCAGGAAAATGCAGGTATGCCGCTGTCGCTTTATCTTGAAAACTACGCCGACCGTTTTGCACTGATGGGCGGTATCTGCGTGCAATCCGCACTCGGTATTCTGCCCCGCGACAAACTGGAACGGGAGATCCGCCGCGTGTTCGGACTTCTCAGAAACAAACGCTGGATCTGCTGTACGTCGCATTTCGTGCAAAAACACTGTACGATGGAAGATCTGATCTTTGCTTACGATCTGATTTATAAACTGGCAAGAGAATAAAAATATAAAACCGTATGCATATCTCCATAGGACGGAGTGGCGCATACGGTTTTATGTTTTTGCGAAACGGCAATTTATACCGTCGGTTTGCGGTATACGTACAGTGCAAAGGAGATGTCCGTTTCCAGTTGTGCGGTTGTTTCCAATCTGCGGATGCCTTCGCTCGGGGTGTGATAAAAGTAAGGTGTCATTTTGAACATGGAAAACAGGTCTTCGTTGTTGTCAAGAAAGATCCTGCCGTCCGCACGGCGTTTTTCAATGAAGGGCAGTTCTGTTTTGGGCGGATTTTCATCGTTTTTATACGGTGCGTCATACAAAATCTCTTTCATTTCCCACAAGTGGTTTTCGCCTGCCACGGCACTCACAAGGATGCCGCCGGGCTTGAGTACACGCAGGAACTCCCTTTCGTCAAAGGGTGCAAACAGATGAAAAGCAAAGTCAATGCTGTCGTCGGGCAGGGGAATGTGAAACAGGTTTGCAACCGCATAACCGTTGCCGCTTTTGCGTTTTGCAGCAAGGCGGATCATTTCTTTGGAAACGTCAAAACCGACGATCTCTGCCTGCGGATGCCTCTTTTTCAATGCATCCGAGTAATATCCCTCACCGCAACAAATGTCAAGAACGGTACAGTTTTGCGTGCAGTGATCCGAAAATACCCCGTCCACGGCATTGAGCAACGTGTCAAAATAACCCTTGCTCAAAAATGAACGGCGGCAGAGGGCCATGTCCTTGTTATCACCGATCTCACTGCCCTTTTTTCTGTTGCCCGTCAGAAGATTCAGATATCCCTCTTTTGCAAAATCAAAGCAATGTCCGTTTTCACAGTGTACGCTGTTGCCGCTTTGGGTAAACGCGGCATGGCAAACGGGACAGATCCATTTCATAGCGGATACTCCTTTTGTTTCTGATTCAAAACCCCGCTGTTTCCCGCACAATCGGGATACGAACGGGGTTTTCGGTTTTGTTATCTTGCCTTGTAATCAGCACCTGCACGTTCTTTTACGTAATACTTATAGAACTTTACACCGTCGGCAATGGCTGCCGTACCGATGTTTTCGTTGGCGGCGTGCATGGCTGCCAGTTGCTGTTTGCTCATGCGTACGGGGCAGAAGCGAAGCACGTTCTTGCAGATGGCTTCATACTTACGGCTGTCGGTACCGCCCGTCATGTAATAGGGAAGTACCACGCAATCGGGATAGGCTTTGTTGAGCACTTTTTTGAGGAACTGATATTCCTTGCCGTTGACGTCGGTGATATTGGAGGCACTGTGTCCGGGAGGTGTTTCAATAAGGAGATTGTGCTTCTTTGCGTATTTGCGGATGACATCAATGGATTCTTCACGGTTCTGATGTACGGCGGGACGCAGATTGCATACGACGTATGCTTCATCGGGCATTACGTTGGGTGCGGAAGAACCGCCCGACATGGTGAAGGCACAGGTTGTGGACAGGAAGGCTTCACCGAATTTGGAAACCTTGGGAAGAATGAACATCAGAAGGGGTTTGAACAGCCACAGATTACCCATGATCATACGCATGGGGAAGGTCATATAGGGAGCCGCTTCTTCGAACATATCCGATACCACGCCGATCATGTGCTTTTTGAAGGGCTTTTTCTTTTCCACTTCCGTTACGAAACGGGAAAGACGGACGATGGGGCTGTTTGCAGGCGGTGTGGAAGAATGGCCGCCGTCACCCTGGGCAATGACCTTGACGTGGGTGGTTCCCTTTTCAACCAGACCGATCGTGGCACAAGGTGCTTGCAGACCGGGCAACTGATTGGTAACGATGGCACCGCCCTCATCCATAACGGCGGCAAGGCGAACACCTTTTTCTTTGAGATAGGCAACGGTTGCATCCGCACCGTGACCGCCGAGTTCTTCGTCGACGGAACTTGCGAGATAAACGTCGCATTCGGGCTCAAAGCCTTCGGCAAGGAGTTCTTCAATGGCGGAAAATTCACACATGACCGTGCATTTACAGTCCATGGCACCTCTGCCGTGTACGCAACCGTCGGCAATTTCACCCGAAAACGGATCGTATTTCCATTCGGTTTCTTCGGCAGGCACGACGTCCTGGTGTCCCATGAGCAGAATGCCCTGCTTTTGCGGATTTTTACCCAGCCAGCGAAGCAGCATATTGCCGTCAAGATCAACGAATTCCAGTTTTGAGAATACAAGGGGATACTGCTGACGCATGATCTCCTGCATTTTGCGGAACTGTGTCAGATCGCGTTCATCCCCCTGTTTGGCGGTGATCGTGGGCACTTTCACGATTTCGGAAAGACGCTGTGCATACAGCGTTTCTTCCTGTTCGGTGAACGAGATCGCAGGTTTTCTGCGAATGATCTTTTTCTTCATTTTGGCGGCCCGAACGGCGGCGATCACAAGAAGTACCGCAAAAACGGCAAGTGCCGCAAGAATGATCCATTTCATTTTTCAAAACGTCCTTTCAGAAATTTTTTTACAGATACATGGAATGCAGACGGCGGGTGATTGCAATGCTGCCGTCCGGATGTACACACGTGAGCGTGACACCGTTGAGCAGGTCTTTTTCGGCACAGGGAATGCCGTTGTAACCGTCAAGGGTATAGGTGGAATAACCGCCCGGTTGGTTGTAGACGAGATACACACCGTCATACAAAGCACAGAAATCGTTGACGTGATCGTGGCCGCAGAACACGGCCTGCGTGCTGCCCAGTTCCTTGATCGCGGCAAACATACCGCTGTTGTAAGGCGAACAGCCGATGCCTTCATGCTGTGAGCCGTAGGAGATCTCTGCTTTTCCCGAGGGAACGAAGGTCTTATCTTCGGTTTCATCGAACACTTCCTTGTATTCGGGCAGGGGAATGTGGAAATACTGCATGGACTTGGTTTTGCCGTATTGTCTGTCGATGGTGCGTACGTGATTTTTATACCATCCGATCTGACAGGGCTTGAGGAAATCATAACCGTTCATGTCCTGCGGCAGACGGCATCTTTTGCGGCTGATCCCGTCAATGTCACGTCCCGAATCAAAGAAATACAGACTTTGCGAAAGACTTTCAAGAGATTGCATGATATGGACTGCAAAATTGCCGTAACCGAACAATCCGTCGTAGCCGAAGCGATTCAGACAGTGCTCACGGCTCATCAGGTTGTCATACAAAAAGTGCTTGAAATTGCCTTTTGCTTCTCTTGCTTCGTGGTTACCGAACACGTACACCCAGTAAACGCCGAGCATTTCCATCATTTCGGCAAACTGTGCGGCATCCATGTGCTGATGATCGGTCTGCACCACGTCACCCGTAAAGATCACGAGATCGGGTTTCACTTCCGAGATCTGTCTGCAAAGAAGATCAAGAGCCTTGCGGTTTTGTTGCGGGCTGTTGCCTTCAAGATGCAGGTCGGTGGTGGATAAAATCACAAAATCGCTGTTATCAAAACTGCCGTCTGCGTTGAATTTTGCAATGAACACGGCATCGTCCTGCGTTTTTACAACACGGACATTTGTGCCGACGAATCTGTTTTCGGCAACCTGCAAAAAGAAAGATTTTGAAGCCTTTCCTTTGCTCATTTTGTACGCGGCTTTGCGAACGGGCAAGGACATTTCAATGCCGACTCTGCGTGCTTTGTCAAAAAGAAGTGACATAGCAGAACCCCTTTCCGTGAATACATAATTTTACTTATACAGCATACCACCGAACGAGCGTCGGTGCAAGTCTTATTTTTAATAAAATGCCCTTTCTTGCGGAAGAATCTGTATTTTGTTGACAATTTGTTGAAAAAAATGTACTATGATAATATAAATATCCGAAAAGGAGACGTGCCATGCAACAGACCGACAATCAGCAGGAACTGAAAAACCTGTTTTTGGACAATACACAAGAAGATATCGAAAACATCGTTCACCGTTTTGCCGTTCTGATGACCTATTACCGCTGTGCGGTGCTGGAAATTGAAACGAAGTTCAAGGTGCTGGATGCACAGTTTTCGCTGTCGCATGAACGCAATCCCATTGAATCCATTGACACACGCATCAAATCCCCTGCAAGCATCCGTGAAAAACTGATGCGTAAAAATTTACCCATGACCGTGCAGGCGGTGGAGGAGAATATTAACGACATCGGCGGTGTGCGTGTGATCTGCAGTTTCCTGGACGATATTTATATGCTCTGCGATTGTCTGTTGCAACAGGATGACGTCCGTCTGATCGCGAAAAAGGATTACATAAAAAATCCGAAGCCCAACGGTTACAGAAGTCTGCATCTGATCGTTGAAATTCCCATTTTCCTCTATAACGAAAAACGCATGGTCAAGGTGGAAGTGCAACTGCGCACCATTGCCATGCAATCGTGGGCAAATTTGGAACACCGCCTGCGTTATAAAAAGAATCTTTCACCCGAAGTGCTGGCAAAAACGGAAGACACCTTGCTTGAATGTGCCGCGATGAGCAATCAACTGGATGAACAGATGCAGGATATCCGCCGTATTATCGAGGGCGGAACGAGCGAATAAGCGTGGGGAGGCAATGAAAATGGACATCGGGTTTTCCGTAAATGAAACCGTAAAACAGCGTACGAGTGTCAGAACGTACGCACCGACACCCGTATCTGATGCGATCAGAGAACAGATCCTGCAATATGCCCGTGCGATCGCAAATCCGTTCGGTGCTGACGTGCAGGTACAGTTTATTGAAAAAAAGACCGCCGCAAACGGAGAAAAATTAGGTACGTACGGATTCATAAAAGGTGCAGACCTGTTTATGGGCGTGACCGTGAACGACGTTCCCGAAGCCGCGGAATCGGTGGGCTACGTGTTTGAACAACTGGTGCTGTATATGACGAGCCTCGGTCTTGGTACCTGTTGGTTGGGCGGCACGTTCAATAAAAGTGCTTTTGCCAAAGAAATGAATATAGAAGAAGGGAAACTCTTTCCCATTCTTTCTCCCGTCGGGTATCCCGCAAAGCAGAGGCTGACGGAAAAGGTGTTCCGCACATCTTTGAAAGCCGACGTACGCAAACCGCCCGAACAGCTTTTCTTTTCGGACGGTTTCAAAACACCGTTGGACCTGCAAACGGTCGGTGACTATGCAAAGTGCCTTGAAAATCTGCGTCTTGCACCCTCTGCAAGAAACATCCAGCCGTGGCGTGTTGTGGTTGAGGGCAATGTGTTCCACTTTTTCAAAAAAGGAAATATGCAGTTTATGCAAAAGGTGGATCTGGGCATCGGTATCAATCATTTCTGTCTGACCGCAAAAGAACTCGGATTGCAAGGCAAACTCACACAATCGGACGTATCGCACATCGTTTTGCAGAACGATATGACCTATATTGCATCGTGGGTAGGAGAAACAGATGTATAAACAGTATATTGAAAAACTGGTTTTACCGACCGACGAACAGGAATTCCGTTTTATTTTAGGGCAGAAACGCACGTGCTACAACAATATTTACCCCTATAAACTCTTTCCCGAAAAAGGCTTGCAGCGTATTGATTTTGCACCGGTCACCGTCTTTTACGGCGGCAACGGGTCGGGTAAGACCACGCTTTTGAACGTGCTTGCCGAAAAAACAGGTGTGCAACGCAACGCCCCGTTCAACGGCAGTGCCTTTTTTTCCGATTTCGTTGAGACCTGCAGCCTGCAGGCAAAACTGATACCGCGAAACAGCCGTATCATGACCAGTGACGACGTATTTGATTACGTATTGCACATCCGCTATCTCAACGACGGCATTGACGACCGCCGCGATGCTCTGCTTGAAGAATTCGTCGAACGCAAATATTCCGACCGCAGATTGCAGTCCATGGCGGATTATGAGGACTGGAAAGAGAGTTTTGATGCAAAGACCAAAACCCAATCCCGCTTTGTGAATGAACGGCTTCGCCGCAACGTCAATATGTTTTCCAACGGAGAAAACGCCATGAAATATTTTGTGGATAACATCACGGAAAATGCTCTGTACCTCCTCGATGAGCCCGAAAACAGCCTGTCGCTTGCGTTTCAGCAGGATCTGTGTACGTTTTTGTCGGATTCGGCACGGCATTTCGGCTGTCAGTTCGTCATTGCAACGCATTCCCCCGTGCTGTTGAGCATGAAAGATGCTTTGATCTATGACCTTGACAGCAATCCCGTGCAGACGAAAAAATGGACGGAACTTGAAAACGTCCGCCGCTATTTTGAGTTTTTTGAAAGCCACAGAAATGAATTTCTGTAATATAAAAAGAATGCACACTTTGATCCTGTTGTGTGCATTCTTTGTTTTTGTCTTATCGGAAACTTTTTGCCCAGTTGACGAGTGAATTATGCCAGATATTATCGGCAATGTCTTTGTACATTCTCTCATTGACGGGGCCGTTTTTTCGCATTTTTTCCAAGATCACCTGTTGCAGTTGCTCCACCGTCATATCCTCATAGGAAAGTCCTTCGGGAACAGAATCGCAGAAATCGGGCATGGCGGAATCCGCATTCGTCTGCGGTTTCTTGGGGGGTACAGGAATCGGAGCCGCTGTTTCGGGGGCTTCTGTTTTTTTCTGCGTTGCGGCGGTTTTCGGTTCTTCTGCTTTCGGAGTGACTGATGTCGGCTGTATCGGTTGCGGTATCGTTGCGGCAGGTTCTTTTTTCGTTTGGCCCGGCTCGATCTTCGGCAGGGGAGCCGATTTTATTTGTGTTTGCGTGCAGACGAAAATATCACCGCCGTCGGCAGGCAATGTGATCTGCAGGTCGCCGTTTTTGGCTGTAACTTCGGTGCCGCTGAGCAAGCCTTTGAACGTGCCGTTCATGTTGCGGATGCAAAGATCGGCAGGATTGCTGTCATTGTTGACACATACGAGTACGCTCTGTCCGTCACCGTTTCTCGTGAAGGCATACTGACGGTTGGTGAGAAGCACTTGTCTGTAATCGCCGTAGGAAAGAGCAGGCAGGCTTTGGCGTACTTCACCCAACCGCGAAATGATTTTTGCAAAGGTGCTTCTTTGCGGATCGTTCTGCAAGGCATCCAAAGACAGACACGGCCGCAGGGAATCGTCCGAATGGCGTTCTTTTTTGCCTTCAATGCCGAATTCGGAACCGTAGTACAGGCTCGGCACACCGGGCAAGGTGTAAAGCAGGACGTGCAAAGGCAGGAAATGTGCTTTGTTTTGCAGAATGGTGTAAACGCGTTCCACGTCGTGGTTGTCTGCAAAATTGTAAAGTTGCATGGGCTGTCCGTTGGCTGTCATCTCATACAGACGCTTTACGGTGTGGGCAATTTCAAAATAATTGTGATCGTTGTGGCCCGAATACAAGGCCTTGTGCAGGTGATAGTTCGTTACCGAGTGCAGTGTGTCGGCGTTTGCCCAACGGTTGTAGTCACCGTGGATGACTTCACCCATCAGCCAGAAATCGTCTTTGACCTCGTTGGCGGTACGCCGCAGTGCTTTCATGAAATCAAAATCCAGTACGTCTGCCGCATCCAGCCGCAAGCCGTCAATGTCAAATTCCGAAACCCAGAAACGTACCGTATCGCAGTGGTAGTTGATAACGGCGGGATTTTTCTGATTGAGTTTTGCAAGCAGGTTATAACCGCCCCAGTTGGCGTAGGAGAAACCGTCGTTGTATTCGTTGTTGCCCCAAAAGTTTACGTTGCAGTACCAATCTTTATAAGGGGAGTTCTCACGGTTTTTTCGGATGTCTTTGAATGCAAAGAAATCCCGTCCCGTGTGGTTGAACACCGCATCAAGTATAACGCGTATACCGCATTCATGGCACAAACGCACGAATTCTTTTAAGTCGTCATTGTCACCCAGACGGCTGTCCACGGTTCTGTAATCGGTGGTTTCGTAACCGTGACCGACCGATTCAAACAAAGGCCCGATGTAGATCGCCGTGCAACCGAGATCTTTGATATGGGGGATCCATGCAAAAAGTTCCCGCAGGCGGTGTGTGGGTTCACCGTAATCATTCTGCTTCGGTGCTCCCGTCAATCCGAGGGGATAGATATGATAAAAAACAGCTTCGTTGTACCATGCGTGGGGAAGTGCCATAATGTACTCCTTGTAACTCTTTTTTATCTATTATATGTGAAAAACAAACAAAATGCAACAGTCCCTTATTTGTATGAAATGAGATATTCCACGATGGTCAGGCAATCCTCGTCTTCATTGTAAAAGGCATTGAGGAATTTGTATGACCCTCTTTTTTCAGGTAAGGTGTTGAAAGAGTTTTCATCCATATTATATATGACGGCATAATCAAAGTCTTCGGAATCGCCCAACGAAGATGTTATGCTGCAGAGATCGCCCGGAATGGTATGGATCCATTTCTTGTTTTTTGCAATGCCTGATTCCAATTGTTTGGCGGCTTGTTCATCAAAACGGACGGTGGTTGTATAATAGATATATCCTCTTGAAACGGTTTGTTTCTTTTGCGTCCAATCGGTTGTTTCAATGTTTTTTGCTTCGGGAATCGCCATTCCGATATATTGCTCAAGTGCAAGAACCGGTGCATCGCTGTCATCAGAAGTATCAGTGCCGATGAAAGCCAAACAGCCGTACATACAAAGGATCACTGCCATGATGCAGCCGATGACAATATTCTTTTTATAGTTGTAGTATTTCTTTTTCTTTAGAATAAAACCGAAAATGATGCTTGCAAGAGGTATGGGCAGGGGGATGAAAAACAACCGCATTTTTTCAAAAACACTGTGTATATCGTGCACATCGGGTACAGATTGATTCACCAAAAGCATAGCAAGGTAAACGGAAAAAAAGGATGCGATAAAGAGAATTACAGATGTAATCGTCCATGCATCTGCTTTTTTGACGGTTTTGGTTTTTGCCGGATTTGATTTGGCAAGAAAACTGCAAAATGAATTTTCGGGCAACAGTCTTTTCGGGATGTCAAAGCGAATGCCGGATGCGATCAGAGAAAAGAAATGCTCGGAATCTTCTATCTTTTCAATGTCCTCAAAATAGATTTTGTAAAAGGAAGTTGTTTCATTGTTTTTTTCGATTGAAGCGGTAAAGTAATTATAGAATGTATTGTATTCATATACATTACTTTGTGACTGTGAGAGATGCAGGTTGAATAAGTTTATATTTTTCTTCATTGTGCGGACAGCGACGATTATGTACACGATCAGTATAAAGACAATAAGCGGAACGGCATCCTTGAGGTCATGCTGTGTCACGAGGGTGCCCTTTGTCGAAGTGACAGTGCCGTTGTAGGCAAAAATGAGCATTACCGTGAGAAAAATAAACGGAATCAGCAGTGTACGTACAAGTGCTGTGAGCCATGTTTTGTAACGGATCTTATTGTCATCTTCCGTGAGGGTGAAACGGTAGGTTTCAACGGGCTGCGGTTTTTCCCCGACAGGTGTATCGGTTTCACAGCCGAGCAGTGCATCCACGGAAACGCCGAAAATTTCTTTCAGGCGTACAAAATTGTCAACCGTGGGAACGGTCTGACCGTTTTCCCAGAGGCTTATGGTCTGTCGGCTTAAATTCAACTGCTGACCGAGATCTTCCTGCGAAAGCCCCAGTCGTTTTCTGTGATACTGAATGGTTTCACCGATGGTCATAGTATACCCTCCTTTATATGTGCGTCTGTTCTCAAAAACGGCGGTCATTTGTATTGTTTACTGCAATTTCAGTATAGCAGATTGCCTTCAAAACAGCAAGCACGGATTGCTTGATTCTGTCAAGCAACACTTGCGTTGAATAAAAAGCAGGTTTTCTGTATAATATTTCAAAAAAGCAGATCATCGACTTTTGTAAATTACACTTGCTTTTTTTTGTCAGTATGGTAAAATAAATAAGAAGTATTTATATTCAGGGAGGGGCTTTATGAAAGTCAATGAAATGTTGCACAAACTGTTCGGTACCACACCGGGGCAGGGTGTGCAGCCCAAAGAAGCCATTGCGTACAGCGTGACCGGTATCGGTCAGAACTTCATTTGCACCATCATCGGTTCTTACATCACCGTCTTTATGACGGACGCACTTCTGTTCGGTGCGGAAGGTGTCAAACTCGGTCACGTCAGCGGTGCGGTCGCCGTTGCGATCCTGATGCTTGCTGCCCGCATTTTCGATGCGTTCAACGACCCTATTATGGGTAGCGTGGTTGATAAGACCCGTACCAAATGGGGCAAATGCCGTCCGTATCTGAAATGGATGGCAATTCCCATTGCGATCTCCACCATCCTTTGCTTCCTTCCCGTTTTCAGTGCACAGAGCGTTTATGACGGTTCCAAGACCACACAGACTTTCGTTACCATTGCTGTGATCTACGTTGTCTGGAGTGTGCTTTATACCATTGCAGACGTTCCCTACTGGGGACTTTCCACCTGTCTTACCAACGACACCGTTGTACGCGGTAATATTCTCACCGTTGCCCGTATGGCGTGTACGCTCGGTGCCGGTGTGGTTACCGTTTTCGTCCCCATCATCACGGGTGCCGTGACCGCAAAGTTCAAGTATACGGTCGACGATCTTGCACTTATCATGCAGGACAAAGCCGAGGCGATCACCAACATGGTCGCAAACCAGGGCATTACCGCTGAAGAAGCCGCCAATACCTTTGTCGGTACGGTTAAAATGGGCATGGAAATTGCCAATGCCGATGCTCTCAAGATCGTTTATTTCATCTGTGCAGTTGTGCTTGTCGTTTCCGCCATTCCGATGTTCTTCTACGGTTTCAAAAACACGCAGGAACGCTTTACTGCTGAAGGTGAAGCACCGTCCTTCGGTCACAATCTCAAACTCCTGTTTAAGAACAAGGAACTGCTTCTCATCGTTCTTTCCGGTGTTCTCGGCGGTGCAAGAATGGTTTATTCTTACACGGGCGGTCTGTATTTCGCAAAATACATTCTGCAGAACGAAGGTCTTTACGGCATTATTACGCTTCTCGTTGTTCCCGGCGGTCTGGTTGCATCTCTGCTCGTGCCGTGGATGTCCAAAAAATTCACCAAGAAATGGTCCTATATTGCCGTTCATATTTTCGGCGGTGTCGTGATGGCGATCATGTATTTCGTCGGTTACGATGCACCGTGGAAACTCATCATCGGTGCGATCGGTCTTGTGCTTCTCGGCATTCCGCAGGGTGTCAACAACATCATCACCTACGCTATGATCGGTGACACGGTTGACTATCTGGAATGGAAAACGGGTGAACGCGGCGAAGGAATCTGCTTTGCAATGCAGACGCTCATCAACAAGATCGGTATGGCAGTCGGTGCATTCATCGGCGTTATGTCTCTGAGCATTGCACAAATCGATACGAAAACGTACACCGTCGGCAATCCCGATGCACTTTGGAACGTGCTCATCCTGTCGGGTGTTATCAGTATGTTTGCCTGTGCCGTGCCCATGTTCTTCTATACGATTACCGAAAAACGCCAGCGTGAAATGGTGGCTGAGATCGAAGCCAGAAAATCCGGCAAATAATATAAAAAGCGGGGCTGTTCAACAGCCCCGCTTTTTATGATATATCCGCTGTGCGGATATGATATATCGGAGATATGATGAATGATATATTCCCTTGCGGGAATATGAAGGGTCGCTTACGCTCCGATCATAGAGTTCTTATATAGGGTGACGGATGCAATAAGTCGGAGGCCAAGCGGTCTTAGGAAGACAAGACC
>JAZNRU010000015.1:0-47128 GCA_045590895.1 Acutalibacteraceae bacterium
GTTTAGAACTTGTAAATCATAATTTACAGCAATTCATTCCCCCGCTCTGCGTAAAAATAACGGTTGTTCGTTCTGCGGACGGTCGTACATTTCTTTGCGGACTTCCCTGTGGACTGACGAAGTCGCACAAAGCCTTTCATATCGGGCTTTTCGGCTTGTCGTCTGTTTTGTTTTTGCGGACTGCCTTGAGGACTGACACATTATTTTCTGCGGACCTCTTTGAGGACCGTACATACTATTATATATAGAAAGAATGTTTAAAAGAATGTTCTGTAAGAAAGAGAGAGAACGGGCTTACACACGCACAAATGAAAGGAGCGTTAAAAAAACACCGTATTACGCCTGTTCGCAATTGATAACCCGTTCCCGTGATCGGTACGCTGACCGACCGATCGATACAAAACTTTTTTGACTTGTTTTTTTGCGGCAGATGTGATAGTATAGTTAAGAGCAAATAAAAATACGTCTGTCAACTGCGGTTTTTTGTTTGCTTTCAACAAACCAAAAGGGAGAATTACAAAATGGGAAAAAAGAAAACCCTTTCGCCGACACAAACACCTGAAAACGCACTGTCCTCCGACCACGGCAAATACATAACCAAATTTGAGTATGCCTGTCTGATGATCGCACGCATCGGCGGTATGTTCGGCACCACGCTCACGGGCACGCTTGCCACGGCGTTCCTGCACGAACTGTATTACGGCCCCGTGGGTGTCAATTCCGAGGAGATCGCATCCATTCTTGCCGTACAGACAACGCTGACCACCGTACTCGGCCTGCTGTTCGGTTTCATTTCAGCCATCGTGGTGCAGAAATGGAAGACCAAATGGGGCAGATACCGCCAGTGGTATATCATCTGTCTGGTTCCGATTTTCCTGCTGACGGTGTTCTATTTCTACGTGCCCGAAGGCTGGACGGTACAGCAAATGACACTTTTCCGCTACGGCATTGCCTGCTGTCAGACCATTTTCAACGCCTTCAACAACCTCGGTCAGAACGTGTCACAGGTCATTTCTCCCAACCACAAGGAGAAGAAAACGGTTGCCACCATCTGGCAGTTGTCCTACTACATCGGCTACGGCGGAGCGTATCTGTTCACCTTTATCTACGGCGAATTCAATACCGACAAAAATCAGATGTACATGACGCTCGGCACTTTGGCGGCTGTCGTTACTCTCATCGGCAACCTCATGTGCGGTCTGTTCTGCAAGGAACGCATTGAACTGCCCCGCCAAGAGAAAGTCAAGATCTCCAAAACCCTGTTTTCTCTGTTCAAACTCAAAAATTACCGTGCCTATCAGTTCATTACATGGGCAAACTGCCTTGCCATGCTCGGCAAAATGTCCACCTACCTTGCCGCCATTACCGTCGGCTCCTCCAAAAATCTGCTTCTGACACTGCCCACCGCGATCGGTACGGTCGTGGGCAATCTCATCACAACCAAACTTTCCAAGAAATACGAGCCCACCAAACTTCTCAAATTCTGCGGCCCGTATTCCATGATCTCCGCAGGCATTCTCTTTGCCATTTGTGCGGTCGAAGCCAAAATGGGCATCTATTTCTTCAGCGGCTGGAACAGCATCTTCTTCTATGTATTCTATTTCCTGTTCGGCGTGGGTATCGGCGTGCAGGAACTGTCCAACTCGCATTTCAACGTCGAGTATTTCGACTATCTCGAATGGGAAACGGGCGAACGCATCGAAGCCATCCAGGGCATTATCCCCGGTTGGGTTACCACCGCCATCAACTACGTCAAGGAGGTTTCCATTCCTTTCATGATTGCAGCGGTCGGTTATCTGTCCTCCGATGAAGGTAACCTCGTTGCCACCATGCAGGCACAGCCGACCTACCTCAAAACCTGCCTGTGGCTGCTTGCCTTCCTCGTGTTCGGTTATGCACTGAGCAACCTGCTCAAAGCCGTCATCCTCAAGACCATGTACGACGTCGAGGGAGAAAGAAAAGCACAGATGTACCGTGACCTTGAAGTGATGCGTGCCGAACGCCGCAAGGAAAACGAAGCATTTGACGCCGCAAAAAAAGCACAGACCTGATTTGAAACAGTAATAAACGGGTTGCATCCGACCGCATTACGCAGTTTGATGCAACCCGTTATTTTTTATGTTCAATAAGCCGCAACGACGGCAAGCACGATCGCCTGCGGATACTTCTCTTTCGAGAAGTCCTTGAGTGCAATATCCATCAGATTCTGCATGGATTCAACCGAAACGAAACGGTCGGGATTGCGTTTGAGTGCCTTGCGGAAATAGTCCATGGCAGGCAGGAAACCGCGGTTGAACGATTCAAAAATGAATGCCGTTCCCTTTTCGGTATCCGTGGCGAAGCCCGATTCACCGTCGATCATCCAGCGGCCGATGTAGTACTGCGCAACGCTGAAATTGCTCTGTGCGGATCTGAAGATCAACTTTATCATTTCCTGATCTTTTGCGGCATCCTTGCCGACGACCGCCATACGGCCGATGATACCGTAAAGACCCGTTGCAACCGCATCACCGCGATCGGCAAGCGGAGAAAGAACTGCCAACGCTTCATCGGTCTTTTTCTGACAGGCAAGAAGATAGGCGTACAGACAGATCATAACGGGAGTATGTGTCTGTGCACCCGCTTTTGCGATCTGCAGAGCCTCCGTGTACTGTTTCTTCATGAATGCATCCACGCACTGCTGTACCTGTGATTTGTGATTGCCTGCATGAGATGCGGCAGGTGCGACTCTTTCGATGTCGTTGAGCATATCGCGGGCAGTCTGGTAGCGGGTTGCGGGATTGCCGTCGATGGCTTTCATAAGAATATCCTTGACGTCAGCAGGAAGGCTGTTGAACTTTTCGGCGATCACTTCATCGAGCGTTGACATTTCGGCATTGATCCACAGGGCGGTCATACCCAGCGAGAAAATATCCGAGTTCATACGGCCGCGAAGGTCCTGAAAAGCCATAATTTCGGGGGCAAGGAGAGAGCCGATCCTCGTAACGGCACGGTTATGGTTGAACAGCGTGCGTGAAACACCGAAGTCAGCCAGTACGAAATGGCCTTTTTCGGATGAATAGTAAAGATTCTGGGGCTTGATATCCCTGTGCAGGATTTTCTTTGCATGGCAGAATTCCAGTGCACGGCAGATATCGGCGGTCATGGCAAGCACCCTTGCAGGTGTATTGTTGGAGTTCTGTATGAAGTATTCCGATACCACCGTCATTTTCGGCATGAGCAACAGATATACGTGATCGTTCTTCCTTTCATCAATGCACACGTCCACGTGGTCAAGCAACTCCATCACATAGGGGCAATCCTTGAGCAACATCATGGTCTTGATTTCTTTTTTTACATACTCGCAGACTTCCCCGGGGGTAAGCTCCAACTCGGTGATGGTTGAATCAACGGCCTTCATAACGATTTTTCTGCCGTAATTATCCTTCACCTCATAAACGGCGGCAAACGCACCGCCTGCGTTCATTTTGCCGACAAGCGTGTATTTATTGCCGTTGCTTTTGTTGAAGGCATCAAAAGCAGCCATGATGCGATGTTCTCTTAATTGTTCTTTTATTTTATCCATGATGATATTCCTTTTCAGAAATTATTTTATGGCAAACGTGAATCCGATGCGTTTTTTCTTGCCGTTTTTCGGATCATCCCCGTCAGACGGAACACGGTTAACAATCGACGGTTGGCTGTCAGCAGGCGTTTCGCTGTCGGCAGGCGTTTCTGCAACAGGCGGCATTTGCGGTGCGATCGGGGTATCACAGTGCGGGTAAACAACGGGGGGAATCGGTACCGTGTCGCCGTTGTCGGCTTCTTGCGTATCCGCTTCGGGCAGAAGCACCGACACATCGGCTTCCGGCTCCGCTTCTTCTTCCGCCTGTTTCCGGGATGCCAGATATTTCTCAAATTCCTCCATGAACAGATCGTTGAGCGAAAGCGGTACAATGGGTGTCAGGGGTACGTCCCCGTTACAGGAAACGATGATCGACCAGTCATCATCACCGTAATGCATGGCGTGACCGAGTACTTTTTGCAGGGATCTTGCAAATTCCTCCTCGGTTTTCACCTGCTTTGCGATCGCGGGTGCCACTGCGATTTCATACGCACCCCTTGCGATCGTGCCGTGCTCCATGCGGAACATGGTCTGCGGGCCGTCCGAGAACAGAACAAGACTTTCGTAGGAATCCGTGGGAATCGTTACCGTACGGAAATGCCGTGTAAAATCGGGGCTTACGGTAAAATAGGTATGGGTGGAATCCGCACCGTTGTCTTCTTCGGAAATGCAGACGATCTCGCCCTGTTTGTCATAAAAAATAACGTTTCCGTCACCGATATGACCGACGAGTGTTTTATCCTCTTCCACGACTGCGAACAGCAAGGTGGCACAAAAATCAGCCATTCTGGCATCGGACAAAGCCATTGCCTTTGCCGTTCTTGCCATTTCGTACAAAAAAACAGAAGCCAGACAGGCGGCAATATCATCCTCGGCAACGTTTTCCCAATACTTTTCCAATTGCGGATAGAGCGATATGAACGCGGTACGGGACAATTCATCGATGCCGACGTGTGAGAACAGGTTGTTGACGGTATCGATATTGCACTGTGCCGCCTGCTGTGCATAGGCGGAAGAAGAACAACCGTCTGCAACGGCGTAGATCTTTCTTCCGTTTGCTGCAACAAAAACGCTCAATCTGTCCTGACAATCCTGCCGTTCATGTTCGTGACCGACACCTTTGCCGAGAAAACGAAGTGTTTTCATAGGTTTATCACCTCTCAGAAACTGTTTATATTATTCTTCCGTGAATCCTGCGAACATCTCTGCCAACTGGTCAACGGTGTTGGTTGCCGTGGCAACGCAGGTCTTTACGATGACCTCGTTGAAGAAATCCTTGAGTTTTGCAACGTTGCCGTCGGACATTTTCAGGGCACGTTCGGGGAAATTGGTCATCAGGCGGAGATTGTCCATATTCACGCCGCCGTAGCCTGCACACACGACGAGCAGTTTTTTATTCAGTTCCTTTTCTTTGATCGCGGCGGCAACCTTTTCATACGGTTTCATGTATTTTTCCACGGGATAGGGATTGCCGTCGGTAAAGAAGAAAATCAGCGGATGATAGGCTTCTTCACCGTCATCCTTCCATTTGTAATAGCGTTTTGACGATTCGTTGAAGGCATATTCCAGTGCGGGGGCAGGGTTGGTCTGACCGTCAAAAGTCAAAGACAGAGCAGATGCGGCAACCTTATCGATCGGCTCGAAGTCAACGTGCTTGACCATGGAGTTTGCAAACGATACCAACGTAAAGAAAATCTCACAGCCGTGCAGTTTCGGAGCACTCTTGATCGCACTGACCATATTGACGATGGCAGCGTTGATCGTTTCCGTATCTTTTTTGAGGGAAGAACTGCGGTCTACCACAAGACAAATATCAATTTTTTTCTGAAAACCCATACTATTGAACTCCTTTTATGTTTGGTTTTATTTGATTTTTTTAACAAATGCCGATCATTTTTATCCATTCGCCGATGTCATAGGTCGTCTGAAAATTAAAAACGCCGACAAAGCCTTCACGTACAGCCTCGGATTGTTGACACCATACGGCAAGTTTTCGTTCGTTGGCAGTGGTGCCGGGTGCACAAACACCCTTTCCGTTTTGGTTGGCATAGGGGAATTTGTGTTTTTTCCACTGCGGATCCTCATCGCCCAGCCCTTTCTGGATCAGCGGATTCTCAATGCCGAGCAACAGATGGAACAGCAAAACGGCATACGAGAAATTGAAATGTTCGGGCTTGCGTAATTTATTGTAGAAATAATCCTCCGTCACGTCGGGGTGACCGTAAGGGTACGTGGTACCGCCGCCGGGGAAACAGTACATCTCCATGCTGTCACAGTCCACAAAACAGATCCTGTCGTTGGCGTCGATATAAACATTGCCCGATGAAATATCGGTGACGAGGATCTGCGTAAGACGCAGTTCCAGCAAAATGACCGACACGTCACGCACAAGTTGTTTGCGTTGTGCATCACTGAAATCCGACATCGCACTGCCCAGATCCGAGCCGTTTAGTTTTTTCATAATGTAGCCGACGCATACGTCGTTGCAGTACAGCAAGGCTTCGGGCAACACGCAACCGACGATCTTTGCGCTCAGCGGCAACAACTGAATGAACTTTCTAACCATGTTTTTATTGGGAACACGGTTGAAGATTTTGACTACCTTCCCGGGTAAGGCAGGCGTTGTATACAACACCGCTTCACCGCCGCTGTGGAATTTTTTGAGTTCGTTCGTTGCAAGCGTTGCAACCGTTTTTCCCATACCGTCACGCACGGTGAATTGCTTGGCTCCCTTTGTGCATTCGGTCAATTCCGTACTCCGCAGCGAAAAACAAACACGGTCAATGCGCGTACCTGAAAACACGGGCGTGCAGTTCGTGCACTTGCGGTTATAGGGATCGCAATTGAGAATATAAACGTCGGGCACGCTGCCGAGTTGTTCGGAAAAAGCGGATGCCGCGGCAGGTTCAAAAAACACGAACACTGCAATGTCACTCTGATACGATTTCAGAAACACGTCTTTGAACTTGCAGATGTCACGGTATGCCCACGCATTGGTCGTTGAGCAGTGTTCCAGAAGGAACGATGCTTTCTCACGGTACTTGGGAAACGAACTGCATTTTGCAAGCAATTTCAGTTCATACACGCAGTTTTCGGGTATGAATGCATAGACGTTGCTTCTTTGATTGGAAAAGAATTCCTGCAATTGTGCAAGGGAATTGAGAATGGTGCTGGTGTGAAACAGAACGGCAATTTGTTTATCCGCGTGATTTGCACAAAAACGATTCAAATCTTTAATAAAATCCATACTATCTCCTTCTTTTTACCGACCGATCGGTTCAGCCGATGACGTGAACGCACACAGCCGTGCAGTTGTCCGACTGCGGCGTTTTGCCTGCCGTCTGCGTAAAATAATCAGCCGTTTTCCCCGTTTGCAGATGTTTTTCAAGTCCTTCTTTGCCGAACACGTTGAAAACGCCGTCCGAGCAAAGGAAAAACACGCTGTCGGGTACGAGTTCTCCCGACACCTGTGCCACCGTGAGCGTTTCTTCCCCGAAATGGTGCAAAAGCATTCTTTCTTCCGCATCCACCGCAGGCAAACCGAGTTTGCGTTTGAACGATGCCATGGTGTGTCGGTATGACAGTTCTTCGAGCACTCCGTTTTTATACGAAAACACGGGTGAATCACCCGAATTGACCGCCACGTAATGCGTATCGGTGAGCACGAGCATTGCAAGCGTGCACGAGCCGCTGACGTGATTTTCGTCACAGAATTCTTTCATGCGTCTGCGTGCAAGATCAAGTGTGTCACGACACCACTGCAAAACGCTTTCCCCGTCGGCAGTTTGTGATTGTCTGTTAAAAAGGTTTGCCTGTTCTTGAACGGTGTGCAGGACTTCCTGTGTAACGGGACCGCTGTCCTCAAACATACCGATGCCGTCGCAGACCGAAAACACGTGCAGATGCTCATCGGCATCACAGGTGCCTATACACTGCTGACTGTCCTTGCCCGTAACGCTTGACATAAAACCGTCCGCAAGAAAAACGTCCTGGTTTTTGTCGTTCTCCCCCGTTACGGTGGAAGCGTCAAAACTGATGGTAAATCTACTCATATATCCTTCCTGCCTGTGCGGCAACAAACCTCGCTTTCCGCAAAACGCTTTACTTGATGTGTTTCGTTTTATCCGTAACCATATACGGAAGCGGCAAGGCACCCAGTCGGTCACAGATCGCCATCCATTCCTTACCGTGTGCCTGTGAAGGCTGACGGCCTTTGTAGTGCACGCAGACCACGTAATGTGCAAATTCGTGTCTGACGGTGTCGATGATCTTGTTGGGTGAGGAACGGTCAAGCATATTCAGATGAAAACAGAAACCGATGGGCGTATCACCTCTGTGTGAAAAATAGGCGACCGCATCATCCGTACCGTTGTCCTTGAACTCAATTTTCAGCCCCGCAAGACTGCAACCCGTCTCTTTTGCAAGGCGGTTGAGTTCGTCCGTGATAAACTGCCGCACCGTTTCATAGTCCACGGGAAAGAGGAATTTATCAAAATAAAGATGTATTTTCTTGTTTTCCATAATGACCGCATTGACCTTTCTGTCTCGTACTTTTGCAACAGATATTCTGTTTTTGCTTTCCGAATCCATACTTTCCGACATTATTTTTAATTATAATAAATCAGTATACCAAAAACACACACCGCCGTCAATGCACGCAATGCATTTTTTTGCAAAACAAATACTCTGTTGTACGGCTTTATTGTAGTGCGGATTTTTCTTTCCGCAACAAGGGGGAGAGGCGAAAAACGAAAAATATAGGTGTTGAAAAACCGCGGTTTTCGTTTTATAATAGAATAAATATGCAAATTTTCAATTCTGTTTTACAGGAGAAGCCCTATGTCTTTTTATACGTGCAAACTCTGCGGTGCACAGTTGCCCGAAAACAAAAGCGGCAATGTGCGGTGTGAATTTTGCGATCAGATGAACTATATTCCCGTGTATATGCACACGGACACGGCGAACGGGCAGCCCGAACAGCCCGAACGTGACACGCAACCCTATATTTTTGCAAGTTACGCCCACAAGGACAACGATACTGTTCTGCCGATCATTCATGCCATGCAGAAGGACGGATTCCGCGTGTGGTATGATGACGGTATCGAAGCCGGCACCGAATGGCCTGCTTTCATCGAAAAAATGGTGCTCGGCTGTACGGTGTTCATCGTTTTTTTGTCGGACAATACCATCGAATCCGCAAACTGCAGAAAAGAGATCAACTTGGCGGCGGAATGCGGCAAAAAAGTGTTGGTTCTGCAAATGGATGAACAGATCGATTACAAAGAGTACGGTATGCGGTTGCAGCTGAACACCTATCAGAAACTGTATGTCTGCCGTTTTGCCGAAAGAAAGAAACTGCTTGCGGCTTTGCATGAGGCGAGCATTCTGCACAGTTGTAAAACGGTGGGTGTGCCCGAGCCGACAGCCGAACCGATCGCACCCGTGCAACAGGACTCCGACCGTGTGAAAGCACTTGTGAAACGCGCTTTTCTGTTTCTGGAGGACGGCGAACGTGAAAAAGCGGACGAATACTGCGAACGTGCCTTGGATATGGACCCCGAATACGCACCTGCGTACGTGGTAAAGACCATGCTGGCATTGGGGTATACGGATATAAAGCAGTTTGAGACTTGCACCGAAAAACTCGCAACGCATCCCGCTTTCTCCAAGGCACTGCGTTTTGCGGACGAGTTGTACCGCACCACGCTCAAGCACATGATCGATCAATCCGCCTACAACCGTGCCGTCATGCTCATGCAAAAGGGAGATATGATGTCGCTGTGTGAAGCGATCACGGAGTTTCAGTCGATCGAAGATAAATTTGCCGATGCCAAAGACCTGCGTGCGCAGTGTCAGCAGAAACTCGACGCACTGACCGAACAAGCAAAACGAAGCAGTGCACAACAGACAAGCATGAAAGTTCCGACTGCACCGGGAAAATGCAAAGATGTCGTCCGATCGGATGCTGATGATACATACGAAAATGTACCCGACCAAAAGGATGCGGACGGTCTGTACAGGGTGCACGTTTCGATCGGGAATGCAAGTACCCCCAAAACGGTCACACCGTCTGCAAACAGCCGACCGATTGCGGATATCCGCCGCGAATTCAGCCGAAATCAAGGCATCATCGCCTGCGGAGAAACCCATACCGTCGGATTGAAAGCGGACGGTACGGTGCTTACGGTCGGAGAGAAAATTGAAAGAATCGAAAATGTGCAAAACCGGACGAATATCGTTGCCGTATCAAGCGGTTATGCTCATATCGTCGGTCTGCGGGCGAACGGTACGGTATGCAACACGAAAACCGGCCCTTGGGGAGATGACAGCACGAAGCAATGGAAAAACATCGTTTCGCTTGCTTGTACACATTCAGGTACGGTCGGATTGAAAAACGACGGTACGGTTGTTTACAGCGGCTATGAAAAGCGTTTGTGTCGAGAAGTTCAAAACTGGTCAAAAATAACGGCGATTACCGCAGGCAGAGACCACATTGCAGGTTTAACAAAGGACGGCAAAGTGATTGCTGCCGGAGAAAAAACTTCCATGCCGCAATGCAATACGGATCGTTGGAAAAACATGATCGCCGTTGCGGCAGGATCTCATTTTACCGCAGGATTGCAAGCGGACGGTAAGGTGATCGTTGTCGGTGATCTGATCCATGTTTGCAAAGGCAAGAATTGTGTCACGCTTCCATGGACGGATATTGTTGCCATTGCCGCAGGGAATTTGCATCTCGTCGGTCTCAGGGCAGACGGCACGGTCGTTGCCGCAGGAAATGATTTATACCACCGTTGCAATGTACAAGACTGGACGGACATTGTTGCCATTGCCGGCGGCGGTTCTCAAACCGTCGGCGTAAAGGCGGACGGTACGGTGGTTGCGGTCGGCAAAAACAAACACGGTCAATGTGATGTTTCCGACTGGAAACTGTTTTAAGGTAAAATTTCTTGCATTTTGCTTTGCAAGAGCGTTTATTTAAGAAAAAACCAAAGGAGAGAGAAATAATGAAAAAAATCATGCTTCGCGTTGTAAGCCTCGTTTGTCTGCTGGCTGTGTGCCTGGGTGCATTTTCTGCCTGTATGCCCGAATTTACACCCAAGGACGTGCTGACCGACAGTGAGACCGTACGCATTATGTCCTTCAACATCCGTTGCGGTGAATACAAAAAACGCAAGGACATCGTGCCGCAACTCATTGCCGAATACGCACCCGATTCCGTCGGTATTCAGGAATGTACCTATGAATGGTATCTGAATCTCACGGAAAACCTCACCGATTACACCTTCGTCGGTGTGGGCAGAGATTCGGGCGGTATCGGGGAAGACTGCGGTGAGATCTCCGCCGTGCTGTTCCGCAAGGATAAGTACGAACTCGTGGACAGCGGTACGTTCTGGCTTTCGGAAACACCCGATGAAGTGTCCTACGGCTGGGATGCCGCCTGCAGACGTGTCTGCACGTGGGTGATCCTTAAAAACATTGAAACGGGCGAAGGATACGCACACGTGAACACCCACCTTGACCACGAAGGCAATGAAGCACGCATAAACGGCTCAAAAATGGTTGCCGAACACGCACTGACCTTTGATATGCCCACGGTGCTGACGGGTGACTTCAACTTCAAAAAGAGCAACAGCCTGTACGACGGCATCGTTGAAACGGGACTTCGTGATACGCAGGATCTTGCCGTATCCGCCATGAACGGTAAAACCTATCACGATTACAAAGGCGGCGAGGACGGCGAGCCGATCGACTACATTTTCGTCAACGACAAGATCGAAGAAGTATCCGTTTACAAGATCATCCGCGAAAAATACGCAAACAAGCACACCTCCGACCACTATCCCATTTATGCGGATATGAAGTTCTGAGATTGCAAAAATAAATTATGATTTATGTGCATAAATCATAATTTACTTTCCGTAAAAACCAAAAAAACAGGTATTATGCAAGCAATTTGCTTACGATAATACCTGTTTTTATTGTTTACAAAACCCTGTGCGTTCAGATCACGGGTTTTTCCCATGCTTCATACGGTTCAATGCCAAAGATCTTGGCAACCGTGGGTGCCACGTTGGCAAGGCCGTATTCACCGTCAACGATCTTGTATTCCTTGTCGGAAACGATGATGAACGGAACGGGATTCAGAGAGTGTGCGGTACGGACGGCAACAACACCCTTTTTGTTCTTTTCAAGCATTTCATCGGCATTGCCGTGGTCTGCGGTGATAAGAACCGTAAAGCCTGTTTCCTTGGCAACCTTGAGCACTCTTGCAAGTGCAAGGTCAACCGCTTCACAAGCAATGATGGTGGCTTCCAGACTGCCCGTATGGCCGACCATGTCGCCGTTGGGATAGTTACAACGGATGAAATCGTATTCGCCGCTGACCATTGCTTCAATAACGGCATCGGTCACTTCTGCGGATTTCATCCACGGACGTTCGTCGAAACTGACCTTATCGGAGGGAATCTCCAGATAGGTTTCGAGTTCTTCGCTGAACTTGCCGCTGCGGTTGCCGTTCCAGAAGTAGGTCACGTGGCCGTATTTCTGGGTTTCGGAAACTGCAAACTGACGAAGTCCCTTGGAAACGAGCAGTTCGGAGAGTGTGTATTTGATCTCGGGCGGGCTTACAAGATAACGTGCGGGCATATTCAGGTCGCCGTCATACTGCAACATACCGGCGTATACCACGTCGGGCTTTGCACCGCGATCAAAGAAATTGAATTCGTCACAATCAAACGCCATGCTCAGTTCGATGGCACGGTCACCGCGGAAGTTGAACAGCACCACGCTGTCGCCGTCCACGATCTTACCGACCGCTTCACCGTTTTCGGCAATAACGAATGCAGGCAGATCCTGGTCGATGATGCCGTCGTTTTCGGCACGGAAAGTTTCAATGGCTTCGGTGGCGGAAGCAAACTGTCTGCCTTCACCCTTTACGTGGGTGTTCCAGCCGCGTTCGACCATTGCCCAGTCAGCCTGATAACGGTCCATGGTGATCTTCATTCTGCCGCCGCCCGAAGCGATCTTACCGCAGAACGTACCGTCGTTGAGGGCTTTGAGTTCGTTTTCAAGTGCTTCCACGTAAGTCAGAGCACTGGTGGCAGGCACGTCTCTGCCGTCAAGCAGGATGTGAACGAACGCCTTTTTGACGCCCTCTGCCTTTGCCTGTTTGAGAAGCAGGAAAAGGTGGTTGATATTGGAATGTACGTTACCGTCGGACAAAAGGCCGATGAAATGCAACGCACTGTTTTTTGCTACGCAGTTGCCTGCCACTTCTTTCCATGCGGTGTGAGCGTACAGAGAGCCGCTTTCGATGGATTCGTTGACAAGCTTTGCACCCTGCGAATAGACCTGACCGCAACCCAATGCGTTGTGGCCGACTTCGCTGTTGCCCATATCGTCGTCCGAAGGCAGACCGACGGCTTCACCGTGGGCTTTCAGACGGGTGTTGGGGCATTCTGCAAGGAGTTTATCGAGAACGGGTGTGTTTGCAAGGGTGACGGCATCACCCAGACCGGTCTTGGAAAAACCGATGCCGTCCATAACGACGAGAAGAACTTTTTCGCTCATGTTTCTTCCTCACTTTTAGCGGGATGCCGCTTTGACGATGACGGAGAAATCTTCTGCCTTGAGGGATGCACCGCCGATGAGACCGCCGTCGACGTCTTCTTTGTCAAGAAGTTCTGCAGCGTTGCCTGCGTTCATGGATCCGCCGTACTGAATGACAAACTTATCGGCGGCTTCCTTGCTGTAGAGTTCAGCAATGAGAGCACGGATGTCTGCACAGACTTCCTGTGCCTGATCGGGAGTAGCGGTCAGACCCGTTCCGATTGCCCATACGGGTTCGTAAGCAAGGATGATGCTGTCAAGTTCTGCTTCGGAAACACCGCCCAGAGCCACTTTGGTCTGTTTGCGGACGATCTCGCTCGTTACGCCCTGCAGACGTTCTTGCTTGACTTCACCGACGCAAAGAATGACGGTGAGACCTGCATTCAGAGCGGCACGCACACGCATATTGACGGTTTCGTCGGTTTCACCGAAATACTGTCTTCTTTCGGAATGGCCGATGATAACGTAAGGAACGCCGACAGCTTTGAGCATTTCGGCGGAAACTTCACCGGTGAAAGCACCTTTGACTTCCCAATGGCAGTTTTCGGCACCGATCTTGATGTTGGAGCCTGCAGTGGCTTCCAAAGCGGCGGGAATGTCGATGTACGGTACGCAGAGAACGACGTCACAGTCAGCGTCTGCTACGAGGGGCTTCATGGCTTCAATGGTAGCCTTGGTGGTGTCGGGCGTGTTGTTCATTTTCCAGTTGCCGGCAATAACGGCTTTGCGAAGAGCTTTATTCATTGTTGTATCCTCCGTAAAAACGGGGGAACGGGATTTCTTCCCGTACCCCGCAAAATTTTGTTTATTTTCTTATTTCTCGCTGATGCAAGCGATACCGGGCAGTTCTTTGCCTTCAAGGAATTCAAGGGATGCACCGCCGCCGGTGGAGATGTGAGTCATCTTATCGGCAAAGCCGAGCTTCTTGATAGCAGCTGCGGAGTCACCGCCGCCGATGATGGAGATCGCACCCGAATCAGCAATTGCCTGTGCAACTGCAGTGGTACCTGCGGCAAAGTTTTCCCATTCGGAAACACCCATCGGGCCGTTCCAGATCACGGTGCCTGCACCCTGGATGGACTTGGAGAAAAGTTCCTGCGTGGTCTTGCCGATGTCCAGACCCATCCAACCGTCGGGAATGGAATCGGAATAAATACGCATAAAGAGGGTATCGGCTTTGTATTCCTTGCCGATCACGTTGTCAACGGGAATGAGGAAGTTAACGCCCTTTTCGCGTGCTTTTGCCATGAGGTCACGGGCAAGATCAAGCTTGTCGTATTCGCAGATGGAAGTACCGACTTCTTTGCCCAGAGCCTTGAAGAAGGTGTAAGCCATACCGCCGCCGATGATGATGGTATCGCATTTTTCGATGAGGTTTTCGATAACACCGATCTTGTCGGAAACTTTGGCACCGCCGAGTACGGCAACGAGAGGACGGACGGGATTTTCAAGGGCACCGCCCATGACTTCGAGTTCCTTCTGAATGAGGAAACCGACGGCAGAGGGAAGGTATGCGGCAACGCCTGCGGTGGAAGCGTGTGCTCTGTGAACGGAACCGAAAGCATCGCTGACGTACAGATCTGCAAGATCAGCAAACTTTTTGCTCAGTTCCGGGCAGTTCTTGGTTTCGCCGGGTTCAAAACGTACGTTTTCAAGAAGCATGACTTCGCCTTCCTTGAGTTCGGCGGCAAGTGCCTGTGCACTTTCACCGACGACGTCAGATGCGAGTTTGACTTCCTGACCGAGATACTTCGACAGGCATTCGGCAACGGGCTTCATGGAGAATTCGGGATTGAATTCGCCCTTCGGTCTGCCCAGGTGGGAGCAAAGGATCAGCTTTGCACCGTTTTCAATGAGGTACTTGATGGTGGGAAGTGCGGCGACGACACGCTTGTCACTGGTGATGACGCCGTTTTCCATTTTGACGTTGAAATCGCAGCGGACGAGAACTTTCTTGCCTTTTACGTCAAGGTTCTCTACGGTTTTTTTGTTGAGATTGCCCATAGTTTTTTGACTCCTTTTAATATGAAAATTAAATTTAAGACAAAGTAATAATTAGGCACTTTCGCCGTTTACGGATTGTTACTGCCGCCCCAGAAGATATGACCGTCCACGAGCAGGGCACGGCAGGGGGCAGCTTCCACCCCTTTGATTTTGACGGGCTGTGCCATGAGAAAATACTTGCCGGGTTTTACTTTTGAAAGATCGAGATTTTCAAGGATTGCCGTTCCCTCACGCAGGAATGCCTTGTGCGGTGCGGCTTCATTGCCGAATGCACCCACGCTCATGGCATCCGTACCGATCAGACGAACACCCGCATAGGTCAGTTCCTCTGCGGCGGTGACGTCGAAAAACGCCTGTCCGTTGCTCTTTACGAGCAAACGCTGTACGTTACGCGGAAACGAACGGTTGACCGTCTCCCCTGTAATCAGCCCCGCAGAGCATTCGATCACGGTACATTCACCCACGAACAGCGACAGATCCATTTTGTTGATAGGGGTTCCCCTGTCTATGAAATGCAGGGGTGCATCCGCATGGGTGCCCGTGTGCAGGCAGGCGGTCAGTTGTGCGGTATTGCAGGCATCGCCCTGTGCGATCCCGCTGACCAGAGACAGTTGCGGAGCCGGATCACCGGGATACACGGGACATTCCAAAATATCGCGGGAAATATCAATGATGTGCAGATCCAATGAACACGCCTCCTTTTTATTTTATGCGTCCACGTTCACCTTGCGGTCAATGAGGTATGCGGTAACGAGGAACACGGCAATGGACATGAGTGCCGAGCAATAAACGCCCGTGATGGGATAGGCACCCAGACCGTAGCTCCATGCAAGGTTGGCTTCACTTTCATACAGCGTGAAGGTAAAAGCATAGTTTGCATCAATGAGCATATAGACTTTCACCATTGCGGTCACGATCTTCGAAATGCCTTCCACAACGGCAAAACTTGCAAAGAAATAAAGGATGGGGCCGAGTTTTTTGATCTTGTCAAACGGACGCACGTGTGCGAGCGTAACGGCAAAGAAAACGAGCAGAACGAAAATGCACACGCGGATGGCACCTTCGAACGCATAGAGATTGACCATGGTGAAGATGATGCTTTCATCGGGAATGATCTTACCCGAAGCCTGAATGGCGTAGGTAATGAACTGCCATGCGATGGCGTAGACATTATAGGATGCCGCATCGCCTGCGTTGATATACCCGCTTAAATCCGTAAGTACGGAAAAAGCACAGAAAATAAGGCTTAAATAAAAAACCATGTAACTGATGATAACGCAAAGCGTACCCGAGATCCATTTTGCAAGAAGCAAAGCCGAGCCGCGGACGGGCAGAGCCATGGTCAGATGACCTTCCGTGCCGTACATACTTCTCGAAAAGTCACCGAACACGGCAACGAGGGTGAGAATGACGGATACGACCGAAGTAATGCACAGTGCGGCGGAAACGACCAGTTTGGATACGAGAGCCGCAACCGCACCGTTGGTACCCAGCGACGTAAAGTCAAACAGGATGAGAGCACCCAGCACGACGCTCATGATGAGCATGGTGATGTAAATGGTAAAGGTTGCGGAGAGATTGGACTTAAAACCGTTTTTAATCAACTTCCCAAGCATCGCCGATAACCTCCTTAAAGATTTCTTCAACGGATTTTCCGGTCTGACGAAGATTGTCAATACCGGTATTGACGAGAACACTGCCCTTGCCGAGCATCAGAACGTGATCGAAACTCGTTTCAAGGTCGTTGACAAGGTGCGTGGACAGAAGCACGGTGGCATCTTCCTTGTAGTTGTTCATGATGATGTCAAGAATCACGCTTCTTGCCGCAGGGTCAACGCCGCCCAGCGGTTCGTCCAGCAGATAAATATCCGCTTCTCTCGCCATGACGGTCAGAAGCTGCAGTTTTTCCTGCATACCCTTGGACATGGTCTGCACTTTCTGATTGCGTTCGATGCCGAAACGGTCCATAAAATCGATTGCTTTTTCACGGTTGAAATCAACGAAGAAATCCTGGAAATAATCGATGCAGTCAATGGTGCGGAAACGTCCGGGGAAGAACGTTTTGTCGGGCAGGTACGCGGTGTGCGATTTGGAGGCAATACCGATCCTCTTGCCGTCCACCTTCACAAGACCGGTGTAATCGTTGATAAGACCCGCAAGGATCTTGATAAGCGTGGTCTTACCGCAACCGTTGGGACCGAGCAGACCGACGATGCGACCTGCGGGAATATCGAAAGAAATATTGTCCAGAACGAGATTGTCACCGTAGGACTTGGAAAGGTTACGCACCTTGAAAGCAAAGGTGTTGCGGGTATAGATAACGACATCATCCGCAGGCGGTGCGTAATAAGGCCGACCGGTTTCGGGATTGATGTCTTCGGGTCTGTAATCCATTGAATCGTCTCCTTTGAGATTGATGGTTTATGTAAGATCAGTTTTTGAACAGTTGTGAAAGCGGTACGATCACTTCATCCGTACGCAGGGCTTTCAGGTGGGAAATGCCTGCAAAATACCGCGTGGCGGCAGGCAGACACGCTTCTTCCGTATTGATCTCATAGTTTTTCACATCCGCCGTTTCCTCAACAGCGGGATTGAGTGCCGAGGAGGAGGTGTTGATAAGCGTATCGCTCACCACGTCCGAAGATCGGCTGAGGGCGATGAACGGCAAGCCGCTTCCGCTGAAAATATGAACGCTGACACCCTCTGCATCCAAAGCACGCAAGGTATCGGGCAAAGACACACGCAAAGCGTGAAAAGCATCCGTCGATTTGCGAAGTGCCGCGTTTTGCGACAGAAATTCATCTGCAAGATCGACGTAGTCATCCGACGGGCACAACGCCCATGCGGCAGGCATTTTCAGAAACAGGGCACGCACGTCGGTGAAGATCTTGTCGAATACCGTTTCCATGAGTCCCGGAACCATGCCTTCCAGTTCAACGAACAGCCCCGCATCTTCCTTGGGGATGACCGACAGCAGAACGGACACGCTTTTGCGGTAATCGAAACTGTCCAGCAACAGATCGCTCATGAGCAAAGTTCCGTCCAGCGGCGAAAAACAAAAACAAAGTTTGTGAAGCCTGCGTCTGAAGCCTGCGTCTGCGAGTGCCGCCGTAACGAGCGTACTGCCGCATCCGATGCAAAGCACCGAAATCTTTTCGATCCTGCGTTCGGCACAGATCTTTTCGACGTATGCCACGAGTTCCTTGCCGTTTTCAAGCGGATCGGCGGAAATAACGTAGGGAAACACAAGCACGTTTTCCTCACCGATCTCATCCGCAACCGCCTGCACGGCAGGTATTTTGTATTGCACCGCTTTTTCTTCGGGTGAGAGATCACAAAATGAAGTATAGCGTTTTACATACAGATTTCCGTTGGAATCAAAGGGTTCCAGAACGCTTCCGAAGAAGTCACGCAGTTTGTCCGAAAAACCGCTGTCCTTGTGCGACATGGCCATTTTCGTAAACTGCCACATACAACTTTTCATGAAAGATTCCGGATCCAACTGCGGCGGCCATGCGGTCAGTTCATCGTTTCCGTTGAAAATTTTGCTGTTTCCGATTCCGGGAACGATCACGACAGGTACCACACTTGCATCTCCTTTCAATCCGCATATAAATTCATCGTATATAATAACACAATACTATTATAATTGCAAGACAAATTTTTCCCTTTTCTTTCGACACAATGACATGAAAAACCACAGGCAGAACCGACACAATCCTACATCGCCTTTGCGTTACAATAGAGCCAACAATACATAAGGACGTAAATACGATGAAAAAAACAAAAAAACGCATCCCTGTTCACAAATCCCCTGCCGCATTTCTCAAAGATCCGCCGCCTGTTGTCAAACGCATCCTGCGTATTGCAGGCAGTGGTACGATCGGCTTTTTGCTCAGTTGTGCACGGGTGATCGGCGACATCCGCCCGTTCGGCATCATTCCCGCCGCCGTTCTGCCTTCCGAATGCTCGATCTGGGGTGCATTGGGCTGTGCCTTTGCAAGTCTTTTGTTCGGGAGCATCCTGGATGCACTCAAATACACCGCCGCGGTTGCGGTCATCTCCCTTTTACGCCTGACCGCACAGCCGTTTTTTGATAAAAACAACGCATCCCTGCCGCAGATGCTGATTTCCGCAGGAAGCCTTCTCGTGTGTTCGACGGCGGTGGAAACGGCAAGAGGTATCACCCTTGCGGGATTTTTGCTGTGTGTCTGTGAAAGCACGCTGGCAGGTGCGGGCACGTTCCTTCTGCACAACCTGTTCCGCCTGCGTGAAAACGGATACAACGCCGCCAACGCAAAGCAGGCAAACGTATTCATTCTGCTTGCCTGCGGCCTGGGTATTCTCTCACTGGCGGATTGCACGCCCTTCGGCATTCCCGTTTCCCTGATCCCGGCAGGCGTGCTGATCCTCGTGAGTGCTTACGGCGGCGGCGAAACGGGCGGCTGTCTTGCAGGCGTGTGTTGCGGTTGCATTGCAGGAATGCACGACGACGGCGGTTTTACGGTCATTTCCTGCTGTATGGGAGGTCTGCTGTCGGGACTTTGCATCCCTGCAGGCAGGACTGCGGCGGCACTTGCGTACCTGCTTTCGTGTCTGCTGACCATGATTACCAACGGCGTGGCGGGCAATCCCGTCCTGTATACGCTTGCAAGCCTTGCGGCAGGACTTATATTCATTCTGCTCCCGAAAAAAATACTGCAAAAAGCGACCGTGCTTTTGTGCCCGTTCAACACCTCCGCCGCAGAAAACGGAACGCGGCAACTGCTGTACCGCCGTTTGCAGACGACACAGCAGGCGGTACGCGAATTTGCACAGACTGCGGCACAGGTCAACACCCGTATTGCAAAAATGAAAGCCCCCCGCGAGGAGGAGATCATCCACCACGTACGCAGTGTCTGCTGTGCGGACTGTCCGCGGCAGACCCTGTGCTGGGATCACTCGCTGGCAGGTCTGCGGCCTGTTTTTTTACAGGCACAGCAACGCCTGCAGGCGGACGGAACGCTGACGATGACCACCCTGCCAGACCGCCTGTCCGCCGTATGCAGAAAACCCGAAGTGCTCATCGGTACCTTCAACGACGCCTACGCCCGTTTTCTGCAAAGAAGTGCACAGAACAAGGAGATCATCGCGGTCAAACAGCTTGCAAGTTCACAATTGCAGACGGCGGCAGGTATACTGGAAGATCTCATACAAAGCCGCACCGACGGCAAAGCCTTACCTGCCCTGTCGCAAACGGTACATAAAATACTGACCGTCGAAAAGATCGGATTCCATGAGATCTTTGCCGAACAGGATGAAAACGGGAGAATATTTATACATATCATATTCAATCAAAGACCGCACCGCAGTCTCCTGCAAAAAGCGGAAAACCTGCTTACGCAAAAATTATCCCTCTCCTTTGCAAGCCCCGTACGAAGTGACGAAAAAGGTCTGCATTACTGCTTTTACGAAATGCCCGCTTTCGGTGTACGCTGTGACAACGCACAGCACATCGGCGGTCACGAACAGATCTGCGGAGACTCCGCAACCTGCTTCAGGGATGAAAAAGGCAACTTTTTTGCCGTGCTTTCGGACGGCATGGGAACGGGTGAACGGGCGGCACTCGACAGCATGATGGCAACCTCTCTTGCACAGACCTTACTGCGTGCAGGCATGAGCATTCCCTGCTGTGCAGACCTTGTCAACGCGGCGTTGCTTCTGCGTTCCCGTCAGGAAACGGTGGCAACGCTTGACATTGCAAAAATCGATCTTTATACAGGAAAAGTGAATATTTATAAAGCGGGTGCCTGCCATTCCGTCCTGCAATCAAAAGGGTGTGCGACCGTGATCGAACAGCAATCCCTGCCCTTGGGCATCCTCGAGGACACCGACCTCGGCTCTTGCGAATTCACCATGCACGACGGGGATTGCCTGTATCTTCTCTCCGACGGCGCGAGTATGCTGACGGGGGATTTTTTCGGATCGCTTTCCGACGCGGACACGGCAGACAGAACGCAGGCCGTCGTACAAGAAGCCCTGCGGTGCAGTCCGGGGAACAAAGCCGACGACATCACCTGCCTTTGCATCCGTCTTGAAAAACAAGATCAAAACCGATCCCGCAAAAAAGCCGATGCACCGATAAAAGAAAGCGATCCCGTTCTCATTCAAAACTAAATTGTCCTGTTTTTTCACCGTCTGCTTGTGCAATTTGTACAAACAGGCGGTGAAATATTCTACTCCGAATCGGAAAATAATGATTTGAATTGTGAAAAAATTTATATATAATTAAGATAAGAAACCTCGGTTTCTGTTCATTTTATATTTCTCAATCAAGGGAGGATATTTATCATGAGTGAAAAACTGCGTATCGGTATCATCGGTTGCGGCGGCACTGCCAACGGCAAACATATGCCCGGACTCTCCAAATTCCCGGATAAATGCGAACTGGTTGCATTCTGCGACATCGACGAGGAAAAAGCAAAAGCAGCCGCCGAAAAATACGGCACTGAAGATGCAAAAGTCTATTTCGGCAGTGAGACCGCTTACAAGGAACTGCTCAAGGACGAGACCATTGACATCGTTCACGTCTGCACACCCAACCGTTCTCACTCTTTCATTACAATAGATGCACTGGATGCAGGCAAGCACGTCATGTGCGAAAAGCCCATGGCAAAAACCTACGAAGAAGCCGTTGCCATGTGTGAAGCCGCAAAACGCAGCGGCAAAAAACTTGCGATCGGCTATCAGAACCGTCAGACGCCCGAAAACATTTACGCAAGAAGCGTCATAGAAAGCGGCGAACTGGGCGAGATCTACTACGGAAAAGCCCTTGCCATCCGCCGCAGAGCCGTTCCCACATGGGGCGTTTTCCTCAATGAATACGAACAGGGCGGCGGTCCGCTGATCGACATCGGCACTCACGCACTTGACCTTACCCTGTGGATGATGAACAACTACGAGCCCAAGATGGTCGTCGGTAACACCTTCGCAAAACTGCGTGACCAGACCAATACCGGCAACGCATGGGGCGACTGGGATCCCGAAAAGTTCACGGTCGAAGATTCCGCATTCGGATACATCGTCATGAAGAACGGTGCCGTCGTGGTTCTTGAATCGAGCTGGGCACTCAACATTGCACATCCCATCGAAGCATCCTATATGCTTTGCGGCGTCAACGGCGGTATCGATACGGTCGACGGCGTAACGGTCAACTACGTCAAACACGGCAGACAGACCGTTGAAAAACCCAACCTGCGTGCAGGCGGCGTTGCATTCTACGAAGGCAACCAGAGCGGCGATGCCTCCGTGGTCGACATGGGCCGTTGGCTCAAAGCCATCGAAACCGACACCGATCCCTGCGTGCTTCCCGAACAGGCGGCAACCGTCACCCGTATCCTGGAAGCCATCTACACTTCCGCAAAGACCGGTCAGCCCGTTTATTTTGACTGATAACGGAGGAACGAAACATGAAACTTGCCGTACAACTTTATTCCGTACGTGACCATATCAAAAACGGTGAAGATCTTCTGAACATTCTGCCCGAGATCAAGGCACTCGGCTTTGAAGGCGTTGAATTTGCAGGCTTCTTCGGCGTGGATGCAGACGTACTGAAAGCAAAACTCGACGAATGCGGTCTGGTTGCCGTCGGTGCACACATGGGTCTGCAGGACTACGCGGCTCCCAAACTCAAAGAAACCGCAGAATACGTCAAAAAACTCGGTCTGCTGTATGCAGGTGTCGGCGGTGCTCCCCACGGCACGTGTGCCGAATCCGCCAAGACCGCAAAGGTACTGGGCAAAGCCGCCGCAAAACTCGGCATTCCCACCTACTACCATAACCACACCGAAGAATTCAAGGTATTCCGCAACGGCAAGACCGCCATGCAGGTCATGGCAGAATTCTGCAAACTGGAACTGGATACCTACTGGAGCTTCTGTGCAGGCATCGACAATTACGATTACATCACCAAAAACAAGGAAGACATCATATTGCTGCACATCAAGGACGGCATCGACCGCAAGCCCATGGCTCTCGGTGAAGGCAACAACGATCTTGCCGCCGTTATCAAAGCCGCCAAGGATGCAGACATCGAATGGGTCATTCTTGAAAACGATGATCCCGTTCCCACCGGTCTTGCCGATATCGGCCGCAGCATGAAGTGGCTCAAAGCCAACATTTAAGTATTTTAACGAAGTATCGACGGAAATCCGCCTGTAAAAAACGGGTTCGGATTATACAACCTTAAGGAGAAAAAAGCATGAAAATAGGCGTATTTACCACACTTCTGAGCAATCTTCCGCTGGAAGAAGCACTCAAATATTTCACCTCTCTGGGCATTGAAATGGTCGAGATCGGTTGCGGCGGATATCCCGGCAACGCACACGCAAATCCCGACATCCTGCTCAATGACGACAAGGCTCTTGAAGAATTCAAAGCTCTCATCGCCAAATACAACGTTGAGATCAGTGCCCTGTCCTGCCACGCCAACCCCGTGCATCCCAACAAGGAAATTGCCGCAAAATTCGACAAGGTCATCAAAGACACCATTCTGCTTGCAGAAAAACTCGGCATTCATCAGATCAACACCTTCTCGGGTTGCCCCGGTGACAGCGAAAACGCTAAATACCCCAACTGGGTAACCTGTCCGTGGCCCAATGACTTCTCGGAAGTGCTTGAATGGCAGTGGAACGAAGTGCTCATCCCCTATTGGAAAGACACGGTTGCTTTTGCAAAAGCACACGGCGTAGACAAGATCGCACTCGAACTGCATCCCGGTTTCTGCGTTTACAACACGCAGTCCCTGCTTCGTCTGCGTGAAGCGGTCGGTCCCGAGATCGGTGCAAACTTCGACCCGTCCCACCTCATCTGGCAGGGCATGGATCCCGTCGTGGTCATCCGCACTCTCAAGGATGCCATTTTCCACGTCCATGCAAAGGACACCCGCGTGGACAAATACAACACCGCACGCACGGGCGTTCTCGACATGACACCCTATGCAGACGTGATGAACCGTGCATGGAGTTTCCGTTCGGTCGGCTACGGCAACGACGAACTGTATTGGAAAGACATCGTCAGCAACCTGCGTCTTGTGGGATACGATCATGCACTGTCCATTGAACACGAGGATTCTCTCATGAGCCAGAACGAAGGTCTGACCAAGGCTGTCGAAACCCTCAAAAACGCAATCATCAAAGAAGACGCCGCCGCCATGTGGTGGGTATAATACTATTATGAAACTTATCAACGGTAAAGAGATCTCCGCGTCGGTCAAAGCCAAAGCCGCCGCAGAGGTTGAACAGTTAAAAGAAAAAGGCATCGAAGTCTGCCTTGCGGTGATCCTGGTCGGTGACGATCCCGCTTCACAGGTGTACGTCGGCAACAAGAAAAAGGCGTGCGAAGCCTGCGGTATGCGTTCACTCGAATACAGACTTCCCGCCGAAACACAGCAGGACGAACTGCTGAAACTCATTGCCCAACTCAACGCCGATGAAAGCGTCAACGGCATCCTCTGCCAGTTGCCCCTGCCGAAACACATCGATGAAGACACCGTAACGAGTGCCATTGCCCCTCAAAAAGACGTAGACGGTTTCCATCCCGTCAACGCAGGACTTCTGCTTTCGGGAAAAGAGGGCTTTTTGCCCTGCACACCCGCAGGCATCATGGAGATGCTCCGCTATGAAAACATCGATTGCAAGGGCAAAAACTGCGTCGTGATCGGCAGAAGCAACATCGTCGGCAAACCTGCCGCCCTTCTGATGCTCGCCGCGGATGCCACCGTCACGGTCTGTCATTCCCGCACGGCAAACCTCAAAGAGACCGTCAGCAAAGCCGACATCGTCATTGCCGCCGTCGGCAGACCGAATTTCGTGACCGCCGACATGGTCAAAGAAGGCGCCGTGGTCATCGACGTGGGCATCAACCGCCTTGAAAACGGCAAACTCTGCGGCGACGTGGATTTTGAAGCAGTAAGTGCGAAAGCTGGTGCCGTCACTCCCGTTCCGGGCGGTGTCGGTCCCATGACGATCGCCATGCTCATGCAGAACACCGTCCTCGCCGCAAAAAAACAGAACGGTATCGTATAATTTTTTTTACAAATAATAAGACCGTATCAGATCATCTTTTCGATGCTTCCGATACGGTCTTTTATACATTTGTTTTATTCAATGACAAAACTTTTTACGGCTGCCTTCCTCTTAACGGTTACGGTCAGGGTATGTGATTTTCCCGTAAAATCGACGGTTTTTGTCACACTGACACCGCCGCCCGGTTTGGCTGAAATTTTGTCGTAGGCCGCACCGATCAACGCAGAGGACAATTCACTTCCGCCCAGTCCCATAAACGCATTTTTGCCGACTGCATTGGCACGTGCTACCGTTTTAAGAATTTTTGCATATTTAATACGCAACGGATGGTCCTCAGGCAATTGCAAAACTACACATTCACCAAATGCAATCGGACACATGATCTTCAACTCATGTTCGCAGTCAGCCAGATCAAACGTTTTTCCGTCTTCTTTTGTGCTGATTTCATGCACTTCGCCGTCAATAAAAACATAAAAAAAACCTTTGCTGAACGGATTGTGCATATAGTATCCCATGTTTTTTTTGACATTGATCGTCAGTTTTCCCATATTAATTTCTCCTTTTCATTTACGGTTTTCTGTAATAGGGGCAGTACGCACCGTCGTCACGCGATGTTGAATAATTGTGGTACAAGCACCACTCAACACCGTTTTTCTTGCAAAAAAACATACAGGTAAAACAAGCTTTCATTTCATGCACCTCCATTCTTGTGTAAGCAAAAAGCAATTCATGCTCTTTTTATAGAGCATACACTATTTGTAGACAATTGTCAATATATTTGGCATATTTTATAATTTACATATACTAATACTTAACTTTTTTGGAATGGTGTAATAATGATCAGTTTTTCTCCCTTTTATGAAACATTGAAGAAAAAAAACATATCCACATACCGTCTTATCAATCAATACGGGATCAGCCGCAGTCTTCTTGACCGGATCAAGCATGACAAACCGATAACGACATCCACCCTCAACGACCTGTGCAACATTCTGGATTGCGAGATTCCGGATATCATAGAATTCAAAAAAGATCCGTCGGAAACAATTTGACAAAATACTGCAATTCAAAAAAGTCATCATGCTCTATATATTGACAATTGTCCGTAAATAGAGTATGATGACTTTATTACAATCAGAAGGAGTCTTTGACAATGTTTTCTGCGGCCGATATTGACTTTTTAGGAAAAGATCTGACAAACATCCCGGGCATACAAAGCGAAGTAAACCGTGCACAAACTTTTATTCAACTTGATCAGTGGGAAAAAGCAAAAACCATATACAGCAACCTGTCGGACAGGCATCCCGAATCCCCCTGCGGCTGGTTCGGACTTGCAAGAGTTCTTTCCCGTGATTTCACACAGACCGATTTTCTGGAACGCAACGCCACGATCTCTCAATACGACAAGATCAAACAGTACATTCAGTATTGCGAAAAAACGGCTGACGAATTCAGAAAAGACGAGTATCAGAACTTGTTTTCCGCATTTTCTTATCAATGTGAAAAGCATTTTGCCGAACAATGGAGAAACAAATTCTGTTATGTGATCGATGCCATGGAAGAAGTCACAGAAGTGTCAGCTAAAAACTGTCCGCAAAACAGATCCGTCGAACAATACATCATAGAATCCCTCGGTATTTTTCTGTATGAACTTATACATGACAAGAGTACCGATTTTTACAATTTCGATTATCAGCGAATAAAGGATATCAGCACGCGTTTTCCGAGCGTGGATCTCATACTGATGCACCACAGCCTCATACACGAGTTTTTACAGGTAAACCATCATCACCACAAATCAAAAAATCCGCAATACAGCCTGGCATCCGCTATTGCAGAACACAATCCCGATATGTTCAAAAATGCCGACAACGATCCGTACGTTGCAGACGTACTCCGCTTATACGTGCGTTTTGTAAAAGTATTGCGATTCAAGATCGGAAACGTTGAATCCGTTATACCGTCGGAATACTACCAAAGCGTTGCTCAACTGTACGAAAAAGCCAATGCGAATGAAAAAACACGGGTAAAAACAAAAACGAAGAAACGCAAAAAACGGAATCACAAAAAAGTGTTTCGTTATTTTATAATTGTTGCATTTATTTTATTGGTTTTGTTCTTTGGATTCTTTTCAGAACCTGACTATGTAAACCAAGCCGTCAGCGAGTATCCGTCCGCAGCACCGATCATAAATTTCCTTGCTTCAATTTATTCTGCAATCGATAATTTTTTCAACGACCTGTTTGATCGTTATTTGTTTTAGTTTTCGGCAGTCACACTTCATACCGCAGATTAGGGTGACGAATGTAATCCGAACCCGCCCGAAAACGGCTCTTTTTAAGTCTTTTCGGCGTTTCACCCTTGAAAGGCGGCAGCCTTCCTGCGGTCTCAACCCCAAAAGCCAATAAGAAAACGGCTTCGCCGTAACGCGGCGACCGTTTTCGAATCGTCCATCTCCGAGCACGTGAAGCGTGCATTCGGAGGGACATACAATTTTTTTACTTTATGGAAACATTGTTTCCTATAAAGTAAAAATACCTCGTCTTCGGGTCGAAGATTTTTTACAGTGCGGATTTTTGACGGGACGAGGCACAAAACGCAGAAAATCCTTTATGGATTTTCGAGTATTTTAACGAAGTATCGACGGGAATCCGCCTGTAAAAAACGGGTTCGGATTATATCCGTCACCCTACATAACAACGCCCCGGACCGGAGTTTTTCCGATTCGGGGCTGTTACATTATTTTTATGCACACGGAATGTTTGAAACTGTAAAACATCTTACAGAAATGAAATTACACAGCGTGTAATACATCAAATTTAGTGTAAAGGCAATACGCAATATTTGATGTATTGTAGTATGTTTATGAGGTGATTTTCATGAAAACATACTACGACCGCCTGCGTGAACTGCACGAAGACAATGATTGCACACAACAGCAGATCGCAGAACTGCTCAACACGACGCAACAGGCGTATTGCCGTTACGAAAAGGGAATCAACGAATTTCCCCTGCGGCATCTCGTAACGCTGTGCCGTTTTTACGGTGTATCTGCGGACTACATTCTCGGTCTTTCCGAAGAAAAAACGTAACACTGTTTTCTTTTATCTGCAATTGCCGCATTTCCTTGTTGAAAATCGTTTTCGGGTATGTTAAAATAATAAAGATAAAGATTTTTTCTTTGAAAGGATGGAAATTTTATGGCAGAAAACAGACTGATCGGCTCTTATCCCGTCATCGGCATCCGCCCCGTCATCGATGCCCGCAGAGGTCCGCTGAAAGTGCGTGAATCCCTTGAAGACCAGACCATGGGCATGGCACAGGCGGCTAAGAAGCTGTTTGAAGAAAACCTTTGCTACTCCAACGGCGAACCCGTTCGCGTTGTGATCGCAGACACCACCATCGGCCGCGTTGCGGAAGCCGCCGCCTGTGCCGATAAATTCAAAAAAGAAGGCGTTGACATCACCCTGTCCGTCACCCCCTGCTGGTGCTACGGCTCGGAAACCATGGACATGGATCCGCAGACGATCAAAGGCGTATGGGGTCTGAACGCAACCGAAAGACCGGGTGCGGTGTACCTTGCCTCCGTGCTTGCCGCACACGCACAGAAAGGTCTTCCCGCATTCGGCATTTACGGCAAGGACGTCGTGGATGCAGACGATATGCGTATTCCCGCTGACGTGGAAGAAAAACTGCTTCGCTTTGCAAAGGCAGCCGTTGCCGCCGCCACCATGCGCGGCAAGAGCTATCTGCAGATCGGCTCCATCTGCATGGGCATTGCAGGTTCCTCCATTGATCCGAACTTCCTTGAAGAATACCTCGGCATGCGTGTTGAATCCGTTGACGAAGTAGAGATCATCCGCCGCATGAGCGAAGGCATCTACGATGAAGAAGAATTCCAAAGAGCTCTCAAGTGGACGAAGGAAAAATGTCCCGAAGGCTTCGACAAGAACCCCGATTTCGTCAGAAAATCCGACGAACAGAAAGAACAGGATTGGGAATTCGTGGTCAAGATGATGTGCATCATCAAAGACCTCATGAACGGTAATAAGAATCTGCCCGCAGGCAGAGAGGAAGAAATGGTCGGCCACAACGCCATCGCCGCCGGTTTCCAGGGACAGCGTCAGTGGACGGACTTCTATCCCAACGCTGACTTTGCAGAAGCACTGCTCAACACCTCGTTCGACTGGAACGGCATCCGTGAGCCGTACATTCTCGCAACCGAAAACGACGTTCTCAACGGCATTTCCATGCTGTTCATGAAACTGCTCACCAACCGTCCGCAGATGTTTGCAGACGTACGCACCTGCTGGAACGGCGAATCCATCAAGAGAGTCACGGGTTATGAGATCGAAGGCCATGCAAAGGATGCAAACGGTCTTATCCACCTCATCAACTCCGGTGCCTGCTGTCTGGATGCCTGCGGTGAAGCCCTCAACGCAGACGGCAAGGGTGAGATTAAAGAATGGTACAACGTGACCGAAGAAGACATGGAAAAGATCCTTGCGGCAACCACGTGGAACGCAGCCGACAACGGTTACTTCAGAGGCGGCGGATATTCCTCGCGTTTCCTGACCAAAGCAGAAATGCCCGCCACCATGATCCGTCTGAATCTCGTCAAAGGCCTCGGTCCCTGCATTCAGATCTGTGAAGGCTGGACGGTCGCTCTGCCCGACGATGTTTCCGACACCATCTGGAAACGTACCGACTACACATGGCCCTGCACATGGTTTGCACCGCGTTGCGACGGTTCCGCCGCATTCGCAAGTGCCTACGACCTGATGAACCACTGGGGAGCCAACCACGGTGCCATCTCCTACGGTCACATCGGTGCTGACATTATCACGCTTTGCTCCATTCTCAGAATTCCCGTAAGCCTTCACAACGTACCCGACGAAAAGATCTTCCGTCCCGCTTGCTGGAACGCATTCGGCACGAAGGATCTCGAAAGTGCGGACTTCCGTGCCTGCGAAGCCTACGGCCCGCTGTACAAATAAGCCCGCAAACCTATCGAAACAACGAACAGAAACGCCGCTGACCTTACATCAGCGGCGTTTTGACAAAACTGCATTTTCTTATTCTCTTATTTCAGCAACCATCCGTAATCCTGCCTGCAATCAAGGCAAAATTCCACATATACCTTGTCCTCAACGATCTGATAGATCAAAATATAGCGTTTAGCGAACATAATATACCTGTATTGATGCTTGGGGATATTCACACCCGAAAACCAAGGACATCTGCCGGGCATCCGCTGCAAAGATTCGGCTGTCTGCTGAAAATCTTCGATCAGTTTATTTGCGGCATCCGTACTGACCTGTGCTAAAAAAGCCGCGTGTGAAACAAGCATTTTTTTGGTTTCTTCGGATATGATTACCTTATAATTCTCATTATCCATTTGCAATCTCCGAAACGGCGGCTTTCATAGCGGCGGTAACTTCATCTATGGTATATTCCCTTGCACCGTTCATTCTCGCTTGCTCAACACTGAGCAATTCCTCACGCAAGGCAAGCATTTTTTCGCGGCGTGAAAAGGCTTCGATATCCATAACCACCAGATCCCCCTCACCGTTTTTGGTAAGATACACGGGCTCTCCCGTTCTTTTGCAAAGTTCGGCAATTTCGTTGTAGTTCTGTCGGATGGCGGCGGACGGACGAATGACCATACTCTCAACTCCTTATTTAATAGCACTATTATACCTATATTATACCCGAATTATACTACGATGTCAAGATTACAATTAAAAAGAAGTGAAAACCTCATGAATGCGTATCTCAAAAACCTCAACCGTCTGGAATTTGTCGTCACAAACGCCTGCACGGGCAAGTGCAAACACTGTTCGCAGGGCGACCACACAACTGCCGAACACCTCGACAGTGCCGTTGCGGCCGATGCCGTACGCAACCTCGCAAGCCGTTATGCACTCACCTCCGTGATGACCTTCGGCGGTGAGCCTTTGCTGTACCCCGATACCGTGTGTGCCGTCCACGAAGCCGCAACGCAGTTGCACATCCCCAACCGCCAGCTCATCACAAACGGTTTTTTCAGCAAGGATGCCGACCGCATCCGCACCGTGGCCCGTGCCCTTGCCGCCTGCGGCGTCAACGAAGTGCTGTTGTCCGTGGATGCATTCCATCAGGAGACCATTCCGCTTGATCCCGTTCTCCTGTTTGCAAAGGAACTGCTTGCCACCGCCACGCCCACGTTCGTACAACCGGCATGGCTTGTAAGTGAAACGCACGACAACCCCTACAACCGCAAAACGAGAGAACTCCTGCAACCGTTCAACGAACTCGGCATCCGAACCAACGAAGGCAACGTCATCTTCCCGAGCGGCAACGCATTGCGGTATCTGTCCGACTATTTCGATCCGCACAACCTGCCCGAAAACCCCTACCGCGAAGATCCGACCGACATCAAAGCCGTTTGCATCGTTGCCGACGGTACGCTCCTCGGCGGCAACGTAAACCGAACGGACATCCTTGAAATCCTGTCGGCCTATACCCCACAAACATAAACAGGATGCAACGAAACAGGTGAAATTCAATGAACGTAAAAACTTTTTTCTATTGCCTTCCTTTGCAATTGAGTCCGAAACGGTATGCCCGTTCGGTTGCAAAACTCGATTACCGAAAATTGCTCGCGGATGAACCGACGTGTGCAAAAGACCGCTTCTTTGACGGTTCGGAGTTGGTGCAGACCGATCTGCAAAGCACAACCGCACCGCGGCAAATGCACAAAACGCTGGCGGAAAAGTACGGACTGTCCGCACTCGCCTGTGCGGAAACGGATTTTGAGAACGTTCTGCACATTCTGCAATGGCTCACGGAAAACACGTTTTACAACGGTGCACAACTGCATTTATTAACGGATAACGCGGTGGATATTCTGCAATACGCCTTCGGAAAACCGTTCGGAAATGCCGTCAATTGCCGCTGTAAAGCCATCGCCCTTGCCGACTGCCTGGTTGCCGTCGGCATTTCGGCATATCCCGTGTGTATGTGCTCGGCACAATTCAAAAACTGCCATTTCGTTTGCCGTGTTTACTGCACCGAACTGCACAAGTGGTGCGTTGTCGATCCGTCCTTCGGCTGTTGGTTCAGCGATTCCGCAAACATTCCCATTGACATTTTTGAACTCCGCAATCTTTTTCTGACAAACGAAAATCCCGTCGTGCACAACTACAATTTCAACGGCACCGCCGACTGCCTCGACATCTACGTGAACGCATTTCTCAAAAGTTGCATCTCCAACCTCTCCACGTGGCACGACAACTCCATGGACGGCAGAAGCACCAAAAGTATGTCCGACCGCAAAAAATTCAACGCCGCCCTGCCGCACATATCGGAATAAGGCACACCACATAACAACAACCGTATAACACCTCTCCCCCGCCCGTTTTGCAATTCATGCTTCTCTTTTCGAACCACTCTGAATGCAATTTTTGAACCACTCTGAACATAATTTTTGAACCACTCTGAACATAATTTTTGAACCACTCTGAACATAATTTTTCAGTTGACAACAATGCCCCGATTGTATATAATATACAGGCAAATAAGTACCGGGGTGTAGCGCAGTTGGGGACGTTTCCGACCGCCGCCGGGGGCGGATGAAGCGAGGAATAAGGAGTGGTGCAACACGGCGATTGACAAGTGCGACCCCTCGCACGCAGACAGAGCCGCTTGTTGCAACAGGAAGCGCGCCTGCTTTGGGAGCGTGCCTAGCGGCTATAATTGCAAAAATGAGAAAGACCCGAAAAGCCTTTAACAGTGCGGACTTTCGGCACTTTATAAAAACGCAAAACGGCGTGGAATTTGCGTTTGACCACAGTTTGTCCCACTTCCACGCAAAAAGACCAAAAATCGAATAGATATCCGGGTGTGGCGCAGCTGGGAGCGCGGGTGGTTTGGGACCATCAGGCCGCAGGTTCGATCCCTGTCACTCGGACCATTTGGGCGGTTTTCGCCACAAAAAGGAAGGCCGCAAAGTTTTATCTTTGCGGCCTTCATCGTGTTCAAGAAGCGAATTTAAGTGTTTACTCAACGTTTGCAACAAAAAGTGCCTACATTTTACGTTTTATACTTTTAGGAGGTTTATTATGGAAGAAGTTTTATCTTTAATCCAAAGAGTGAAAAACTCTATTCAGTTGGGCGAATCACACTTTAGAGAGTTTAAAACTGCATTAGAAGGTTGCCCTGGCGAAAAGAAACCACGTAAAGTTGCAGCTATTTGTGCACAGATTGGAGAAGCCCTCGTGGCTTTTGCAAATGCGGATGGCGGTGAATTATTCATTGGCGTAGAAGATGACGGCACTATAACGGGATTGAATCATAGCGAAAGAGACATCGCAATGATGCTTAACGCAACCTCAACACACATCTTAAACTCCGATGGCCTTCCATTACAAAACAATTGCAAATTAACAATCGAGGGAAAGGACATTTTATTTTTCCGAGTAACTAAAAGTACACAAAGGATTTATCAATTACCTGATGGCCGTTGTATGCGACGTCAAGACAAAAGTTCCATGCCTGCTTCTATAGAGCAAATTCAATTTGAGCGTAGCGAAGCAATTTCACGTGAATATGATCGCACATTTGTTGATGGTGCCACAGTAAACGATTTAGACTTAACCCTCGTACAGCAGTTGGCGAACGAAATGTTAAACGGCATGTCACCTGAACAGTACTTGCAACAAGTCAATCTCGCTGAGTATGGTATCGGTGGAATTCAGTTAAGAAAAGCTGCCGTATTATTATTTGCAAAAGATATTACAAGATGGTTCCCACGTAGCCAAATTAGGATACTAAAAATAGAAGGTAACGAGTTGCTCTCTGGCGATAAATACAATGTTATCTCCGACGAATATATTACCGGAAATATTTTTACTTTACTCTCCAATGGATGGGAACGTCTACGTCCGTTTCTTTCTCAAAAAACGACTTTAAGTAAAGAGGTGAAATTTGAGCAAACCTTCTCTTATCCCGAGAACGCCTGTCACGAAGCATTAGTTAATGCCATTGCACACAGAGACTATTCCATCAGCAACCCAGTAACTATCTATGTGTATAATAATCGTCTCGTTTTTGAGAGCCCCGGAGAACTTCTATCCACAATTAACATTGATGAATTGCGTCAAGGAACGGGAGTACATGAGTCTCGCAACACTAATATTGCGCGTGTTTTGCGAGAAGGAAAATTCATGAGAGAACTAGGAGAAGGCATTCGCCGTATTTTTGATTTATTAAAAAGTCAAGAATTGGCTCCGCCAGCGATTCAATCTGCTCAAGGTAAATTTACAATCGTATTAGAGCACAAATCAATATATTCTCAGCGTGAACAGATGTGGCTTGCCTTATTTAGTGGATATGACTTAGATCAATTCCAAAACCGAATAATCATTGCAGGAATTGATGGAAGAAAATTGTCTCCTCGAATGATCTATGCAGCGTTGGGAGTTCACGATCGCAATCTGTACGACCGTAGTGTAACCACCTTGCGTATACGAGGAATATTGAAAGAGATTCGAACAAATGAGGAAGCGACCAAACTTTCAAAAAGCACTAAAAGAGAAAAACAAGATATTGAACGCTTTGAGATTGTAATTCCAGACAAAACAAAATCTTCCGGCGAAGATATCACCAATAAAGTATATGTTTATAATCTGTCTCCAGATATAGATACAATCACACTAGAAGCAGAATGCTCTATATTTGGAGAGATTTCCGAAAGTGTTATTCCAAAGGACGTAAAAACCGGTGTTCCTCGTGGGTTCGCATTCGTTACTTACGCAAAACAAGAAAGCGCGCTCAAAGCTGTTGCTATAAAAAATGTAAAGATAAAAGATGCTATAGCCACCATTGTACCCTACAACTCATTTGGGAAAAGGCGATTTTACAAGAAATAATCTTTCCATGTTTTGGAAACAACCGCACTTACTAATAAAAAAACAGAGATGCTAAAAGGCTAAAGTCTTTTAACATCTCTGTTTTTATCAGAAGTCTTACCGATTGCCTAACAAATACTTTTCTTCCGCTATTTCCGCTTTGACTCGCTCGATCATCTCGGCGAGTTTGATTTCGCATTGCTCTTTCGTTTCGGCGTAGACATTGAATTTCTTTCGCTTGCCGCCGGGCAGTCTTGGGAAGAAGCTGCCTTCCCAGAGGTTGTCGTTGATCTGATACAGGCATCCCGTGCCGCTTTTGCGTATCTTCCTCGGCACTGGCTCGGGATGGGGCTCTGTGGGCTCACACGGGGCGTTTACGGGCGATTTCACCGTCTCCTCGGGTGTTTGTTCTACCTCGGGCATCTGTGCCTTTGTGCCGCCGATTTTGCGGTCGATTCACACCGCCCCCCACTCAAATCATCACACTCACCCTTATCATTACTTTTTTCAAAAAAAAGATTGACATTTTTGCCGCAAGAGACTATAATATATTTGCAATTCCGTTTTGGTTTTGTTTTTTGTTTTTTTATTTTTTTCTTTTTTTATTTTTTATTTTTTCTTTTTTTATTTTTTATTTTTTGTTTTTTGTTTTTTAGGTTAGGGACACAGCAACAAAATGCTGTGTCCCTTTTCCTGTTCGTTATGCACCGTAACGCACAGGAAGATGCACAGACAATTGTACATCTTCCTTGTCGTTTACGCTGATTTGTGCTTATTTTCCGCAATAAATTCCGATCGCTTCGGAAACGAATTCCGCCGTGCCTTCACCGCACTTGTCGATGTTGTTCCTGAATCGCTCGTCGCAGACGTACATCTGACCGAGCCCTGCAAGGATGTCTTCGGTGCAATGATAAAAGTTTGCGGTGATGTAGTCCTGCAGTTTCTTCACAACCCGCTGAGCCATGTCGCTGTCGGCACTCTCGCCGCACTTCTTGCACGCGGCAAACTCGGCAAAGACACCGTTCAGCCCGCCGAGCACGTCGTTCCATTTGTCTTTGGAGTAGTCGGCTGTCTTTGCCTGACTCTCTTTGTAGGCATCCGTGCCGCCCCAACGCTGTTTCGCTTCGTCCTCGTACTGCTGACGGGCGGTTTCGTATTCGCTGTTGTCAAATGCGCTCATTGTAATCTCTCCTTTTTCTGCTTGTTCCAGAGCTGCGATCAACCGTTCCAGCCGATCTTTCTTCAAAGTCAGCACCCGCTTCTGCTCTGCAAGTGCTTTTCGTTTATCGTAATTCGGCGAGGCGAGGATCTCGGCAATGCTCTTGAGCGGAAAATCCAACTCGCGGTAAAACAAGATCTCCTGCATCCGTTCCAAAGATGCCTCATCGTAAAAGCGGTAGCCGTTTTGCTCATCCACAAAACTCGGCTTCAGCAAACCGATCTCGTCGTAATAATGCAACGTGCGCACACTGACACCGGTGAGAAGGCTGAATTCTTTGATCTGTAGTTTCATATCTTCACCTCGGCTATGAGTATACACTATAACGTTACGTCAGAGTCAATACTATTTTACACTATTTTTTGCAAAAGGTAAAGGGCGCGGCACCGAGCCGCACCCACGGCAGAAGAGGTCAGATCTCTTCCACCGTTTCCATACCGTCCATGACCTCTACCATGATCCGTGCCGCCAGGATGAACCCGTCGCTGAATGCCCGGCGAGCCGTGAGATCGCAGATCTCGCTTTGGCAGTCTTTGAACCTCTCGAAGGTTTCTTTCTGCTGTTCGGTGAGTGTGGACATGATGCTTTCCTCATTTTTACAGATGAGTTTCACCAGTTTGTCCATCCGTGACCCGCGCTTCATGTCGCGCTCGCACGGGCTGATGTTGCCGTAGTACAGATCTACAAGCGTTGTCATGTTCATCCCACCTCACATAAGAAGAGGACGACTCAGCATCGGTCATTCCCGATATCGAGTCGCCCTCTTTATTCATTTTTTCTGCTGCAATCAATGCGTGTTTTACCAGTAGCATATCAATCCAAGTCCGTTCGTCATACTCTGCCGGACGACCGTTTGAGAGATAGTCAGCCATCGCTGCACTCATCACGCCGTACTTTTCGCCGTTGTAAACTTCTTCAATCGTTATTCGTGCCATATTCGCACCTCCTTTGCAGTACACAACAGTACCACAGGTCGGTGCAGAAGTCCAGAGAATAGTTAGAAATACTTACTTTTCTACACTAACCGCAACATCCCAGTTTCTGCTGTTAGGATTAACGATCGTGTACTTTTCCCCGCAACAAACACAGTCTATCGATGTTTGCACAGATTTATGCCCAGCAATGGAATCAATTTCAGTTGTGACTGTCCCTTTCCCACAGGGGCACTCGTACACTTTACTAACAGTTTCGCCCCAATTGTTCCCAAGTCCCACAACGGGAGTCGCTGTTTGTGAAATCATTTTTAAGTTCATATTATTATCCTCATCTCAACCTTTATATCCTTAACCCATCAAATTTCGGCGAGTTTGCAATAGTTCAATAGCCTTAGATAATTTACCTGTTACGCCAGGCTTGTCCGCCATCCTGGCGTTTAATCCTTTCATACTCATTAACAAATAATCAATTCTATGGATTTGAGCGCCCAAATTTAATTTTTCATAAAACTGTTGAACTACTGTATTATCCTTCATCTCTGTTGAAACTTGAATGTAATATTGCTCATCTCTAACAAACGATTTAGTTATATAATCACTGTCAGGATGTAGAAAGACAAACATTTCATCAGGTACGGCCATATCTAGCTTTTTATGATTGCAATTGTGACAAGCCAACACTAAATTTTCTATGTAACCAGCAGCTGCTTTACTCCCATTAAATCTACTGGATTTTTGATGAATAAAATGGTCTATTTCAAACGACTGTCTAGATATTACATCTATGGATACTCCACAATATGCACACTTCCCATTATATGCTCTCATAAAGCTGTTTTTATATGGCCCATTATTATCGGAAATGTAAGTATGTAGATCTGTGGCCTTAGGATGATCAGATAATACTTGTTTCTTCACTGCTTTTTTCTTTTCAACTAAATCTGTAAGTACCGGGCAGTATTTTGTGTTCCTGTAATCTTTATTCATCTAAACACTCCTGTATTTCTTTGAATGCCAGGATCAGATTATCAATATCTGCTTTAGTAAGCTCATCATAATCATTTATTCCATTTAGAGCGGCTAGAACTTTGTCTTTTAATACAGTCTCCCAGCTTTGATTAATCTTCATTTTTTCAGCTAATAGCCAATACTGTTCAATATTGGCTATTGCTTCATTAATATACGGCGATAGTTTTGAATGATAGTATTCCGTAGAAGTTTGTCCAGATTCTGGATCATATTTAGGAAGCATTTCAATACTGTCATCCAATCCGTTTTGTGTAATCACAATCACCTCTATAAACGGATAAAACTTTTTTAAAACAACTTTAAATTCTTCACCAGTAAATTTTCCTCCTGTTGCTGTTCGATTTTCAAAAAGCCTAGAATCCACTACAATTACATTTGCCGACTTGACTTTCGGATCGACTAACAAACTTTCGTATCCATTACTAGGATCAAAAACTATATCGGAATATTGAGTGATGTGTTCTGCATGACTATACTCTCGATCCAAATACTTTGCTAAAGCTTCTTCGGGTCTATCATCAATATACAATAAATTTATATTCATCGATTAACCCCTCCCACAGTAAACTCAATTTTAAAGCCTGATTCCCCAGCGATATTAAAGATACTGCCGCCTGACATTGTTACAGTATTATTTACAATCCACATTCCAAGGCCATGACCTTTTTTGCGTGTAGTTTCATGAACATCTAATATTTTGCGAGGATTGTCTTTATACTTTTTATCTAATCCTTTTCCATTGTCAGAATAAGAAAAAGACAAAAAATCTCCAATCACATTCACTCCTATGCAAATTGCAAGATAATCACGTTCCTCATTTTGCTGAATACTATTTAAAATCAGATTATCAAAGATTACTTGCAGATAATCTTCCGATATCATAAAACATACATCTTCATCCATTACAATCGATACATCTACCCATGCATAGTCCCTTTGCCATCCGTTTTTGATTCGTCTTAAAATGTCTGCTACACTCTGCCATGAAGCCTCAAATTGCTTCTTTTCAATTTCCGATAGCATTGCATTCATAAATGCAACCAATTTAGAACTGATTGTTTTATTTGACTCTAATAGATAGGGAATGTTCATATATGATTTAGCTGTTTTTTCTGGCAAATTCAATTCATCCCATAGGCCAAACTCTTTTAACGCCCAAATAATACTATCGGCATTGTCGGCAATAGAGTTACGATCATTTCTCATTTCATGCGCAATAGAAGATGCTTTTAACCCTACTGTAGCTAAAACATTCAAGATACGAACATCATATTTGTATCGAGTTTCAACATCTTCCCTCTCTTTTTTTGCATCATGACTTTGGCGTTGAAACAATTTAATCTCAGATGCCAACTCGCGTGCTTCTTCTGGTGTTAATTGGGGAATAATATGCGGATTAGCAAGAACTTTGTCGGAAACAGAACGTGCTGTATTCTCTGGAGCCGTCTCATTTTTTGTATTAATCTGTCGAACAATATTTTGACGATAACGTTCAAATTCCCGTACTCCAGTTAGGATCACCTCAACAAAGAGTTCATAATAAATATTTTCATCTAATCCTTGTCTGTTCGAAAGATCCTGCAATACGGCATTTCGCATTTTGTCGATAACAACCTTGCCCGATATCTGGTTTTCACGAACTCTCCATGAGCCAGTTGGATGAGACGCCGCGGCAGGAGATTTTCTAGATCGCTTGCCAAATCCAAGCCAGTCTCTTTTGCCTTCATAAGAGGAAATGCTAAAAGCATTTCTATATAAGACAACTCCACTCGGGAAACTCTCAGGCAACATATGATGTTTGTACAAGAATTTTTCCATGTCTATTTTAGATGGGGAAATTGAAAAGAATAGTTCGGCAGTAAAATCGCCCAACTCTGTCATATATGCTTCTAAATCATTCTCCGACAGATCCCAATCTAACTGGCCCTTCAGTTCATCAACCATATCCGTTTTTACGCAGAATTTTTTCAAATCAGTTTCCAAACAGTATTCCTGGGCGCTTTCTAGAAACTCATCAGAAGTAATGGTTGTATCTAACACTTGTGATGAACTATCATAACATAATTTTATTGTTGCCAAGCAATTTTGACCAAGTTTAGGGGCTGAAAAATAAGCAGGTACATCCGCTGATACATCGGGATGTACAACGCAAATACTCATTGCATCATCATTATACGTTTTGGAAAGAAAAGCTATCAAGTTTTGGACTTTTCTCTTGTTCCATTTTGCGCGAAGATTATGAATGGTAATTTCAGTTCCGGTATCACTCATATTTTCGCTTGTGGTAATGGTAGACGTAATCCAATCTGTCTCCCACACTACACCCAGACAATCATTCTTTTTAGTACAAAGCTGTACCTTCTCGCCCAAACGAGCCAATGCAAAACGTCCAATTCCCATCGACCCCGCTAAAACGCGCAAGCGATTATTGTTATCCACAATATTATACATTTTCTCACTAAGGCCAACATGCATCCATTTATTTTTGATGTCATCATAGTTCATACCAATGCCGTCATCAATTATAGTCAATGTATCCTCACCAAAAACAATCGACACCCTTGATGAGCGAGCATCGTAAGCATTTTTTACCAACTCAAGAATTGCCGCCTCATCATTAATAAAGTTTTGAACACCCAAGAGGCTGGCAATAGTTTTATCTTCAATGATATATTTCAAAGTCTCCATGTAGTTACCTCCTTAAAAAGCGGTAATTATTAATATCCTTGCAAGTTATTCGCACTGATTTACCACTAACACTAATCCCGATTTTTTGCACATATTCAAAAAAATCTTTGCTTTGTAATATAGCAATTGCATCATTTAAACTGTACTGGGTGTTTTTTACGGTAATATAAATCCCTGAATAAGGTATTGTCAAAGCATCTACTTTATATACTTCAACTTTATCAGTAATAACGGTTGACAGAAGCACTTTCTCATTATTTAAATGTGCCAAAGCTTGGGATCTTCCATACTCAAACCACAAAGCATTTGAATCACTGTTTCTCTTTTCCAATTCATCAGAATACTGTTGTAGGTGCTTTACTACACAGGGATAGTTTTGGATTTCTTTGGCGCTATAACGTTCAAGACCATTGTGGCCGTATTTGTATGGAAAAATAATAAATTTATTCTTTTTGTAGCGAAGACTCTTTGGGCTGACTGCCTTACGTATGATTTCCATTTCAAGTTGCTCAGCATCTATGCATGTTTGATCAACAACAAATGCTTTATTACATAGAGTAGCGATTGTTACGGATGCATTAAACAAATCTCCAAATCTTATTGAATCACCCGTTTCTTCGACATGATCTTCAAACATCCATTTTGAGCCAAGACTTTTCCGTAATATTTCTTTGTGTTGCTTTGTTGTCATATTGCAGTAGTCAATTGATTCCGCTGTACAGTTTTTGTCATACACAAAAATGCTTATAGATGTCAATGCTTTATCAAACAGTTTTTGATTGGGATAGTCACGAATGATAGCTATTTTATCAACGAGTATTTCTCTTAATTTTTGAGCAAAAACATTCTTGTAAATGTTATTGGGTATTAACTGAACCAACTTACCTGTAGGCTTCAACAAGGTTAGCCCCAATTCTATAAAAGCATAACAATAATCAAACTTTCCAATCGAACAAGAATCATATTTCTTCTTTATGGCAATTCGGCTCTCTTTGTCCATTTCTCTATACGAAATATATGGAGGGTTACCTATGACAAAATCAAATTTTGTTTTAAACTCAAAGGATAGAGCATTTGAATTGTATAAACTCCAATTTACTGGTGGCAAACCATAATTTTCTACAATGGTATTCAATTCATGGATACAAGCGGTATATAATTCACCATCTAGTTCTATACCATGCACATCTTGCTCTAAGCCTTTTGAAATATCGCTTTTTTTGTAATTAACAGATATTGCATCCTCTATATATCGTTTAACAATTGCTTTAAGAATATTACCAGACCCAAATGAGTTCTCTAAAATAGTTTTACCCATAAGACTAGTCTTGTATCCGATTAAATCAAGCATCATTTCCACCAAAAAGCCAGGCGTAAATTTCTGACACTTGGTTTTGTTGTTTCCATTCTCTAAAATCGAACTCATTTTTACCCTACCAATCAATATAGAATAATGCAAAGCGTTAAGAAATCAAATTAAAACGCCATTACAATGGTCAATCTCGTGCTGGATGATTTGCGCCGTCCAGCCGGTATAAGTTTTGATGCGAATTTGCAACTCCAAGGTCTGATACTTGACCTTGATGGATTTATAGCGTTTGCAAGGTCTCGGGCCACCGAGAAGAGACATACATCCCTCCTCAGTGTCATATGCACCGTCTTTTTTGATGATCTCGGGATTGAGCATCACGGTATATGTAGGTGCTCGTCCACTTTCGTCAAGAAAAGCGATGATGCGCTTTCGCACTCCAATCATATTTGCCGCCATGCCGACACAACTATCTTTGTGCGCCATCAGCGTATAAAGCAAATCCTGTGCGATCTGCAGATCTTCTTTTGTTGCGATTTCCGACTTCCCTGCAAGAAATATTGGATCATGCATAAGCTCCTTAATCATTGTCATAAACCTCAGTTATCTTTTTCAGTATTTCTTCATCTGCCGGGCAGAAATTATAATTTGGAATCGCACTTGGCGTGATCCATTTGATATCGTTATGCTCTAACTTTTGTGGTACGCCTTCGTCAATGACCGCATTAAACAGCGTCAGATGCACCATCAAATCGGGATATTCATGAACGACGTCCATAAACACATCACCAACTGATAACGTAACAGCCAGTTCTTCTTGACACTCGCGAATGAGCGCCTGTTCTTTAGTTTCTCCCGACTCAACCTTACCGCCAACGAACTCCCATAGCAGTCCTCTCGCTTTATGTGCCGGGCGTTGGCAGATCATAAACTTATTTCTGTCCCATATTAGGGCTGCTACTACTTCGGTCATCATCAAATCTCCGCAATACATATTTCTTTCAAATAGCCATAGATCCCGTCATACCACTCACGTTTGCGGGTCTGATCGTCGTCACTGCCTGCTGGAACAAATATTGCCATACCTTGACGAGCACGCGTTAGCAGTACGCGATATGCGTTCTTCAAATATAGGCGTCGTTCCTCAGAGCCAACGTTATTCCATCGGTTGCCGACGAAATTGTTATAAGTCCATTCACCATCTACATAGCGATAGTCAGCGTCCCAAGCTACTACAGAGTAATCCAGTTCAAGGCCCTGGATATCAAATTCCGTTACAACATCCTCCAGCATATAACTGGAACGGACATCGTCTTTGCCATTCAAAAACCAGTTTGCAACCGAAATCTCATTCTTCACAAAAATACCTTCCGGTTTCAATCGTAATGCACCACTGCTGGCGAGCAGTCCATAACGAGTTGTACCCTGACAATGATCGCGTACCCAGTCTTTTGCCTTATTCAAGTCACGGGTTATCACAATCGGATATTTATCTTTTATCCGTTGATACAACTTCTTTGCTTCATCGGTATCCGCATCTAAAACAGCTTTTACAAAAGCGGCTAAATCGGGCGTTCTGAAAGAACGAACCGAAGTTGCCAAATGAAGCTTGTCTTTCTCAAAGGTGCGAAGACCACTCATCATACTGTTCCAGCTTCTACCACGGCGATACTCATCATCATTAAGCTGAGGTGTGATATATACATCCCAACTGGGAAATGCTCGGCGCAGAGAATCGAACCACTCTGGCAAACCTGCTTCACCGGTATTAATCTCCTGACCGCCGCCTACCAAACAAATAACAACTGCCCAGTCCTGGTGTCGATCCATTGTGTTGATAAGAAATTCAGGCTCGCTATAAGGGAAAGGAGATACACCTTTCTTGGTCGCCATAAACTTCTCGATCATATCATGAGTCCACGCACGCTGTGCTTCATCAAAAATTGCTACACGCTCAGGCGGAACATTAGTGTTACCAACAAATGAATCACGATATTTGTGGATAATCTGGATAAATGCAGATGTGCTACGCAATGCCTCTGTCTTGGACACACGATTGCCGTGCTGTTTTTCCTGTTCAACCTTATCTCGCGCAAGTGCTTCTTGAAGCACAGTTACTAACGGATAATTGCCAGAAAGGAAAACAGCATGTTCACTTTTCTGCGCATTTGAACGCTGAATAGCAATATTCAAACCAACCAGTGTTTTTCCTGCGCCAGGCACACCCGTAACAAAGCAGATTGACTTACGACCGTTGGCCTTGCTATGTTCAATGATGTGGTTAATCTCATCGGTGGTAACGGTAAGATTTTCCGCACCGGCATCGCTGCGAGTAATATCATGCACATTATGACCGCGATACAATGCTTGAGCCGCTTCGACAATTGTGGGCGTAGGCAAATACTCCGAATTCTCCCACAAAGAATAATCAAAATCTGGCTCATTATATTGGTCTGCCACAGCTTGAATAGTAGATGCAATATTTTCGGCATTGCAACGAAGCGGAACAATAATACGGTCACGTTCTTGGATTGTGTTATTTACTTTCGGTGCCCTGGTAGAAACCATGATCGGTACCAAAAATTTGTTATGGCTCTCTCTTTGGAAGTTTCTAAGATCCTGTGCGTAATCGTATACCTGGTCGTATGTGGACTGACGATACTCTGTATCGCCACATTTAAACTCCAAAAGGAAAACTATATTCTTATAAAGCACAACCACATCAACGCGTTTGCCCATTCGAGGAATTGTATACTCAAAAACAATTCGTCCGTCCTCAAATGTGCGCAACTGATTTTTGAGAATCTGCACCTCGGATTCCCATGTGTTGCTTTGTTGAATTGTGGTTTCTGCAGATATATCGTTGGAATGAATAACGCCAAGAATTTCACTGGTAGATAGGCGCAAGAAATCTGAAATCGAAGCAGAATAATATGATCTTAAATTACGCATTATACCGCCTCCTACTTAATTTCTTGTTCAAGTCCGTCAAATAGGTCACTATCAAAAAATTCTCTGATGGTAATATCCAATCCATCACAAATTTTCTTAATGGAACAAATACCAGGATTCTGGCTTTTTTCGTTCAAAATACTGTAAACAGTCGAAGGAGAAACACCGGATATATTTGCGAGTGCATTAATGGCAATTCCACGCTTATTACACAACTCGACGATTCGTTTTTCGACAGCTTCTTTAATCAACATAATATATACCTCTTTTTGTTGCGATATATCGTTGATTATATTATATAGCAATCTGCGATAAATCGTGTGCGACGTATCGCAGATTGTCTAATAGTATATATTTTTGTCTTTATATGGAGTTTGAGTCTTATTTGCTCGATTATCTTCATATGTGCAGATATCTTGCTTATATGGAGATGATCGCCCCTTTTCTTTGTCTACTGCGGTGCAGTTTTTGACATCCAAATGAGCAGATATATTTGCACATTTGGATATGACAAAGCCGATGAGGTATCGTAAGATTTCTCATCGGCTTTTCATATAGCCACACTTATTTACAGTCTTTGCAAGAATATTCGGGGACAGTGCGTTCGTTTATCACCGATTCATAAAGTCGCCAGCCGCCTGCCAGGTTATAGCAGTCGTAGCCGTTGCCTGTGAGAATACGGCAGGCAAGGTAGGAACGAAGTCCCGAATGGCAATGAACGTAGATAGGTTTGTCTTTCGGAATTTCATTTATTCTTTGCCGCAGGGAGTCAAGCGGAATATTGACAAAGCCGTCTATCTTGCCCTGCATCACCTCATACGGTGTACGGGTGTCGAGCAGGAACACACTGCCGTCGCGGGGGAGATTTTCCACGTCGTGCCAGAAGAACTGCTTGAGCTTTCCGCTGACGATATTTTCGGCAACGAAGCCTAACATATTGACGGGGTCTTTCGCACTTCCGAAAGGCGGAGCATAGCAAAGTTCAAGGGTGGTAAGGTCGGTAATCTTCGCGCCGAAACGGATGGCGGTGGCAAGCACGTCCATACGCTTGTCCACGCCGTCAAAACCGACGATCTGCGCACCGATGATCTTCAGCGTTTTCTTATCCCACAACACTTTGATGGACATCTGCGCCGCACCGGGATAATAGGTGGCGTGGGATGCCGAATAGGTGTAGGTCTTATCGTAATCAATGCCTGCCAACCTAGCCGACTTTTCGTTAAGTCCCGTAGTGGCAACCGTCATATCAAAGAGTTTAAGCACCGCCGAGCCTTGCGTGCCGGTATAAACGCTCTCGTATCCCGCGATATTGTCGGCGGCAATTCTGCCCTGCTTATTGGCAGGCCCGGCAAGAGGAATAAAGGCCGGCTTCTTTGTGATGAAATCCTCCACCTCAACCGCATCGCCCAAGGCGTAAATGTTCGGTATATTGGTCTGCATTTTGTTGTTGACAACAATGCTTCCGCGCGGATTGAGTTCTATTCCTGCATCTTTTGCAATGGCCGTCTCGGGACGGACGCCCACCGACAGGATGATCATATCGGCGGTGATCTCACCGTTTTGCAAAATGACGGTATTTCCGTTGATCGCTTTTACGCCGTTATTCAGATGCAGATCAATGCCTTTGGATTTGATATAGCGGTGAACGTCCGCCGCCATATCAAAATCGAGGGGCGCGATCAGATGGTCGGCAAGCTCGACGATGGCCACCTTTAGCCCTGCTTCGGCTAAATTCTCCGCCATTTCAACGCCGATATATCCGCCGCCGATCACCACAGCCAAGTCGGATCGTAGCCATGTCGTTCTGTGAGCCAAGGAGTTG
>JAZNRU010000016.1:0-67964 GCA_045590895.1 Acutalibacteraceae bacterium
ATATCATCACCGCAGGTGTATATCATCACCGCAGGTGTATATCATCAGCCGCATGGCTGTATATCATCAGCCGCATGGCTGTATATCATCACCGCAGGTGTATATCATCACCGCAGGTGTATATCATCAGCCGCATGGCTGTATATCATCAGCCGCAAGGCTGTATATCATCAGCCGCATGGCTGTATATCATCAGCCGCAAGGCTGTATATCATCTCGCGTTAGCGTGTATATCATCAAAGGCGGCGTGCCGCCTTTGTATCTCATCACACCGTTAGGTGTGTATTAAAAAGCTTTCGCAATGATGATATACAAAACTTCGTTTTGATGATATGCAACTTTTTCAAAGTTGATGATATACCATTCCTTGCGGAATGGATGATATACAATTTTACTTCTTCAATTCTGCCAACTTCTTCTGCACGGCATAATAAGACGGTTTGGGATTGCCGTTTTTATCCACAAGTCCCCAACGGGTCTCGGTGGGACAGTCCTCCTGACCGCAGTAGTAACACATGGGCGGATCGGAATAACAATAAATGAACGCTCCGCAGATATGCTTCGTGTCATAAAACTTTTGCAAAATGTCGGTAAAGAATTTTGCCTGTCCTTCGGGGGTGTGCTCATAACCCGGAATCTTCGTGATCCGCGGCAATTCCGTATAAAGATGATTGACGTAATCACTCTTGAAGATGAATCCGAAATATCTGGACGGATCATTCTGACAAACGTATTTCACGTGTTCACGCATTCCGTCGGGCAGACGTTCAACAAAGGCGGCAATCTCGTCTTTTGCCTGTTTCTCACTGTTGACACCGTAACGACGAAGAATATCGATCTTTTGCTGCTTGTTTTTGGGCTTACCGCCGCTGAGATAACCGAATTCCTGAATGAGAACGGGTTTTCCCGTCAGTGCGTACAAATAGCGTGTCAGAGCCGTGAACAGACACATAAAACCCGGTGCGGTAAAGAAACAGCCGAGATAAATATCAATACCGACGTAGTCGCAGTATTTGTGCCACGGACGCAGTTTGGAGTGCAGATCCGCTTGCGGTCCTGCGGAATTGTAACCGAGGATCGCGTCTCCCCTGTTCGGATACATTTCCTCAAGATGCATGGCAATAAAAGCAACCGCCTCATCCATGGTCAGCGGAATGGTAAAACGCGGAATGCCCATTTCGTTCGTGACCTGATACCCTGTCACGAGGTCTTTGAGGTCATCCGCGAGAAATCTTGCCGTGGCACGTGCGTTCTTTTCACCGTCCGCCGTGCGAGGATCAGCGTTGTTTGCGATATATTCGGTCGCATAGGGTGTGACCGCCATGACCTTGATTCCGTTTTCAACGTAGCCGCGGCAACGCTGTTTAAAAGCAAGATATCCCTCGGAAGTATTGCCGTCCTTGTCAAACGGATACGGGATATCGATACGGATCCAATCCAGATTCGCCTGTCGGATCTGTTCGTAATTTTCATTCGGATGACAAACTCCGCAGACAAAGCCCTTCTCGCGAAGGGCTTTTGTTGCTTGGTTTTCTTTTGGAATGAAAAAAGATTTAACAAGGTTTACAGGCAGATATTTTAATCCGTATACGATCTGATCCTTAATAAACTGTTCCATCTTTATGAATCCACCTCTACCGTTTCTTCCAGATTTTGCATCATTTCAAGAATATCCTCGTTGACCGTCTGCTCTTTGGCAAGCAACGCACGGCGTTCATTGAGTGCAACATACATCTGTTCTCTCTTTTCACCGACGAGATCATAGAAGAAATACGGAGTCATTCTGATGATCTTCGGGAAGAGATTGACACCGACAAACAGGAACCAGACTTTCTGATAAATGGTCTTACTGCCCTGCGACCAGGGAAGCATGGGAATGGTGGCATCATAGCCGGACCACTTGAACAGGAAAATGGTAAACCATGCATTGATCGGGGCGGTGATCTTTTGAATCAGGTCTGTTAAAATATTGATCGTACCGTCCGGTCTCTCGCCTGTCATATATTCGGTGTAGTCGCTGATCTCTCTGCCGACCTCCGATTCAAATACGTTGGCAGGACCGTTGTTGATGGCTTCCAGACCGTGGAACAAAGCGTAAATGCCGATCATTGCCCATTTCTTTTCAACCATCGGCAAACCGCAAAGCAACATACCTACAACAGAAACCATATCCCACAAACGCAGTGCAATGAGAGCGTTGCGGTTGTTGTTCTTAAACACTTTCCTGAATTTCGGAATGAGAGCCGCACTGGGCATATCAATGGTATTATAGGGCATATAAGCGATAAAAGAATTGATGGATCCGCCGAAGATCTCCTGCTGGGTAACAACGTCCCATGAATAGCCGCCGTCACTCCACCATGACGTTATGAAGTGCACAATAAAGTTACGCAGTGCATATTTATTTTTGAGAACATAGAACATGGTCTTCGTAATGGGAGCCGGTTTGGGCTGCAAAGCAATTCGCTCATTGCAACCGATCGCCATGGCAATATTACCGACGGCACCCAACGAACAGGCAACCGCGCCGAGCAGACAGAACAGCGAGGACATGGGGAAATTGATATATCCCTTGTTGTTGAGTTCCATGATGGGCGGGATGATGGTATAAACCGCCTGTGCTCCGACTTCACCGATATACGTATTCAGCAGGCCGACGTTGATTCTGTCCTGCGGATTCGCAGTCTGCAAAGAAAGCAAATTGCCGCGTGGAATGTTATAAACGGTTGAGAACGTTTCCTGAATAAAGAGCATGGTAAAGACAAAGATGATCTTCGCGGGATCGTCACCGGAACGTTCACCGAGGAACACCGCCCCCGAATACAGAAGAAACGTACTTGCAAAATACGGAATGGCTCCGAAAATGATATACGGTCTTGCTTTGCCCCAACGGGTTCTGGTCTTATCGTAGATCGCACCCATCAGAGGGTTATTGAGCATATCGTAAATGCTGATGAGAGAGAGAATAACCGTAACATATACCATGTCGATCTTCAGAACGTTAACAAAATAGAGCGTTCTGTAAACGTTGACACCGCTGAGAACTTTGGTTGCAAATTCACCGATGGCAGGCAAAAACATTTCTCTGGGTGTGAGCACGTTCGTGTGGAACATTTTGATTGCAAGACGGCTGTATTTGCTTCTTTGCTCTTCCTGCAATTTTGCCGCTGAGTTATCTTCCGCCGTAAAAACGCCTTCAACGAAGTTTTTTACGCTCTTATTGTTTTCACTCATTCAACATTCACCTCACAAGTAGATCTGTAATATCCGTCATCCGACAATGCATAGACAATGACGGTGCCTTCGGCAACTGCGGTCACAACACCGTTTGCATCCACCGTTGCAATTGCTTCATCCTCGGTGTACCACGTAACCGTCTGCACGGTCGCATCCGAAGGTGAAACTTTCGTTGCAAGGGTTGCCGTCTCACCGACCGCAAGCGTAACCTTTTTATCTTTCATTTTCATGGATTCGACAGGCACTCTGACATACACCGTACAGGTATCGGTATAGGTCTTGCCGAGATATTCAAAAGAAGCGGTAATGATTGCTTCACCCGTTGTTTTGAACGTATCGATGTAACCCTCCTGATCGACAACGGCAATGCTTTCATCGGACGAGGTCCATGTGACCGTCATATCAAGCGGCTGTGCACAAACAAGCGTGGCAAGCAGATTATCCGTACCTTTGGGCTCAATGACGAGTTTTTCGTCGGAAAGCGTAAGGCTCGGCCACGTAAAATGATAATCGCGTTTTTCCTGCAATGCGAGCGAAATATTTTTCTCTCCGAGTTCGGCGTATGTATTCCTGAAAACTGCCTCAGCGGAAACGGTCATATCTTTCGAGTAACGCAAGAACGTGATCTCATCCGTCAGACGGTTGACTTTGTAGTGAATAAAAAGCTTTTCATACTGTATGTCGCTTACCGTCGCATCCACGGAATCCGCAAGCACATCCGCAATCAGTGCACCGATCTGTTCTGCGTTTCTGGGTTTGAAATTGCGTTCAAGCACGTTATTGCCTTTATTCAGATCAAGCACAAGTTCAATGTCATATTCATTGCGGTACTTTTTGAAATATGCTCGCATAGAACCGCAGTATTCGCAAAGCGGCAGCGGCTCATCACTCGTTTCACCGCAGGAAGGACAGGAATAATAAATGTAAGAGCACGTAAAACTCTCCACGTCTTCGGCTGTCAGATCGGGCATCTGCAAAATTGCCGTGATATCTTCACCGAAATCAACCGCAGAAAGCAGTTCTTCCTTTTCTTCAGCATCGGAAATGTGCGACACAAAGGCATCCATTGCAAACTGCAACGTCTTGTTGAAATAATCGGATCCGTCGGTTACCAAAGAATCCGAATCCGCTGAAAAGTAAGCATCATAAGTGAGCATGGGAACATCCGCAACGGCTTTGTCAAGCACGGCATACAGATAACTGACCGCATCTTCTGCCGTTTCGGGAGCCGGCGTCAAACCTTCGGTGATCTCATTCGGCGGGAACGTGCCTTCCATGGCACGGATGCGTTCAAGACCGAGGAAAAATCCGCCGACGAAGAAAAAGACCAGAATGGCAACGACGACGGTTGTTACGAGTTTGGATTTATCAAACTTTTTCTCTTTCATTGTGCCTCCCCCTTTCCTGCATCTGTGTTGAATTTCTGCTGAAATGCCGCTTCTTCCGCAGCAATTGCGGCTTCGATCTTTCGGGTTTCTTCCGTTTCGACCACGGGTTGCGGCAGATCGTCAATATTGATCTCGCCCGCCTTTACCTTTTTATAAATGGCAACACGTTCAATCACACCCTCATCGTAAATGGGGTGAATGCCTGTTTTCCACAGCATAAGATTGACGTAGAAAACGGCGGCAAACAGCACGGCGGTCACGATCAGACCGAAACCGAAACTGCCCGAAACCAGCAATGAATCTTTTGCCGCATTTGAGAACAATCCGATGAGCACCATATCCGCTATGCAAGTTACCGTTCCGAGACCTGCAAAAACGGTTGTTGCTTTTTGCATATTTTTAATGCTTAAAAAACCGAACAGCGAGAATGCAAAACAAAGCAATGAAAACAAGGCGATCGCAACGTAGCCGAACAATGCGTTTCTGAGTGCCGCAAAAGCGGCTCCGTCAATTTCCGAACCCGTCATTCCCAACGCATACATGGCAGTTCCGTCCGTAAATGCGGTTACAAGACCTAAAATACCGAAATGGGCATTGTTGGATAAAAACGGCATAGACACCGAAAAGTTGCCCGAAGGGATCAAAAGCGACAAAAGCGGAAGCAACATCACAACCAGTTTTGCAGTGATCCATTTTGACCCGCTGAACGAATATTTCAGATTCCTCAGTTTTACTTTTAATCCTGCCTGCGAAAGTTCAGCCATCTTTGCCTCACGCAGAAAGTTTTCCTCAAAATTAAAAAACCGCATATTCACTCCGCAGGCGGGACAAAACTGGCTGACATCAAAAATGCGAAGCTTCTTTCCGCATTTGGGACATACACTCATAGAAATTCCTCCTTCTGGTTCACTATAATCGCAGTATCTGCCATTTATTGGTCGAAATTACCAAAAATCAAAGCAGACCACATAAAAATAATATACACTATTTTTTCATACCTGTCAACATCATATTAAATAATAAATGTAACAATCGGCTTTCTCTTGACACGCGACTTTCATTGTGTTATTGTATAAGCACGAACGTGAAAGGAAGAAAGATTATGAGCCTTAATATCATTCAAAAACTTTTTTACAAATTATTCTGTGTCATTCTCAGCCTGTTTTACAGCATTTCCGGCGGTGTCGTTGCCCCCTCTACGGAAGATCCCATTGACGTATTGAACAAAAACACCGTCGAACTCACATTCGCAACGGTTGCCGATCCGCAGATCTCCAACTATATGTTCGGCAGATACCGTGTTTTTGAAGCGGCCTGTATGGACCTTAAAAATGCACAGTATGACTATGATGCCGTGTTGCTTCTCGGTGACGTTGCCGAAAACGGTCTCACGGAAGAATATCAGCTTGTTCTGGACGGTTTGTCCGGCATCAACACCCGTTACATTGCCATTACAGGCAACCACGACATTCGTCTGAGACTGTATTCACAGTCCTCCGAACGTTTCAGCGAGTTTGCCAACGAACTCAACAATGATGAAAGCATGACAAGCATGCATCATGCCGAAGTTATTAACGGTTATAAATTCATCACCCTCGGTTCCGACAAAACGATGTTTGAAGAAGCTTACCTCAGCCAGGAACAACTTGACTGGCTTGATGATGAACTGCATTCCGCCGACGGCAAACTGACGTTCGTTCTTTGCCATCAGCCGCTTAAACTCACGCACGGACTTCCCGACACGTGGAACAGCCCGTCGGAAACCGCAGGCAGTGTCGGCGAACAGAACGATGCACTTCTTGAGATCATGTCCAAATACGACAACGTTGTCTTTATTACGGGACATCTGCATACAGGCTTCACGGATTTCCTTTACGAAAACAAAAACGGTGTCCATCTTGTCAATGTTCCCTCTTTCACCATTGAAAATAAAACGGGTGACTACAACGAAGCCGGTCTCGGATTCATTGCGGAAGTGTATAAAAACGAAGTCATTTTCCGTGCCAGAGATTTTGCAAAGGGTATCTGGGTTCCCGAACACGATATCACAATCCCGATTCAATAATTTTTATCCCGTCGGATAAAATGCCGACGGGATTTTTCTTGACAAAAAAAGAATATTCTGTTATAATATGTATACATCCGCTACCGGCGTAACGCAGAGCACTGCGAGGGAACGGATAGTGTTAAAAATGCCGAACGCCTGGGCAGGATTTTTTATCTTTGCCCGGACGTTTTTTATTTTTCCCGAGGAGGATTTTTATCAATGGATGCTTGGAGAAGTTTTAAGACGGGAGCATGGTGCGAAGGCATTGACGTTTCCGATTTCATTCGTCTGAATTATACACCTTACGAAGGTGACGGAGCATTTCTTTGTCCCGCAACCGAACGCACAAAGGACCTGCTTGCACAGGTGTTGGATTTATTCCGCCGAGAACAGGAAAACGGCGGCGTTCTGGATATTGATACCGACCGCGTATCCTCCATCCTCTCCTATGCTCCCGGATATATTGAAAAAGGCAAGGATATCATTCTCGGCTTGCAGACGGAAAAACCCTTGGTAAGAGCCGTTAACCCCTTTGCCGGATTCCGCAATGCCGAACAGGCCTGTACCGCTTACGGCTACAAGATCAGTGATAAGATCCGCGAGGATTTTCTGTACAGAACCACCCACAACACAGGTGTTTTCCGTGCCTATACGAAGGACATGAGAAAAGCCCGCCATGCAGGTATTCTCACCGGTCTCCCAGATGCTTACGGCAGAGGCAGACTCATCGGCGACTACCGCAGACTTGCTTTATACGGCATGGATTATCTGCTTGAACAAAAAGCAAAAGATGCAGAAGCGATCGGTCAGCTTGATATGTGTGAAGAAAACATCCGCCTGTTGGAGGATATAGCAAAGCAGACGGATTTCATGAAACAACTCATTACCATGGCTGAACAGTACGGCTGTGACATCCGCCGTCCTGCCGAAAATGCGTATGAAGCGGTGCAATGGCTGTATTTTGCCTATCTCGGCGGTCAGAAAGAACAGAACGGTGCGGCGAACAGCATCGGCAGAATCACCACGTTCCTTGACATTTACATGGAACGCGATTTTGCGGAAGGAACCCTGACCGAATCACAGGCTCAGGAACTGATGGACGATCTTGTTCTTAAACTGCGTCTGATCCGCCATCTGCGTACGCCCGAATACAACGATCTGTTTGCAGGCGATCCCGTTTGGGTGACCTGCTCGGAGGGCGGCATGGGACTTGACGGCAGAACGCTGGTCACCAAAAACTGTTTCAGAATGCTGCACACACTTTACAATCTCGGTCCGTCCGCAGAACCGAACATCACCGTACTGTGGTCGGAAAAACTGCCTGCCGCATTCAAGAAATACTGTGCGAGAGTATCGGTCGATACGGATTCCATCCAATATGAAAACGATGACCGTATGCGTCGTGATTACGGTGACGATTACGCCATCGCCTGCTGTGTTTCTGCCATGAAAGAAGGCAAGCAGATGCAATTTTTCGGTGCAAGATGCAATCTTCCCAAAGTATTGCTTATGACCCTCAACGGCGGCAAAGATGAAATACACGGAACACAGATCGCACCGCTCGGCAAGGTCTTCCCTGCCGGTGAAAAACTCGATTACGATGAAGTGGTCGATCGTCTTAAAGTGTACATGGCATGGATGGCAAAACTGTACGTCAACACCATGAACATTATCCACTATATGCACGATAAATATGCTTATGAACGCCTTATTATGGGCTTCCACGATACGGTTGTGGAACGTCTGATGGCATTCGGCATCAGCGGTCTGTCGGTCCTTGCCGATTCTCTCTCCGCTATTAAATATGCAAACGTTACCCCCGTTCACGGCGAAAACGGATTGATTACCGATTTTATCACGGAAGGCGACTTCCCGCAATACGGCAATGACGACGACCGTGCCGACGAAATTGCACAGTGGCTGACCGAATTCTTTTACAGTGAACTCTGCAAAACGCCCACGTATCGCAATGCAAAGCATACGCTTTCCGTTCTTACCATTACATCCAACGTGGTTTACGGCAAAAAGACCGGTACCACGCCTGACGGCAGAAAAGCCGGTGAACCCTTTGCACCCGGTGCAAACCCCATGCACGGCCGAGACAAGGAAGGGGCTCTGGCTTCGCTGAATTCCGTGGCAAAACTTGATTACGCCTGCTGTCAGGACGGCATTTCCAATACATTCTCCATTACCCCGGATGCCTTGGGCTGTGACGACGAGGACAGAAGCGAAAAACTCGTTGCGGTATTGGACGGCTACTTCTCACAGGGTGCACATCATCTGAACGTAAACGTGCTTAACCGAGAAAAACTGATTGCCGCCATGGAAGATCCCACCTTGTATCCGAACCTTACCATCCGCGTTTCGGGATATGCAGTCAATTTCAATAAACTCACTCGCGACAAACAGCTGGAAGTGATCGCCCGCACTTTCCACAGCAAAATGTAATGATACGGGTTCATTCATTTGAATCCCTTGCCGCAAGGGACGGAGACGGTTTGCGGTATGCGGTGTTTCTTGCAGGTTGCCCGCTTCGCTGTGTTTACTGTCACAATCCCGACACGTGGACACGGGAAAATGCACAGGAATTCAGCATCGAACAAATTGCAAAAAAGATTCTGCGATGCAAACCGTATATGCTGGCAGGACACGGCGGCGTTACGTTTTCGGGCGGTGAACCGCTGTTACAGGCTGAAGAATTACACGAACTGATCCGTCTGCTTAAAAAAGAGGAGATCGGCAGTTGCATAGACACTTCGGGCAACGTCGATCTGAATGAAAGTGTAAAAAGCGTATTGTCTGAAAGTCAATCGGTTCTGCTGGACCTGAAATTTCCAACGGAAGAACAATATCTCCGTTATGCAAACGGACACTTGTTCCGCGTGACGGATATGCTTGATTTTCTGACAGCTAACGACATCCCCACCCGTATACGGACGGTTATCGTTCCCGACATGAACGATTCCCCTGAATCCTTGCAAACCTATGCACAGATCCTCTTGCCGTACAAAAATGCGATTACGGCATGGGAGTTGCTTCCCTTTCACACATTGGGTTTCGGCAAATACGATGCACTCGGAATTGCAAATCCGTTACAAAACACACCCGCACTTTCCGATGATAAAAGGAAACAATTACAGTTGATTGCGGATTCTTTACTGCAATAACGGCACAACAAAAAAAGGAACCAAGTTCAGTTACACACTGTCTTGGTTCTTCTTTTTTCGCAATATTCAAATTACCACCGAAATGTCCAGCATTCATACATATAGCCTTCAAAGGAGGCACTCAGTTCAATGCCGAGTTTTCCCACTCCGGAACCGTTCATGGGAATGGTTTCTTCGTACTTGAGCAAGGTACCGTCTTTATCCAGACGCACGGCAACGGTAGCACCCGGATAATTGCAATTCGCATCGGTAATTTCCCCGATACCGAAATCGAAATCGCCCAGATCGAGATAGTCCATAGCCTGTGCATGGTAATACGGAACAAGCGTGTTTGCATTCGTTTGTTCGGGCGGCAAGGTGACACTGAAAACGTATTCTCCGTTTTCTTCGTAAGCCTTATAAGCTACGATCCCGTCCGTTTCCAGTGCAAACAATCTGTCTGACGGCGGGATGGCACCGTTGGGCGTTACCGTTGTCTTAAAGTCCTCTTTCGGATCAAGACACGAGCCGTTTTCAAAGGTATAATCAAAATCATGAGGGCCGTTAAAAACACCGATCGCGGCATTGATAACGGGAACAGCCCATGAAAAAGTGCAATCGGTCAGACTGATGCTGACTTCCTGCAGTTGATGTGCGGAAAAGTCGGTTGCCTGTTTGGCAGAGTTTACGGATTCACGGATCACATCCAACACCATATGCGGTGCATACGAGGAGAGATCTGTATACGGATCTTCGGTTACCTGAACAGTATTCACTTCAGTTGTTGCAGTTTCCTGTGTTGCAGGCACATACGGTTCGGTCTGCGGCATTTGCGTTGCAGGTTGAAGATCGGAATCGGTGTAGATTCCGTCATCGGTAATATATATATTACTGATAACAGTTGTCGGTTCAACTTTTGCGGTCGTGGATACCTCATCCTGTGTTTGACAGGAAGAAACAAAAACAAGACAGAGCAACAAACTGAACAAAATAATCACTTTTGTCCTTTTCATTACAAACCTCCCTTACATTATATTCTTATTTTACAATAAAAGGACCTGCAATGCAAGTCCTTTTATGCCTATCTGTTCTTATTTTTTCTGTATTTTTCAATAAAAAAAGAAAAATTCCGATATGCGGAACGCTCATACCCCGAAAGAAAGATGCTTCCCTGTCCGCTTGCCATACCGAAGCGGTCATTTCGCTCGTCAATCTCACGCAATCGCTCATAACGTTTTTCGGCTGTTACACGGGGAATTCTGCAAACTTTTGCAATTTCCTGTACGCTGTCAGTACCCATTCCCCATAAAACGCTCAAAGGTGCAAGCAAACGGGTTGCAAACACGCCCGCCGTCAGATTTTCTTCATCCGTAAACGCAACGGGTAATTCCGTTCGGTTGTCGGCATGACGTAAAACGATGTGTGCCAATGCAGAAGCAACGAGAAATCTTTGCAGATCAGGCGGAACGGCATCATCATACAGAATGATCTTTCTGCCTGCAGGACACAGCACAAGATATCCGCCCTGCGTGCAATGCTTTTCGATGTGCAGACTCTGAATCAAGACCTGTGCATTCTCATAAGAATAATACTCTGTCTGTTCCGATTCGCAAAGTGCAAACACATCGACGGGAAGACTGCTGACTTCATTTTCCGCCAACATTTTCCATACAGCATCGCGTGCATCACGGTATGTATCATAAAAATCCGATTCGCGGTTAACGGCTGTCTTTTTTCGGTTGAAAAAACTCATAAACCAAACAGACGTTGGAAAATGTTTACGATTTTCAAGAAGAAATTACGGATCATAGACAGTGCGTTCGTAATAAAGTTCACGTTCGTATTGCCCGAACCGCTGCCTGCATCACCTTCATAATCAGACGTAACGGAATTCATCCAATAGATCATACCGTTGGGACTGTTGAGTGTGAGCGTATTTCCCAGCCCGTCTTCGGTCGTCACGTTTTTGTACGTACTGCCGTCAAGCATATGCAAATCGTAAGTTACCACTTTTGCCATGTGGTGATTATCGCTTGCCGAACCGCCTGCCGGCTCCACAACGTTGGAAAAAGAGGACAAACGGCAATTTTCGGGATGATTGTTATATTTAACAACATTGTTCCACAGCGGCTGGGTTGTTGCGACGTAACTGATAACGGGATCCTTGGTACTTGCGATCATCCAGATCGCAACATCGGCGCAGGTCTTCACGTCCGATGCGGTAACGGTACCCGTTGCGGCAATGGGAAATGCACCTGCGAAGTATTCGGGGAAAGAAACAATCATATTCCACGTCATTTCTCCGCCTGCGGAACTGCCGCCGATGAAGATTTTGGAAGTGTCGATATTATCACCGTGTTTAGCGATCATATCATCGATCACCGAACGCAAGGATTCAATCAGAGAAGTTCCCCAGTACACAAGTTTATGTTCGGGTGCACGCGGCAACAGAATAAAGGCTCCGCCTTCGGTAAATCTGCTTTGCAATTCAGCAGATGCCCAATACGGAAAATCACTGTCATCCAGTTGAGCACCCTCATAATCGGCATGACCGATACCGTGCAGAAAAATAACCAAAGGATACTTTGTATTATCGTTATTGCCGACAGGAGAATAATAGCAATAATCCAATGCATATCCGCCTGCTTTAGGAGCAACGTCACTGTCAAATTCATTTCTCAATGCCTGAATACCGGAGGATACCGGCAAGGCAGCCTTACGTCCCGATGCAGAGCCGCTTATACCGAATGCCGGCAATACCATACACAATACCAACAAAACAGCAATTATTTTCTTCATAGCTCAACTCACCTCATATTTATTTTACCAGCAGACCACATACTTGTCAAGATACAACAATCGGCTAAAAGCAGACAACATTATAAAATAATGTCAATTTCTATGCTTATTTTCTTTGTGGGAATTGACATTAAACGTATAAATTTGTATAATATGCATAAACTTGACGCGGATTACTTTTTATTACACCGTGTCACATTTTATAATTACGGAGGTTTCAAAATGCAAGAAAGACCGCTGTTTACCATGCAGGAAATAATTCCGCACTATGACAACATGAACTGTTATGAATATCTGTTGGCTTGCCTTCACCATATCAAAGAAGACTATCCGATGTTCCAGTTCAAAGGGACCGACCATCTGCGTTCGGAGTTTTTTGCTGACGTGGATGCAATGGCTTATTATTTCAAAGAAGAACTCGGAATGCAGGTCGGTGATGCATTTTCCGTATTCACCCCCAACACCATCGAAGAAGTGGTCGTGCTGTTTGCACTCAACAAGATCGGTTGCATTGCAAACCTCATCCATCCCCTGTTCCCCTCGGATGCAATGCGCACTTCCGTGGAATACACAAAATCCAAAGGCGTGCTGATGCTTGACATGGTCGCACCCCTTCATGCCGATACACTCAAAGACATGAACGTGAAGATCATATTCACATCCCCGAAGATCTACGCCGCACCCGTTGCGATGAAAGAGATGATAACGCCCGACGAAAATGCGGTCAAAGCAGCAGAGGGTAAGTTTGATTTTGAGTTTTACGGTGACATTCTCAAACGCAACAAAGGCAAGACCGTTGAAGGACTTTTCAGAAGCGGCGATCTGACTGCGGTTTACATGAACGGCGGCGGTACAACGGGTGTCAGCAGAACCATCATGCTCTCCTCCACCGTACTCAATGCCGTTACAAGCAACGCACTCGCCCCCATCATTCCCTGTGATGACCCTGCAGGTCTCAACTGTAAGATTCTTGCACTTCCGTTCTTCCATGCTTACGGTCTTTGCGGCGGATTGTTCTGCTGTATCTATGCAGGATGCAGAGCCATTCCTATGATCCGTTTTGATGCAGATGAATTCATTGACATCATGCACAAAGAACACGTTTATGAGATCATCGGTGTTCCGAATATGTACCGCAAACTGCTCGATCATCCCGGTTTCTCCGGTGAACACCTCAAATATGTCAAATACGCTTTTGCAGGCGGTGACTACGTACCGATCGATTTCCTCAACCGTTTCAATTCCATCATGGCTGAAAACGGCTCCGTTGCAACATTGATGCCCGGATACGGTCTGACCGAATGCGGTGCCGTCGACTGCATCAATATGCCGTGGGCAACCAAACCCGGCACGGTCGGCATTCCGCTGAAAACGAACACGGTCAAGATCTTTGACGACAATCAGAGAGAAGTTCCCCGCGGCACGGTCGGTGAGATCGCTTTTTCCGGCAATTGTCTGATGAAAGGCTATCTCATGCCCGACGGCAGACTCGGTGAAGGTCTTTACACGGATGAAGAAGGTACGAAATGGGTACTCACAGGCGACCTCGGCAAAATGGATGAGGACGATTTTATCACGTTCGTGGCAAGAAAAAAACGTCTTATCATCATTTCCGGTTACAACGTATTCCCTGCCGATATTGAGGATCTGCTCGAAACTTTGCCTTTCCTGAAAGAAAGCTGTGCCGTGCAGGGCTACGATGCAGAAAAGAAACCCATCGTACGCCTGTACATTGTTCTCTCCGAAGATGCAGATCCCGCAAAACTGGATGAATACAAAGAAATTATCACAAAATGCTGTGCCGAAAACTTAAACGGTTTCTCCGTACCGCGTGACATTCAGGTGATCGATGCACTTCCGAGAACCCGCATGGAAAAAATCGACTTCCTCAAACTCACGGAAATCCTTTAATCCGAAAAATACAGAACAAAGCCCGATGATCGTCGCTGATCATCGGGCTTAAATATTACGCTTTTATAAGAATTGCAAAGCGGAACTGCTTATCGTCAAAGGGTACTGCGGGATAATCGATCTTATAGAGTGCGGAAACAACCGTTTCATCGCGTTCAACAAGTTCATCGTGATGTTTTGTCTTACGCAGATCCTCGGTTGTGTAATGCAGTGCCTTAAATGAGAAACCGAAAGACGGTTCCGCTGCAACGAATTGCAGTTTATCGTTTGCTTCGGCAGACACGGTTGCATACTTCGTACCGTAGCGTGCGGAGGATTCCTGCGGTGCGATGTAAGGCTCATACAGATCCGTCACCGTGGTATCATACAGATCAACACGGGCACTCTGCCAACGTTCGGCATAGGATTCATGCGGTCCGTAGCCGTAATAAGACACATTTTCATATTCCTTCGGCAAATGCCATTCAAAACCGAATTGCGGCAAAGCAGGGGCATTATGCGTAACGTTGACGGCGGCTTCCACACGGCAGGCACCGTCTGCAGTAAGCGTATAGGTCAACTGCATTTTCAGTGCCGGCGGCATGGCGGCGGCGGCCAAGGACAGTTCTGCCGACACGGTAACAGAGCCGTCTGCATTTTCGGTCAGTTGCGTTGCGTAGCACTTTTTACGCAAGCGGTCATAACGGGCACGTTCCCATACGGCATCGTTGCCTCTTGTATTGTATCTCCAACACGAATAAACGGGAATTCCCATGGGCTGTGTCAGCATCTGTTTGCCGTCCTTTTCTACGGCAGTCATAAGACCTGTCAGACGGTCGATCTTATAACTTACGCTACCGGCAGTCAGCACATATTCATACGTTGTTTCTTCTGCTTTAACACCGGAATTGCTTTCGTCCGATACAATAGTACCTTCCGATAAAACGGTCTGGAAAAATGCGACTTCATAATCCGCTTCCGCCCATTCCGTTTGCTGTTTATTGCGGAATGAAATGTTCAGCGTTGTGTTGCCGCAGAAGGAAGCACCGTCCGAGAGTGCAAACTCTTTTTCTTCTCCGGGTTGCATGGAAAGATCATCCAATCTGCCTTCCGTTGCGGTCTTTCCGTCGGTTTTTACGTTCCACACGGCATAGCAATCATCACTGACGGTATAAAAGCGTTTGTTTTTAATGCGGACTTTTCCGTTTTCATAAGACACGGCAAAAGGCTCATAAACCTTTTTCATATCAAAATAACCGGGACGCAGACTGCGGTCGGGGTATACAAGTCCGTCCAGGCAACAGACAAAATCGTTGGGTTCTTCGCCCCAGTCACCGCCGTAACGGTATTTCGGCTCCTCAACCGTGCCGATATTGATCGCATGATCGGAAAACTCCCAGATACAGGCACCGAAATACAGATCATTGTCTTCAAATCCGTCCCAATGCTTGTAAACGTCACCCGTGCTCATGGAATCCACGTATTCGCAATAGAAGAACGGTTTTTTACTTTCGGGATCGGCAAGATAGTTTTTCAGATATTCAATGGATGCATACATGCGGCTTTCCACATCGGAAATATCCGTAAAATCCTTATTGAGTCTTGCCTGGTATTCAAGATGTGCGTTTTCATAGTGGATCAAGGCACGGTCATCACGGGTACGGATGTAGGATGCCATGTGACGGTGGTTTTCTCCGCATCCCGATTCATTTCCCAGTGACCAGAGGATTACACATCCGCGGTTTTTATCTCGTTCGAACAGGCGTTGTGCACGGTCGACACAGATCTCACGCCATGCGGGATCATCACAAAGGAATGCCCAATAGTCCCAATACCAATCGCCGTAATTGTAACCCATACCGTGGGTTTCAAGATCGGCCTCGTCCACCATCATAAAACCGAGACGTTCGCACAGTTCCATAAAACGGGGATCGTTCGGATAATGCGAGGTGCGGATGGTGTTGACATTGGCACGTTTGAGCAGATACAGATCTTTGATCATTTCATCCACCGTGAGCGTATAGCCCGTTTCGGGATGATTGTCATGGCGGTTGACACCCTTCGCCTTGACTTTGACTCCGTTGAGAAACACGGTCTTGTTTTTGATCTCAAATCTGCGGACTGCGATCGGAAATCTGAAGCATTCCGTACCGCAGGTCACAAACAGTTCGTACTGTGCAGGCTGTTCGGGATTCCACAGAACAGGCTGTTTGATTTCAAAAGAGAAACTGCCGTTCTCAACCCCGTGCAGACCGACGGGTGCACCGTCCGGATCACGCAGACTCCATGCAAGTTTCGTTTGTTCCGTCATATCCACGTCTACCGACACCAAAGCCGTTTGCATATCTTCGGACACCTGCGGACGGATAAAAATATCACGGATGCAGGCGGTATCTCTTTCAAGCAGATACACGTCTCTGAAAATACCCGAAAGACGGAAAAAATCCTGGTCTTCCAGATACGTACCCACGCAGTATTTGACAACGAGCACTTCAATTTTATTATTGCCGTCAACGAGATAATCGGTAACGTCAAACTCATTGGTGGAATGGCTGACACTGCCGAAGCCGACGAATCGGTCATTCAGCCACAGATAAAAACAGGGGGAAACGCCTTCAAAATTCAACCAGAAGCGTTTGTCTTCCTTTTTGTTTACAGTAAAAGAGTGGCGGTAAAAACCTCCGGGAATGGCATCGGGCAGATGCGGAGGATCCACGGGGAAAGGATAATCCTGATTGATGTACTGCGGTGCATCGTAATTGCGGTCGGTATACGTCTGCCAACATCTCGGAACGGTAATTTTGTCCTCACAGACGATCTTGTCCGCAAAACCTTCTTTTTCAATGCCGACTCTTTCCACATCGGGGATGAAATGAAAATCCCATTCGCCGTTCAAAAGGTGGAAATAATCGGAGTTTTCACGTGCAACACCCTTGCAATGCACGTCCTCAAAGGGGATGAAATAAGCACGCGGTTGCATGGTATTGACATGAATGGAGTCCAATTGACGGTGATACTGCAAAGCCATATATTAAATCCTTCCTGTATTGATAAAATTATTGACGTATTTTTTTGCCTGTTTCGCTTCCACGGTGGGATAAAACGGATAGCAATGATTTACACCCGTCTGTTCAACGTAAGTAAAATCCACTCCGTCTGCCAGTGCTTTTTCGCGGTACAGCCTCGCATCGGCTACGAGAAGTTCCCTGTCTCCTACAAGCAATGCCGTTTTTGCAAGACCGACATTCGAGCCGAACAACGGACTCAACAGCGGATCGTGAAGATCCGTGCCGTCTGCCCAACGCTCTGCAATCTGACGTAAGCCTTTTCTGCCGAGTGAGGGATCGGCTTTGTCATACAAGTCCATATCGTCATTTTCCATGGAAATATCCAGCCACGGAGAGAACAAAAGGATCTGTTTGGGTTGCGGAAGATCGGTCTGCAAAAGCGATTTTGCAAAAGCCAGTGCAAGACCGCCGCCCGAGGAATCGCCGAAAAATATAATATTTTCCGCATCGGTATATTCGAGCATATTCACGTACAGGGCATTGAGCATGGCGTATGCTTCTTTATAGTTGTGGCGGGGTGTTTTTCCGTAGATGGGTGCCACGACAAGCGTATCAGTATCATGCACCAGATGATTGAGAAATGCCCACTGAAACGGTACGGGCTGTTCAAGATACGCTCCGCCGTGCAGATACAGCACCAGCGTTTTCGGTTGGCTGTTTTTTGCTTGCAGACAAACGATATCCGTGTTTTCAAAACGGTAATACTTCTTTTGTGCAGTTATGGGAAAGATCGGTGCGATCTTGTACGGTTTGGCACTCACTGCGGCACAGTATTGCATATATTTGTCACACAAAAAGTCGTTGTTTATCATTTTTTTATAACAGGTCATCCGCAAAACACCGCTTGCGAATGCTGACATAAAACTACGCATATTCTCTCTCCCCCGTCATTTTCAGCAGATGCCGTTTTTAGTCTGCGAAGCGTTGAACACCACCGTTACCACCGACATAGGCGGAACTTCCAGTATCGCGGAATCATTCTGCACTTTTTCAAGATCGCGGGTTTCATCCGTCACGTAAACAGAATATCCGTTCTCATAAAGAGAAGGCAACTGTGTATTGAGTGCGGAATCGGTATCGTTCAGATAAACGATCGCGGTCGTACCGTCCGTGTTGCGGAAAGCCGCACAGCGAAGATCGTCTACACCCGAAGAACAGGCAAGACGAACGGCACCTTCTTCGATGAATTTTGAGAAGTTACCAAGACACCACAGACGTTTTGCAGTGGTAAGATTGGTGTGATCTTCCCTGTCAAGGTAGACAAGTCCGTCGGTATAAACACCGTAGGAGCAACCTGTCCACCAGTTCCATTCAATTGCATTCAGAACGGTCAGGTCATCCATAATGACGCTTGCCATGGCAATGCCGAATTCAATGCCGAGACCGTTGGTAGCACCGTTCTGTTCAAAATAATCATGCACGCCCGTATTCCAGTCGTTTGTCATCTGGCAGTATTCGGTACAGGCAATATTGTAATTGGGATAGTTTTCATTCAGATAGTCAGCCGCAGCCTGTTTTGTTTCGGTGGATGACCAGTAAGCATGGGTGGTGATGGTATCAAAATATCTGCGAAGATCACGGTTATAAAAATAGTCTTCCTCGTTCACACCGAGCAACAAATCGATATAAGATGCAGGTACCGTCCACGCACCCTGGATCTCACCCGATTCAAACATGGATACTTTGCATCCCTGCTTGTCAACTGCACTGCCGTCAAATTTCTCAACCAGTACTTTCAACAATTCCAACGCTTCCTGCGGTTCATAATGACAGCCCTCCTGATTGCAGGAGAAAGAGCCGTCTGCATTGTACCATGCACGCCATGCATACTGCGGTTCGTTCATGGCAGAAACATCCACGACACGGTAGCCTTGTCCGAGAAAATATGTAGCACAGGCATACAGAAAATCAGCATAGGTTTCATAGTTTTCGGGCACAATATTGCTTTCAAGAGGAGCACTGTCGTCCGTAACGGGAGCCCCGTAGGCTTTTCCGTTTTTGGTAAGGCTGACAGGCGGACTGTTCGCAAACAGGCTGACACGAAGATCGTCACCTGCAATCTGTTTTGCAACCGCCAAAGCGTTCTGTGCGGCACTGTCAGCGGTAAAATCAAGCGTACCGTCGGCATTGAGGAACGTTTCGGTGCGATTGTATTCAACGTACATATTTTCGTCGCCAACGGAACCTGCCCCGAGATTATAACGGTAAATATTCAGCCCGATTCCCTTTTCGCTGTCATACAAAAGTGCGATCACGTCTTCGGCATTGTCCCAGTTGCCGACGTCTTTTCCCCACCAACAGGCAGAAGCACCGAAACCGGTCATTGTCTGATATTCGGCTTCTTCATCCAACACGGTCACGTTTGTACCGACATTCTCATTGACTTTTTCACTGACGGGCCATTCTCTGTTGACTTGCACGCCGATCACTCCCAAAAAAGCAATAGCAAAGGACAAAAACGCCGTAATGATCTTGGAAATCACTTTTATGATTCCGCTTTTCACAAATACCACCTCTGAATCATTTTTATTAATTATAATTCTTTTATTGTAAGATTGCAAGCATAGTTTAATATGTCAAAAATAAAAATTCGGTATTTACTTTTTTTATTTATTTTGTTAAAATGAATTTATCATTATGTCGGAGGTTGACAAAAATGAAAAAGTTTTTAGCCATTCTTCTGTCCCTTGCGGTGCTTGCATCGTGTTGTCTGATTGCCGCGGCAGACAAAGCAGAAGCCGCACTTTACACTTACTACGGCGATAATATGCTGTTCAAACAGGCCGATGAGGTCGTGCTTGCAGGTAAAGGCACTCCGGGTGCTGCCGTCACCGCCGTTTTAACGGACAGCATCTCCGACACCGTCTGTGATGCAACCGCAACCATAGCCGCTGACGGCACGTTTTCGGTTTGTTTTACAGCTCCCGCAGGCGGGTATGAAGAATACAGCATTCATTTGTCCGTCAACGGAAAACATTTCAAGACACTCAAAAATGTCGTTTTCGGCGAACTGTGGTTGGCAGGCGGTCAATCCAATATGCAGATGCCTTTGAGCCAATCCGAAACGGGCATTGAAATGCAGAAAAACGACGAACGCGGCAGTGATGCGTTGCGTTTTCTTGCCGTGCCTGCAATGGGTGCATACAAAGGGGATGTAAACAACGGTCCCGCCTTACCGATGGAAGATTATGAAACCACCGCTGTCTGGTACAAAGGTACGGACGAAGCAGTTTACTCAATGAGTGCGGTCGGTTATTTCTTTGCAGAAAAAATGATCGAAGAACTGGATATGCCCGTCGGCATTCTGAATGCTAACCTCGGCGGTACTTCCATCTACACGTGGCTTTCAAGAGAGACCATCGAAAACGATCCGCTTGTATTACAGGACTGCAAAGACAACGACCGTTATATTGCTCTGAAAGACTGGAAAGAAAATAAAGTCAGTTTCGGTTCCGACATGACCTGCAATTTCAACAATAAAATTGCACCGCTCAAAAATTTCCGCCTGTCGGGTATGCTCTGGTATCAGGGTGAATCCGACCTGTTCTGGGAAGACGGTCAATACGGCCGTGCTTTTGATGCATTGCAGAAATCCTATACGGAATACTTCTCTTACAAAGACGGGCTTCTTCCCATTGTATTTACGCAACTTGCCGCTTATTCCTACGGTGATTTCAGTGCTTTGCAAAAGAAAAATGCCGAATTTACAGTCATTCAGCAACAGCAACCCGACTCCCGTGCACTGACATCCATTTATGACGTGCCGCTGACGTATCTTTCCGAAACCCACGCCATTCACCCCATCTGCAAAAAGCCCGTCGGTGAAAAAATGGCATACGCCGCTTTGGGGCTTGTGTATGACCGCTATGACACATACACAACGGCAAGCGTTGTTTCCGTTGAGCGTAAAAATGCAAGCATTTATGTAAAACTTCGCGACGTCGGTGACGGGCTGATGTTGGACGGTGACACCGCATACGGCTTTGCGATCTGCGGTCTGGACGGTATTTATCTGCCTGCCGAAGCAGAGATCGTAAGTGCCGATACGGTGCGTATTTACAACGAGAATATCACACTCCCCTTTGGTGCAACTTATGCTTACACACAATACAATTCCCATGCCAATCTGTATGCAAGTGCAGACGGTCAGAAAATGCTTGCCGTATCACCTTTTATTGCGGATACACACTTTAATAACCGCACATGGCAGAATGATGCCTGGGCAGGTTGTGAGTTCGATGCATTCTGGCATTGCCACAGCAATGAATACAGCGGATTTTATTCCACATGGAACGTAACAAATGCATCCATGCAGTTCACTGCCGACAGTGCATACAGCGGCAATTACGGTATTTTGCTTTGTGCGGACGGCAAGAACGGCACATTCTCCGTCAGCCCCAATTTTACCTATGATGAAAACGGAAAATCTGTTTATTTTCAGGATATCGACACCGATTGGAGCAGCTACGGAACACTTTCCTTCAAAGTACGCATTGAATCCGAAAAAGACGTAGAATTCAGCGGTCTGCAAATACAGGCAAATGACAAAGTATGGTATACAGCCGCCGTTGCCGATACAAATTCCGATTCGGTTCGCATCAGTGCCGACGGTGAATGGCATACCGTTACACTTGATCTTAACCGCCTGTTCCCGTTCGGCAACAAAGCCGCATACACATACAGCCGCAACGTTCTGGGCAACATCCGCAATGCAACGTTCACATTCACGGATCTGGATGCATACGGTGCAGACATCAGCATCGACAGTTTCACTTTCACTGCCGACAGCGAAGAAGTCAAAGACTTTGACAATAAACTGAATCTCGACAATGAAAGTGATTTCTTCACAAAAATCAAAGCGATATTCCTTGCGATCATCAGCAGAATCCTGCTCCTGTTCAATTAAGATCAACAAATCATAGTCATATAAATACCGCCGGGGATCTCTCCCCGGCGGTAAGTTTTATTATGCAAAAAGATTTATCACAGTAAACTACAAGGTCGTATGAGCCTGCAACATCACACTTGGGAGCAACTTCGTTTTCTTTTACTGCTTCAAGAGGTGTGTGTCCGTTTTCAGGAATTTCAACATAAGTTGTATAAGTACAAGCTGTACAGTATTCATATGCTTCCCGACCAACTGCATCGCAAGTGGGAGCCTTGGCATCAACTGAAACAATATTATGTCCAACAGTTACACTTTCAGAAAAATAAGTTTTCTCATCTACCGTTGCTTTGCAATAATATGATTTACCGCATTCTGCATACTGTAATGATTTTTCTGTTTCACCGTCAAGCTTTGTTTCGTTGATTAATGTAAAATTAATTTCTGCGTTTTAATATCGAGCTCGTTGAAAACATCTTCAACAGCCTTTTTTGCAACTGCTTCAAAGTCGATTTTCTTGATGAACTCTTTTGCCTTGTCTATGGCTGCTTTATCAACATCATAAATTTTCAGCATTGTTGTGATAAGCCTGTCACTCTTTGCCTCAAGGGTGAAGTAAATATCACAGGGTACTGACATATATGCTCTCATAATACCCATTGATGCTATTTCAAGCTCATAAAAATCCTTCAGCACAAAGTCAGGGAACATATCACCGAAGTTCTCAAAAAGCATATTGCTTCTTCTTTTCAGCACTTCTTTGCTTGTTTTCGGCATCGAATAGCCTGCGAGGTAGAGGTTTCGCATATCCTCGCTCATTTCCGCCATATGAATCTGCAGAACCTCGTTTGCCACAAATATGAGAAGTTTATCGTCGGTGAGCTTTGTTGCGGCACTGTTTGAAGCTTGGGTTACACCGTCGAGAAATTTTGTAACGAGGTGACCGAGGATCTCCTCTTTGCTGTTCATTTCGTAAAGAATCTTTGTCTTTGGTACCCCTGACATTTTTGCAATATCCATTACTGTGGTACGCTCAAAGCCTTTTCGCATAAAAAGTGCCGTTGCCGCAGTGAGAATCTTTCTGTGTAATTCTCTGCTTTCTGCTTCACTTCTTATATTTGCCAAATTACTGCCCCCTTTTTCTGGCGTGCATATCAAATTGCACCGTGGTTTAATTTCAAATATGATATTATCATAACAATTAAAACTTGTCAATAGTTTTTTACCTTTATTTGTAAGTGCCGGGGAATTTTTGACAACAAAAAAAGAACTATTTTTCAAAAGATACTCTTCCTGAAAAATAGTTCTTAATATATAGAAATATTCATTTTTTGTGATTTTCTCAGTTCAAACCCCGAAAGATCTTAAAAAACAGAAAATTTTGATTCTGTCGGTAAAAGGTCAACACCCGGCACTGAAAATACTCGGTAAAGCGGGATTTACCATTAAAAAACACCGTTATTATATTTCTTCTGCACCTGTACGATACAGATAAATCCGACTGTCAATCCTGCAATCAATACTGCAACAGCAATCAATGCGTTTTTTTCCGAATTCCCCATCAAGCTTATTATGCCGCTGAGCAAAAGTGATGCGGAGATAACAAACATGGCTTTTCCGAAAGATTTTCCGTATACGGCTTTATCGGTAACATTTGTTTGATGATAATCATGAATGAGACCGGTTTTACCCCGATAGATCGCAACACCTATCACAACAAAAAGTGTCGCTGTCAAAAACATAATTATCGAATATGTAATCATAATATAACCTCATCGAATTCAAGTTTATTGAAACGATTCTATCACACTTTATATAGAATTGCAATCAGTTGATAGGCAATCTCCTTGTCCGAAGGACGACAATCAAGACAAAGCCTTGTATATCATCAATTCCGCGAGGAATTGCATATCATCAGCGGTGTCAACCGTTGTATATCATCATTGCGAAAGTGTAAATACAGCCTGCGGCTCATGATATGCACACATCGTGTGATGATATACGCCTGACGGCGATGATATACCATTGCTTTCGCAATGGATAAAAAAATACCTAGTCTTACGGCTCAATGTCATTAAGTTAGAAAAGACCGAATTTCACTTTTGTGAGGTTCGGTTTTTTTGTAACTTTTTTCAAAAAAGTACTTGACAAAAGAGAAAAAATGTGTGGCTCCACTGTTGCCACGAAAACCGCAACTGTGGAGCCCTTTGTAATAGGTGAATGTTGAATTTGCTGATTGCAAGGAGGATTTTTTCTACCCTTATTGAATCGGCACAGAAAGCCCGTTGAAACAATTTAATCTGCAGAACGTGAAAAGAAATACTGTGCATAATACTCCCTCACGACCTTGAGATTAAAATGTCCCAACAAAACTTTCAAGAAATCTGCTTTGCATATCATCTAATGCTTCTCCGATCAAAAATCGGTTTCCAGTAGAAACACAGATGGATATTCCTATGAGTTTTCAACCAAGGTCTTCCCTTAACCTTTAACTGAAACGGCTCTTTCGGAATCGCAAAAGCAGTTTAAAATTCCTCCTTAATTCTCTCGTTTAACTGTTACGCCTGCAATATTATTGATGGCATTTCATTTGGCAAGTAAAAAACAGAGCTATATTATAAAAAGGTTCGCAGAAGAAAATTCATCCGCAAACCTTCTAATTTAATATAAGCGCCTTTTATGCATAACTTATGACAATTTGGATATAACTTTCTTATATAATATCTATTATCTATTGCTTTTTCCATATAGTTATAGTATAATAGGCACAGAAGTTATGACAAATATGATGTAAGTAAGAGGTGTTTTTATGATTAAACGTGACTTTTATCTAAATCTAATCAAGCGCAATATGTGGAACGGGGAAATTAAAGTCATCACCGGTATCCGTCGCTGTGGCAAGTCGGTTCTCCTTTTTGAGTTGTTTTATGACTATCTCCTTGAAACCGGGATCAAGGATGACAACATTATAAAAATCGAACTGGATCAACGTAAATACTATAAATACAGAAATCCTATTACATTATGCGAACACATAGAGAGTATTGTCCAATCTAAAAAGGATGAAAAGTTTTTTCTCTTCATTGATGAAGTGCAATTCACCCAAAAGGTGGTTGACAAGGAAAACGGAAACATTGAAGTAACCATCTACGATATGCTGAACGAACTGAAAGCATATAAAAATCTTGATGTATATGTTACCGGTAGCAATTCTAAAGCCCTTTCCAGTGATATTGCCACAGAATTTCGTGGCCGTGCAACCCAAATCCACGTTTATCCTTTTTGTTTTGAAGAATATTACTCCTTCGTTGGTGGCGATGAGCGCAAAGCATTGGAGCAGTTTATGCTGTACGGCGGTATGCCGCGTGTAATCAGTATGCAGGATGACAAGGACAAGAAAGACTATCTATCCTCTCTCTACAAAGAACTATATATTAAAGATGTTGTTGAACGAAACAAAATTGAACGTGAAGATATACTAAATGATATCCTAGACTTTCTTGCCTCTCAGATCAGTTCGTTAACCAATCCAACAAACATCGCAAACGCACTGTCCAGTATGCGAAACGAAAAGATTGATTCCGGTTTGGTTTCCAGATATGTTAAGCACACAACCGATTCTTTTCTCATCGCAATTGCTCGGCGCTACGATGTGAAAGGTAAGACTTATTTCAATTATCCAAACAAATATTATTACACAGATATTGGCCTGCGAAATGCAAGGCTAAACTATAGACAATATGATCCCGGTCACATTATGGAAAATCTCGTTTATAATGAATTGGTGCGCCGTGGTTACTCTGTTGATGTAGGGGTTGTATATGACCGCAAAAATGGATCTAACATTCCAAAAGAAATTGATTTTGTTGTGAACGATGGCGACAAAAAACTCTATATTCAATCTGCATTCCAAATGGACACTTCCATTAAGGAAGACTCCGAACTGAAATCATTAATGCTTACAAAAGACTTCTTCAAAAAGATTGTTGTGCGTCTGGATATTCCTCATAATTATTATGACGATAACGGTATATTCCACTGCAATCTTATTGATTTTCTCCTTGGCAAAATTGAATTGTTCTGAAAAAAGCATCTCGGCAATCAAGTCGAGATGCTTTTCATCATCACTACTGCGGTTCTAATTCATTATAAAACCGTATCCATCAATTCCCCGGCGATATCGTGGCTTGTAAAACGCATGATACTTTCCTCCGCGGTGCCAAAGCTGAGGAAATTGACACTGCCATACCATACGATTTGACCATCGATGACTGTGAATTTTTGATGGAAGCCAGTCTTGTACTGGACTTCAATCCCGTAAGATTCCAACTTTTGCGTGTTTTCTATTACACTTTTCTGGTCTTTCTCTGGGAAGTCCTCAGCAGGGCGGGTAACGACCACAACTTTTGCATTATTCAGCATAGCCTCTGATAACAGCCGCAGGACTTGTGTGACGCGACTTTTGCGCATAAAAGGGCTGACAATTAGAATCTCGTTCTTTGCGTTTCGGATATCCTCGCTGAAAACGGGATAGAAACTCTTGCCGTCATAAATAAGATCCGGATTGACTTGGGGCACACCTTCGATCTTTATCAAAGGTTCCTCCCCCGTTCCCCTGTTTCGATATAATTCCGGTAGCGCCGGTCTGTTCTTTCCATATCTTTGCAGTCAGCGTAAACGAGGGATCAGACAAATTCCTTTTTACTTTGTGATAACCCATTTCATAAAAATCTCGGTTATGTTCTCGTTCCCAAAAGTATAAAAATCCAAGTGTACTTCTATCACGTAACCAACCTTGAATCACATAACTCGGATTTTTAGGTTCTTTTATCTTTGCTATATCCGTTAGTGAAACATAAAAGGTACTGTCATCTATTTTGCGTTTTTTGGCCTCTAACTCCATTATGAGTGTGGCATACGCATTGTCGGTCAATAAATCTTTTTCAATAGATTGACGGATTCCTTCCAAATGACTTTCAATATCAACTACTGCACCTTGTGGAAAACTCGGATCATTAAATAATTCTAACAACGATTTCCTGCTTCGCTCCAAGTATTCCTCTACGGCACCCTTGGTATAATTGTCCAATTACCTTCACCTCACTTAATAAATATATTATATCACATATATTGACTGATTGAAATAGTTTTATCTTTGTAAGTTGCATATTTTTATGTTTGTTTTGCCTTAATTACTCATTCTTGCGTATTTTTAGGTTTGATGTTGAATTTGCACAGAAGTTACCTCAAAATTGACACCAATAGACCGTTTTCGGTGAAATTCGACCCAAAAAAGGCAAAAAAATAACCCCTCAAGCCTAAACTTGAAAGGTTATTCATTCTGGCAGTACGTCTCATTTTAGAACCTATAATTGCTAGTTTTAGAATTGTTTTTCAAGGTAAAAACTAAGCTAATTAAAACAATTCAAGCACATAAAACTAAATTTTATATGTAGCAATACAACTAACAATCTGAGTAACAGAGTTTTTAACACCTATAATTGAAAAGCTGTTCTTAATCCATAGTTTGTGTGACGGAATATTATTCTTTTGATAGTAAGCAATTATCTGATAGCTACCATTTCGTCGAGCTTCACTTATAATGTGCTGTACTAAAGCACTTGCTATGCCTTTATTTCTATTTTCTTCTTTGAAAACCTCAATCACTAATATCAAATCTTCTGTTTTATTTGGTTCATTGACTATTTTTCTTTTTTGAACAAAAGCGAATCCCCTACATTCATCATTAATCTTATCGACATAAAGCGTACCTTTTCTTTTTAAATAAGGTTTTGTATAAGGATAAGATTTTATTATCTGTTTTTTATCTCTGTAAGAAGCAAGTTCAATCATAAATGCACCACCAAATTCATATTTTTACGATATAATTATATCACACATAATTCGAATTTACAATCAGGTGAGGGTTTAATCCGTTTGCCCGAAGGGCAACATCATTGTGCCATCAGGCACATAAAATCAATGCGTAGCATTGTATATCATCAATTCCGCAGGAATTGCATATCATCAAAACGAAGTTTTGTATATCATCATTGCGAAAGTTTTTTAATACACGCTAAAGCGTGATGATATACCGTCCTGACGGACTGATTAGATACAACAATGGCATATTTGCCATTGTTGATGATATACCATTGCTTTCGCAATGGATAAAAAAATAAGGACTTCCGAAGAAGTCCTTATTTTTTTGGAGGCGCCACCCGGAATCGGACCGGGGAATAAAGGTTTTGCAGACCTCTGCCTTACCGCTTGGCTATGGCGCCTTATAAAAAATGGAGCGGATGACGAGGCTCGAACTCGCTACCTCCACCTTGGCAAGGTGGCGCTCTACCAGATGAGCTACATCCGCATGGTTTATTAAAATGGAGCGGATGACGAGGCTCGAACTCGCTACCTCCACCTTGGCAAGGTGGCGCTCTACCAGATGAGCTACATCCGCATTTTTTGGGGGAGGAATTTCTTCCTCCCTCATGGTGCCTTAGGTCGGAATCGAACCAACGACACGCGGATTTTCAGTCCGCTGCTCTACCAACTGAGCTACCAAGGCATTTGCACAGGAAAAAATGGCGACCCGGAACGGGCTCGAACCGTCGACCTCTAGCGTGACAGGCTAGCGTTCTAACCAACTGAACTACCGGGCCAAATATGGTGGGAACAACAGGGCTCGAACCTGTGACCCCTTGCTTGTAAGGCAAGTGCTCTCCCAGCTGAGCTATGCTCCCTTACCTGTGCGGCTCGTTTAATATACACCAAATAAATGCATTTGTCAAGTCCTTTTTTGAAATATTTTTACTTTTTTTCAAAAAAAACAGTTCAGGACGAAAGAATGCAAAATTAACAAATATAATGCAAGTTATCGCATCCGCATTCATAAAAAGGATGGGAGCAAAGAACACAATCCCTGCTCCCCTGCCCTTATTTATTGATTCAACAGTGCTATGATCGGTGTCAGCACATCCCAGAATGCATTTCGCAAGAAAGCAAAAACGTCTTTCCACAAAGGCGTGTTTTTATAATAGAAAAAGTCTCCTGCCCATTGTACGTTTACATCCGCATTGAGGTCTGCGTTTTCTCCGAATACATACGTAATGCCGTTGTTGATGTCTTCCATTTTATAACCTCCTTACATCATATCCGTATAAATAAACCGTGTAATGCGATATAAAAAGTTATTGTAAAGTGCAATGATCTCTCTGAGAATTTTATTGATATCCATATTCTTTCACCTTTCTTTTGAGTAATTTACCATGACGTGCCCCACAGAATCTCACGGATGCCTGTCACAAGGATCGTTCTGCCGAAAATGATATTGAAAATATCTACAAAAATACGGAAGAAGAAAGAAAAATCATACGTCGGCACTACGACCGATTCCCAAACGATGTCCTCACAATGCACGGGAAATGCCTGCGAATAGAGAATGCCGCCGTCACCCGTGATCTGGAAACGCACGTACATTCCGAGTTCTTCATCCGTAAAATCATCAAGACAAAGGCTTGTGCAATCCGTTCCTTCCCGAATGACTTTTCCGTTGGAGATCCACTTTATGTAATCATATTCGCCGCCTTCAAAAGAAACGGTGTCTGTATCGTTGTCCACCGTTACGCTGTAAACGGCAGGCGGATCGCCCGTGCCGACAAACTCCTCGCCCAAATCTTTTCTCGCATAGCGTGCAACCGAGAACCACGTGCCGTTTTCCATGCAGGTGCGTAAATTTTCGACGGTGTTTTCGGGCATACACATCATGGTAAAAGCACGGTCGTATTCATCGATCAGATGTCCGTCCGAGAACGTGATCCCAGACACGTTTCTGCCTTGCGGCAAGGTCAGTTGCAAAATATTATCCCACAGGTCAATATCATACCTTGTGCGGTTGTTTTTGCCCGAATTGATATCGAAAGCAATGCAGGATTCATAATTCAGGAAAATGTTTGCAAATTTATTGATGTAATACGGCTCATCCGCACGGTCGGGATCGTCCTCACAACCGACGAATTCACCCGTATGATCCAAGAAACTCAGTCCGCCGTCTCTTTCCACTTCCCGAACGACGGTTTCATAATCTCCGTAAATGCCCATTTTTGCCTGTCCGTAATCCGACCAGAACGTATTGATATGGCAATCGTTGATCGGCGTTGCACCGTTGGCTTCGCAAGCAGTGGTGACTTCCAGCATACCGCGTCCGTTTCTGTCCGTGCCGTTCAGAATCTCCTGTCTGCGTTCACTCGTGAGAACAACGGGATCCTGCATCAGCGTTCTTTCAAATTTTACCGCACGGTAAAGAGGTACGGTCTGCGGCACTTCATCCCACCGTGCACCGATCACGGCATGGTCACTGATTGCCAAAATGTCAAAACCGAGACGGTAGTGTTCTTCCACGCATTCGGCAATGCTCGGTGCACCGTCGCTTGCATTCGTGTGCACGTGCAACGCCGCTTTATACTGATCCCACGTTTTCCAATCCACGCTTGCATACGGATTTTCTATCATGTAATCACGTTCTGCATCTTCGGTGAGATAGGTAACGTGCACATTCTCAATTTCCGTTTGCAGTGTTATTGCGTGCACGGGGACCGCCGCAGGTAAAAGCAGCAGCAGACACAGCAGCACACACAGCATTTTCTTGACAGAATTCTTCATTTTTTTCAACTCCTCAAAAAAATTTGTTATAATAAAACAGAAAAGCCTGCCGTTACAAAATGGCAGACTTCTTCTGTAATTTACGATTCACTTTGGGCTTTCATTTCATCCGATTCTTCTGCACGGCTGTTGATCTCATCGGGATCGCGATAGGTTGCAACCACTTTTTTCAGTGCAGTGCGAATCAATTCCGCACCGCCGCCGTTTTCGGCATCGATGACAGCCTGCTGTAAAATTTGCAGATTTTCCCGCATTTTTTCACGCGTAAGAGGGGCATCATGTTCAATGAAGATCATGTCGTTATCAGTTTTGGACAGATTTTCATCTTTAATGAGCAGTTCTTCATATAACTTTTCGCCCGGACGAAGACCGATCTCCACAATGTCAATGTCCTTATACGGACGCAATCCGCTCAAACGGATCATATTTTCGGCAAGATCAAGAATTTTAACGGGCTTACCCATATTCAGCACGAACAACTCACCGCTTTGTGCCATGGCTCCTGCCTGCATAACAAGTTGGGATGCTTCGGGGATGGTCATAAAGTAACGGATGATGCGTTTGTCGGTAATGGTGATCGGACCGCCTTTTTCGATCTGCTTACGGAACAGCGGGATGACGGATCCGTTGGAACCCAACACGTTGCCGAAACGAACGGCGGCAAAGGAAGTTTTGCTGTCCGTGCGACACTGAACGACCATTTCGCACACACGCTTAGTGGCTCCCATGACGTTGGTCGGATTGACCGCCTTATCCGTGGAAACCAAAATAAACTTCTTAACACCGTATTTTTCAGCCATATCAGCCGTGTTTGCAGTACCGAAACAGTTATTCTTGATGGCTTCACAACAACTGTGTTCCATCAACGGAACGTGTTTGTGAGCAGCCGCATGGAACACGATATCCGGTCTGTATTTTTCAAAAACCATTTCCAGACGCTTACGGTCACGCACGGACCCGATTTCAACCGCCAAAGACAGATCTTCACCGTATTTGCGGATCAGTTCCTGCTGAATATCGTAAGCATTGTTTTCATAGATATCAAAAATGATCAGTAACTCGGGTTTCAGTTTTGCAAGCTGACGGCAGATCTCACTTCCGATAGAGCCGCAACCGGTAACAAGAATCCGTTTACCCTTGTAATAATCTTTGGATTTTTTGTTATTGATTTTCAGACTGTTGCGGAACAGCAGATCTTCGATCTTGATTTCACGCAAAACCCTGCGTCCGTTTTCAGTTTCTTCGGGCTCGGTTTTAACGGGGAAATCATACATTTTAACCTTGCATCCCGTCTGGGAATAAAAACGGTGTAATTTTGTCGCCATGTCATTGTCGATATTCGGCAACGCAATAAAGATCTCCTGTACGGGGAGAGATTTTATCAGTTCAATGGTTTTTTCATTTTCAGCGTAAACTTTCAATCCGTGAATCTTTCCGCCGATCTTCTCGTTGCTGGTATCGATAAAACAAACCGGTCTGTAATGAGCTGAACTGTTTGCCTGCAATTGTTCTACCAGACTTGAGCCGATCTGTCCCGCACCGACAATGGCAACGCCGATTTTATTCAGATCCGGGATATTCACGTTCAGATGACGATAATACTGCTGATAAACAAAGCGTGAGGTCAGAGTCAAAACGTCAAACATGGCCACCACGGAAGCGGACTGCCAGATACCGAAATAAGCAGGGATGCGGATATTAAGGGCATACGTTGCAAAAACCGCTGCAAGACCGCCGAGAACATCTGCGGACACCATTTGAAGATATGCTTTTGAGTTTGCATATCTCCACACATTGGAATAAACGCCGACGATCACACGGCTGGCGAATAAAAGAATCAAAAATACAACAAGGTTAATGATATAACCGCTGTTATTAATATCAACACTTGTTGACGAATATGTTGCAATAAAAGCAACGGAAATATATACACCAAAGAAACAAATAAGGTCAAGAATCAGCAACAGCCATTTTCGTTTATTCTTTACATCCATATCTATATATTGTCCTTTTATTTGCAAAGTTTTTTTTATTATACTAAATCGGACAAAAAATGTCAACCTATATATTGTCGGCAGAAGCTATGAAGGTTTTTTGTGCTGACTTGCAAAATAATGTGAAGTGTGTTACGATGCTAAAAAAAGAGGGGATCGTAACCAATGAAGTTCGTTTTGAAAAAACATCATCTGAATGCTGATATTGAAAAACTGATGCAGACTGCGATCAATGAAAAACGGATCGGCAACGCCGCCGTCAGCGTTTGGCAGAACGGTGTGCCTGTTTTTCGTGAATTCTACGGCAGCGTGCAATTAAACGAAGACCAAAAACCGAATGAAAACACCCTTTTCCGCCTTGCATCCATGAGTAAACCCGTCACCGCAGTGGCCGTACTCATGCAATGTGAGAACGGCTTGCTGGATTTGGATAAACCTCTTTCGTATTATCTTCCCGCTTTCAGAAACTTATATATCGGCAGCAAGGAAAACGAAAAGATCGTACCGGATAAAGCGGCAACAACGCCCGTAACCGTTCGTCATCTTCTGACACATACAAGCGGTATCGGAAGCGGTGAATTCGGCATCCTTCATTTACAGCAGATGTCTGCCGATGATTCTCTTACGCTTGAAAGTGCGGTGCGGTATTATGCCGGCTTACCGCTTCTGTTTGAGCCCGGAACAAGATCGGAGTACAGTCCCCTGTTTGCTTTTGATATTCTCGCATTCCTCGTTGAATGCACGGCAGACCGCCCTTATGCGGATTTCCTCAAAGAAAAACTGTTTGATCCGCTGGGGATGCACGATGCTACGTTTGCACCCGATGCAGAACAAAGAAAAAGATTGGTATATATGCACGATTGCAAAGACGGTAAAAATACAGATGCAACACCCGAAAACGGTGAAATGTTTCCGGGTGTTGCAAACAGCCGCTGTTGCGGCGGTGCGGGACTCGCATCGTCCTTACACGATTATGAAATTTTTGCACAGATGCTTCTGCATAAAGGTACGTACCGCGGTGTAAAAATACTGTCCGCTTCTTCCGTGGAACGGATGGCAAGCGAACAGATTTCTTCCGACATCATGCCGGGTAATCAGCGTTGGGGCTTGGGGGTACGGGTGATTACAGAAAAGAGTTACAAGCATCTGCCTGTCGGTTCTTTTGGTTGGAGCGGTGCTTTCGGCACGCATTTCTGGGTAGATCCTTCGTCGGGCGTAACTGCTGTTTTATTACGCAATTCCCTGATCGACGGCGGTGCCGGTGCACGCATGGCGAATCAGTTTGAAAAGAACGTATACGGCAAACGTTTATTATAATATATATCAATACATACAACGGAAATATCAGATATTTCTTTCGTAGATCTTCATAAGACCTTTTAACAACAAGTCTTCATCAATGATGATCTCATGTTTGCAAAGGGGCACGATCACCGGAGAAAGCCCGCCGGTTGCAACCACGGTACATTTTTCACCGAGTTCATCGTTTATTCTTTCGATAAAACCGTCGATCATACCCGCATTGCCGTAAAGCAATCCGCTTTTGATGCAATCCACGGTATTGCTTCCGATCAGTTTTTTGGGTTTTTCAAAAGCAATTTTGGAAAGCTGAGACGTTCTGCTTATCAGTGCATCGTGTGAGACGGCAAGACCGGGAATAATCATACCGCCGAGATACTGATTCTTTTGGTCGATCACCGACACCGTTGTGGCGGTTCCCATATCAATAATGATCAGCGGTGTCTTATACTCACTGATACCTGCTACCGCATCAACGACAAGATCGGAACCGAGTTGACCGGGATTGTCAATGACGATACTCAATCCCGTTTTGATGCCCGGTCCGATGATAAGCGGTGTGATACCGACATATTTTTCAACTGCCGTGTGAACGGTGCTTGTAACCGCAGGAACGACCGAAGAAATAATGGCACCCGTTATGCTTTCTTTTTCGATCGCATTCATTTCAAACGCGGTTTTTATCATGACCACGTATTCAAGAACGGTCGCGGTGTGGTTTGTGGAAAGTCTTTCACGAAAAATGATCTGTTCGTCGTCAAAACAGCCGACAACAATATTTGTATTTCCGATATCTATTGCAAGAATCATACTTATCTCCTCATTTAATAACCTTTGCTTTGTAAAGAGCGAATCCGGTGGTACCCGTAATAACCGTACTTGCAAGCATTTCAACAACTGCATTGATACCGACGAAAGTGCAAATGAAAACCAATATATTCTTTCCGTCTATCAATCCCTGCAGGTATTCGGTTTTTCCGAACAGAAGAACCAGTGAACCCATAAACAGTGCCGTATTCAGAAATGCGGCAAGAAAACCCGTGATAAAACAGGAAATTTTAGTGCCGAATCTCTTTACAAACACCTTATGTAACAGTCCGACAATGAGACCGTCAAGCACTCTGGGCACAAAGCGTTGCAAAAAAGCGAGAACGGGATTGATCTCAAACAGAATTGCCCCCATGGCACTTACGCCGCCTATACCGATACACTGCAAAAAGCTCGTGATCCCGAAAACGGCACCGATAATCAATCCGCCCGTAGGGCCCAACGCAATGGCGGCTATACCGAGAGGAATCACGTTCAGCGTGATCGCAAGCGGGCCGATGTTCAGATAGCCGAGCGGGGTTGTCGACATGATTATCATGATTGCCGTAAACAATGCCAATAATGCAAGTCTGACCGATTTTTCTTTGGATTTAGTCATAAAAAGACCTCCTCAATGTGTTATTATTCTCAAAAGAGATACAATACAATTGCAGTATATCATATTTTTTTTGCCGTGTATATATCTTTTTTCCGAAATATGTGTTATACTTATAACAAATCCAATATTTTTTTTACAGAAAGAATGAGATTATGCTTACAGGAAAAACCGTTGTTCTTGCCGTTACAGGCAGCATTGCCGCATACAAAATCGCAAATCTTGCAAGAATGCTCAAAAAACTGCACTGCAATGTGCAGGTACTCATGACGCAAAACGCAACAAACTTCATAAATCCGATTACGTTTGAATCTTTGACGGGGCAAAAGTGCCTGATCGACACGTTTGACAGAAATTTTGAATTCAGCGTAGAACACGTGGCCCTTGCAAAAAAAGCAGACGTTGTTCTGATTGCTCCTGCCTCCGCAAACGTGATCGGCAAAATCGCAAACGGCATTGCGGATGATATGCTCACTACAACCGTTATGGCTTGTCCCTGTAAAAAGATCGTGTCCCCTGCCATGAATCACAATATGTTTCACAACCCGATCGTGCAGGACAACATCGAAAAACTTATGCGTTTCGGTTATGAGATCATACAACCCGATCACGGTATGCTGGCAAACGGCGATTCCGGTGACGGCAGAATGCCCGATGAAGCGGTGCTGCTTGAATATATACTCAAAGAGATCGCTTATGAAAAGGATCTTACCGGTAAAAAAATTCTCATTACGGCAGGTGCAACCAGAGAAAGCATGGATCCCGTCCGTTTCATCACCAACCATTCAAGCGGTAAAATGGGCATTGCACTGGCAAAAGCGGCGGCTTACAGAGGTGCCGAAGTAACGCTGGTGGCGGCACATACGGATGTCCCCTTACCGATGTTCGTCAAAACGGTAAAAGTTACAACTGCCGAAGATATGTTCAATGCGGTAACGGAAAATATGCATGCATACGATTGCATCATCAAGGCGGCGGCGGTTGCCGATTACACCCCCGTTACCGTTGCGGACGGCAAGATCAAAAAATCGGACGGCGATATGTCAATCGCCCTCAAACGAACAAAAGACATTCTTGCCTATCTCGGTGAACATAAAAGAAACGGTCAGTTTATCTGCGGTTTTTCTATGGAAACCGACAATGTGCTTGAAAATTCAAGAAAGAAACTCAACAAGAAAAACTGCGATATGATCTGTGCAAATTCACTCCGCACGCAAGGTGCAGGCTTCGGCACGGACACAAACGTCATAACGCTGATAACCCCAAACGGAGAAACGGAACTTCCCATCCTCTCAAAAGATGAAGCCGCACACAGAATTCTGTCAGAAATATTCAAAAAATGAACCTGAACGGTTCTGAAATATCTGTTGTCCTGTTCACAACCGAAAAATCAAAAAACGGAGGAAAAGCGAAAATGAAAAAAGGAACAAAACTGATCTCGGTATTATTGAGCATTCTGTTTGCATTCTCCTGTTTCGGTATTTTTGCATTTGCAGATGAAGCGGAAGTGAAGACCGAAAGCGACCTTGCGTTCGATGAACTCGAAAAAGACGTCCCGCTGATTCTCGTTACCGGTCTGGGCGGTCAGTATCACAACGGTCTGCTGACCGAAACGGAAGACGACGACGTGCAGATCTGGGAACCGACCATGGAACTCATTACACCTGTCATCAAAGAATACGGTTTCGATATCATCAAAGCCATTCTTGCAAAAGATTACGTGCAGGTCAATACCCTTCTCGAAAAAGCCGCAGAAGGTATTTTCGGACCTTTCTCATGCGATCCGAACGGTGTTCCCGATCCCGATACGGGTAAAAAGGAAGAAAGCACAAACGAATTGCTGGACGACAACGGATATTTCGCCACATATACCTTTTTGTTTGACTGGCGTTGGGATATCGTGACACTTGCCGACAGATTGCACGCATACGTTGAACAGGTCATGGAACTGACCGGTTCCGACAAAGTTGCGTTTGCCGCAACGAGCATGGGCTGCAGTATCCTCGTAACCTATCTTTATAAATACTTTTACACGAACGAAGATTATGCCGGTCATATTCAGTCCGCCGTTTTCATTGCAGGTACCATGAACGGCGTTGCGACCTGTCAGGATCCGTTCTCAGCGAACATCAGCCTTGATGCGGAAGCCATCGTTCGCTATGCCGAAGGCATGGCAGGAACGAAAATTCCGATCCTCCGTGCACTGTATTCCCTGGGCATTCCGGATCCCGTGCTTGATTACGTGGGTGAACTGATGATCGGCCTTTCCGAAAACGGTCTGTATGACGCAATTGAAGATACGTTGGCAACCATTCCCGGTTTCCACGCACTCATGAACGGCGAGCGTTACGAAGAAGTGAAAGAAAAGATGTACGGAACGCCCGAAAAACAGGAAAAATTTGCCGCCATCATTCAGGCCGGTGATTATTACCACAACGAAGTACAGCCGAACAACGTCAACATGATTCAGAAACTGATCGACAGCGGTGCTCATGCGGCGATCTTCGGTCAGTACGGTTACGATCTTCTCCCCATGACGTCCGACAATGACCGCCCTGCGGACGGTACCATCGCACTTGCGGATGCAAGTTTCGGTGCGACCCTTTCGGATTCGGACAAAACGCTCGGCAACGATTACGTGCAGGCTGTTGAATGCCTGTGCGGCAAAAGCCACCTCTCCCCTGACGGTCAGATCGATGCTTCCACCTGTGCTTTTGCAGATATTACCTGGTTCGGCAGAGGCATGATGCACGTATTTGATTCCAAACTGCTCGGAAAACTCGTGGATCTGGTCACGTATTCCGACGAACAGATCACGGTACATACCTACGAAGATCTGCCGCAGTATCTTATCCGTGAAGGAGATACGCTTGTTCCGCTGACCGCCGACAATTTCGGAGAGATCGTCGAAATTGAAAAAAGCATTGAAGAAGACGAAGAAGCCGCAAAACTCGCAACGATCATCCGAATCATCCTGTTCGCCGTATTTTTGCTGGATATAGCCCTGATCGCAATCATTATCAATGCAATTCAAAGAAAATGCCGTAAGAAAAAGGCTGAAAAAGCAACCGTCGACATTGAAGAAACAGCCGAACAACCTGAAACGATATAAAACATAAGTAAAGAGAAAGCCGTGTACAGCAAAAATGCGTACACGGCTTTTTTTAACAAACAAATCAGCCTTCGTCTTCCCCGTCGGTTTCACTTGCATCCTTTGCAAGTTTTTTCAGTTCTTCGGGGGTAAACGTAAACACTTTCGGGCAGAAATGGCAACGCACCTGCGTACCTTTATCCTCTGCCATTTCAAGCAAACTCTGCTTGCCGGTGCTCAGCAATGCGGCTTCCACGCGTTCGCGGCTGCAATTGCATACGTAATCGGGTGTTTCTTCATCCAGCACACCGATCTCAAAGTTGGGTACCGCTTTTTTGCAGATCTCAAGCGGTGTCATGCCCTGTGCAAGCATGGACGTTACCGACGGCAGATCTTTAAGACCTGCTTCGACCTTATCGATGATCGTATCGTCTGCGGTGGGCAACAACTGTATCATAAAGCCGCCCGCAACGGCAATGCTCTGATCGGGATTGACCAGAACACCCAACGCACATACGGTCGGAACCTGTTCGCTGATTGCATAGTAGGACGTGATATCCTCTGCGATCTCACCCGATACAATGGGAATCTGTCCGATATAGGGATCCCGCATTCCGATGTCCTTAATGACCGTCAGATGACCGTCTTTTCCGACCGCACCGCCGACGTCAAGTTTGCCTTTTTCATTCAGCGGCAGATCAATATGCGGATTCATCACGTAACCGCGTACGTTACCGCGCGGATCACCGACGGCAATCACGGAACCCGCAGGGCCGCCGCCGTTGATGCGAAGCGTCAGAGAATAGTCATCACTCTTGAGCAATGTGCCCATCAGGGATGCCGCGGTGAGCATTCTGCCGAGTGCGGCAGAGCAGACTTTTGAAGTTTCATGATAACGGCGTGCGGTCTCCACCAATTCCGTGGTATCGGCCGCCATAACCAGAACCGTACCGTCATCAGACAAACAACGAACCAATTTATTCATAGATCCTCCCGGTTGTACCTGTCGGGGATTTTTTACAGCAGACGTAATACACGCGTTGGGTATCCTGCACGGGTGCATCCGTGGTCATTTCCGCATAGCGTGCTTCCACCGAAAAACCGACGTTTTCAAGCATTTTTGTCAATTGAGTATCTTCATACGCACGTTCACAGAATGATTCATCGCGGCGAAGATACGATCCGTCTTCCCGTTCGGTAAAAATATCAAGAAAAATCTCCACCGAACAATCTTCCTCATAAAACGTATTCTGCCATACGCAGAACACGCCGTCTTCCTCATATACAAAGGTATTGTCCGCAAGCACGCATTCGTGCTTATAGGGTGTATTGACGTCAAAAACAAACACGCCGCCCTGATTCATAAACAGCGAAACGAGACGGAATGTTTCCTGCACATCTTTTTCATCCGTCAGATGATTGATACTGTCCAGAGAACAGATCGCACAGTCGATCGTACCGAAAAGATCCAGTTCGGTCATATCCTGACACAACAGGAGGATCTTTTCACCGTAGGGTGCACATTTTTCCCTTGCAACGCTGAGCATTTCAAAAGATGCATCCACACCGATCACGTCATACCCTTTTTCGCAGAACAAGGTGCTCAAAGAACCCGTTCCGCAGGCAAGATCAAGCAAAGTGCCGCTGTCTGCACCTGCATTTTTGAGCAACATAAAGAGATAGTCGGCCCGCTGTGCGTAGCCGACATTCCCTGTCAGTTGATCGTATACAGCCGCAAAACGGTCGTATCCGGACATTTATTTGTCCTCCTCGAGGCGTTTGAACACGACTTCATAGCCGCCGCAGCCGTAAGACAGACTGCGATTGACACGGCTGATGGTTGCCGTGGATGCTCCCGTCAGACGAACGATGTCGTTATATACCTTTTTATCGGAAAGCATTTTTGCTACAGCAATACGTTGTGCCATTGCCTTGACTTCGGGGACCGTACAAAGATCCTCAAAGAAAGCATAACACTCATCAAGATCCTGCAATTCGAGAATTGCCTTAAAAAGAAAATCACTGTTTTCGTCTCTGATTTTGCTTGCCATGATAATTCCTCGCTTTCATTCTTTCAAACATTAAAATTTTACCACATAAAAGAAGAAAAGTAAAGAGTCTTTTTACAGGTAACGATTATTAAAAGAATGCATTCATTTTCGTGCATTTTGCCAAATTTCTGCAAGTTATTTGCAAAACCTTGACAACGATGCCGAGAAACAGTATAATTTTGTAGAGGTGAGAATAAATGACCACGATGATGACAAAAATCAATGCTTCTTGTTTTCATACGGTATCTTTTTCTCATTTTTCAAAACCCGCTGACGATTGACCGTCAGTTTTTTTTTGCGATATAAACACAGCGGTGAAACGCAAATGTGTTTATATATAGAAAAGAACAAAAAGGAGAAGAACTATGAAACTCATTTACGGCATCAAAGACAAGCCCCCTTTCGGAAAACTGGTTCTGTTTTCCTTGCAGCAACTTCTTTCCATCGTTGCGGCAACCATCCTCGTCCCCATGCTCGTCAATGCAAACGGCGGTGAAGCAAACGGCGTTGTCCTTTCCACTTCCTCGGCCTTGCTCGGTGCAGGTCTCGGCACTTTCGTTTACCTGCTTTTCACAAAGGGGAAGAGCCCTGTTTTCCTCGGTTCATCCTTTGCTTTCCTCGGTGCACTGTACGCCGCAACCGCAAACGGTTACATGGGTATTCTGCTCGGTGCCGTGCTTGCAGGTCTTGTTTATGTCATTATTGCAATCGTTGTAAAAATCAGCGGCACAAAATGGATCTCCAAACTTCTGCCGCCCGTCATCATCGGGCCGACGGTTGCTCTGATCGGTCTTTCTCTTGCAGGCTCTGCCATCAACAACGTGCAGAACACCGCTGTTTCCACCGCAAACTACAACCTCATTCACATTCTCTGTGCACTTATCACCTTCGTTGCTACGGTTATTGCTTCCTGCTACGGTAAGAAGACTCTTAAAATGATCCCGTTCATCATCGGTATCGGTGCAGGTTACGTAGCCTCTGTTATTTTCACTTTAATCGGCAATGCCGCAAACATTCCCTATCTTCAGATCGTTGACTTCAGTGCTTTTGCAGATTTTTCCTTCAAAAACATCATATCCGTACCTGACAACATCGTTCTGTTCAAGGCGATCGGTGAAATGAAGGCTTTTGACTGGGCAAACGTTGCATCCATTGCCCTTCTGTTTATGCCCGTTGCTTTCGTTGTTCTTGCCGAACACATTGCAGACCATAAAAACCTCAGTTTCATTCTTTCCGACGGCGACAACCAGGTCGACCTTCTGGAAGATCCCGGTCTCACCCGCACTCTGCTCGGTGACGGCATCGGCTCCATGGTCGGTACCCTGTTCGGTTGCTGTCCGAACACGACCTACGGCGAATCCGTCGGCTGTGTTGCAATCACAAAGAATGCATCCGTTTACAGCATCGTCGGTGCCGCTATCATGGCCATTATCGTGGCTTTTATCACCCCGTTCGAACTGTTCGTCAGCACCATTCCGTCCTGCGTTGTCGGCGGTATCAGCATTGCACTGTACGGCTTTATTGCAGTTTCCGGTCTGAAAATGATTCAGAAGGTTGACCTCAACCAGAACAAAAATCTGTTTGTTGTTGCCGCCATCCTCATTCCCGGTATCGGCGGTCTGACCCTTAATTTCGGCGGCGACGATCCGTTCAACGCCCCCATCATCAAGATCACAAACATCGCAGTCGCTCTCATCCTCGGCATCATTGTAAACGCAATCGTATCCAAAGCAAAGGCTGACGATGAAGCATAAAAAGGAAGGTTAAAAAATGGCAAACATCACTATTTTCGATCATCCGCTGATCCAGCATAAGATTTCCGTTCTTCGCAGTGAAGAAACAGGAAACAAAGAATTCCGCGAACTGGTAAAAGAAATCACCATGCTCATGTGTTATGAAGCATTGCGTGATCTTCCGCTGAAAGACGTTACGGTAAAAACCCCCATCACCGAAACCGTCACAAAGATGGTAGCAGGCCCCAAACTTGCAATTGTTCCGATCCTGCGTGCAGGCTTGGGAATGGTGGACGGTGTCATCAGCATCGTGCCTGCCGCACGCGTCGGACACATCGGCCTGTACCGCGATGAAGTAACTCTTGAACCGCATGAATATTACTGTAAACTGCCTCCCAACATCGAAAAAAGACAGATCATCGTTTTAGATCCGATGCTTGCCACGGGCGGCTCCGCCATTGCGGCTCTCAATTTCATCAAACAGCACGGCGGTAAGGACATCAAGTTCATGTGTCTGATCGCGGCTCCCGAAGGCATTAAAGCCCTCAGCGAAGCACACCCGGACGTTCCGATCTTCTGTGCAAGCAAGGATGAAAAACTCAACGAAAAGGGTTACATCGTGCCCGGCCTCGGCGATGCAGGCGACCGTATTTTCGGAACCAAATAAAACCATTCATCAACAAACGGAGAGATGCAGACAAACATCTCTCCGTTTTTCTATTATTCTTTAGACAACCGTTGCAATTGTTTTTCAAAAAATACCTTGTAGGTATCAAAATTTTCCGCTTTGTTTTGTCCCTGAATGGCATCAAGCATCAACAGACACCGCCGTATTTCATCTTTTGCCCTTTCGATATCCGATCGTTCTTCATAGCATTCCGCAAGTTTATACATCATCTGTAACAGCGTTTCAAACGAGATCCATTTCTGTTTTTCGGCGGCTTCGTATTTGGCTTTTCCCTTTGCAACAAAAGCCATTTCGGACAGTTTCGTGAAATAAAGTTCGGGAACTTGTTCCATACAGGCGACCGCCTGTTCACTGTCTCCTTTTTCAGCGTAGGCGTATGCCAAAAACCGCAGTGCATCAAATTTTATTTCATTGTCATTGCTTTGTGCCAACGGCAGAGCAATACGGATCTTTTCATCGGGATCGGTCACCGCATACAAAAGATTATTCAAAAGCACTTCGTTGCCGGGATATTTCTGCAGACCTGCTTCAAGAATTGCACGGCTTTTCAAATGATCGCTTTCGCGGTATTCAAAAGCACGCTGACAAATATTTTCCACGTCTTTTTCAATTTCCCGACAGTCAAAACCAAACAGCATATCCGTTGAAACTGCGAAAATGCCTGCCAACACCGGCACGAGAGAAATATCGGGCAAGGCAATGCCCGTTTCCCATTTGCTGACCGCCTGCGGTGAAAGATGCAGAAGTTCCGCAAGTTGCTCCTGCGTGATCCCCTTATTTTTACGCAACGTGCGGATCTGCTTTCCGATACTGTCCATTTTCATAACTCCTCTTTTGTGTCTTTCAAGTTTGCAATGCAATCTTAACACCGATCAATTCCGATTTCCACAGCCCGTTGTTTGTTAAAACTCAACCGTTGGTTGAGTTGCAGGGCAGAATAAAGCGGCACCGCACGGGTACCGCTTTGAGAGTCAGCAGGAAACTTCGGGGATCTGCAGTTCAAAACCGCCGAAAAGTTCTGCAACAGCATTTTTGAAAAAGTCCACGATCATCATAAACAGACGGACAAAATAACTGCGTTCGTCTTTTGCTTCGGGTTCGGTGACGGCTTCAAAAGCATCATGCTGGTTGCACAGCAGGAACTGCGGACGGGATTCGTCTGAGAACACGGTCTGCTGTGTATCGGAGAGGATCATCCACGTGAGGAAATCATCGTACGCCGCACACATATCAAGGTGTCCCTGATATTTGAGGAACCACGTGCGGTCGGGATACAGGCAGGTGGATGCATCCACCATGAGATCGGGTGAGAAATACATGGGAAGCGTGTCCCCGTCGTAAGACAGCAACTCGCCCGTCTTTGCACAGGTGGCACCCAGGCTCATATAATCGGTATCAATGAGCATATCACTCTGATACACGGCATCTTCGTAAACGGGAATGGGAGCAATGCCGTAACCTGCTACGATACAGAACGGAATGCCTTCTGCTTCAAGATCTGCAAGAATGGCGGGCACCTGTGTCTGCACACCGTAGTGATAGGCATCGATCACGGGAATGATCTGCTTGTATTCGTCCTTTTGCAGCATCACGGTTTTGGCTTCTTCATAGTATTCATCGGGCACAAATCCCCAGATGCCGGGCATGGTGGCAAACATATCAATAAGCACGTAATCGTACAATGCATCCAGAGTGGAATCAAGGAACAGATCCAACGCACCGACGACCGCATCAAGAATACCTGCTTCATCCAACGTGCCGATGAGATTGACGATCGTTTGCTGATCCATGTTCAATCGCATAAAGGTATCAAGAAACTGCATAACGGCGGAGGCTTTGCCCTCAATATTCACGTCGCGGGTAAACAACTGACCGACCAGACGCAGACCCTGATAGGCAGGGCTCGTGAACAGCACCTTTTCAATGCTGTCATAACCGTATTCGGCAAGATAAGAAGTTGCAACGATATTGCCCTGACTGTGTGCAACAAGGACGACCTTTTCATGTTTTGTGACCGCTTTGATTTCTTCAATGTATTCATTCAGACGGTCGGCAGTGGCGGTAGGATCCAGACGCCAGTCGTGTTCAAAAACGTAAAGACCGTTTGCACCGCCCTGATCGAGATCAAAACGGTATTCCGTCTGCAAATGTACGTCGGCAGTCACTTCCGTATTTGCAATCACGGCAATATTGTTTTTGGAAGTACCGTCGGGATTGCAATACAGATTATCTGCAATCGCATCCACGATGCCTTTTACGTCTTTTGCAAATCCGACGTCGTCTCCGACCGTCAGTTTGCCCAACGCCGCCATAATATCGGGAACCATTGCAAAAATTTCTTCCGTAGAAAGCGAAACGAGATCCGTCTGCGTGCCGTCCTCCTGCACCGCATACAGTGCAGAACCGAAACCGCGTACCATCACCACGGGTGCATTGCCGCAATCGCAGGTTTCATCCGCATTTGCAAAAACGGGAATGCAAAGGCACATAACAACGGACAAAAGGATACAAAACAGTTTTTTCATTTCAGACATCCTTTCAAACAAATATACATTCATTTTAACTTTACGGTCAAATAAATTTGTTTCCGAACTGTTTATAAATAATGAACAAATTGTAAATATACTTTTTTTGTTTTATATCTTGAAATAGCAATTAAAAAAATATATAATAAATAAATCCGAAACAGATCGGATAAAAACATTTGCGAGTTTTTTCGCAAGGAGGTACATCATGGCAAAGACACCCTATTACATTACCACGGCAATTCCCTACACTTCATCCAAACCGCACATCGGTAATTCTTACGAACTTGTTTTCACCGATGCCGTCGCACGTTTCAAACGAATGCAGGGTTATGATGTATGCTTCCAGACAGGCACGGACGAACACGGTCAGAAGATTGAAAACAAAGCCAAAGAACAGGGCATTACCCCCAAAGAACACGTTGACCGCGTTGTTGCCGACATTCAGAACGATTACCGTCTGCTCAACATCAGTTATGATCGTTTTCTGCGTACCACGGACGAAATGCACGAACGTGTGATCCAGAAGATCTTTAAAAAACTGTACGAACAGGGCGATATCTATAAGAGTTCCTACGAAGGCAAATACTGCGTCGAATGCGAAAGCTTTTTCACCGACAGCCAACTTGTGGACGGCAAATGTCCCGATTGCGGCAGAGAGGTAAGACTCGAAAAAGAAGAAGCATATTTCCTGCGTCTGAGCAAATATCAGAAACAACTTGAAGATTATATCGAAGCAAACCCCGATTTCATTTATCCCGAAAGCCGTAAAAAAGAAATGCTCAACAACTTCATCAAACCCGGCCTGCAGGATCTTTGCGTTTCCAGAAGTACGTTCACGTGGGGGATCCCCGTTGACTTTGATCCCGGTCACGTGGTTTACGTCTGGATCGATGCTCTTTCCAACTACATCACGGGCATCGGTTACGATCCCGACGGAAGTTCGGATGATTACAAAAAATACTGGCCCGGCATTCACATCATCGGCAAGGATATCGTAAGATTCCACACCATTTACTGGCCTGTTATCCTCATGGCACTCGGTGAGCCGTTGCCCAAGCAGGTTTTCGGTCATCCGTGGCTGCTTTCCGGTACGGATAAGATGAGCAAATCCCGCGGCAACGTCATTTTTGCAAAAGACCTTGTGGAAACGTTCGGTGCAGATGCCGTCCGTTACTACGTTCTCAGCGAAATGCCGTTTGCACACGACGGTACCATTTCTTACGAAAACATCATCGAACGCTACAACACCGACCTTGCAAACACACTCGGCAACCTCGTCAACCGTACCGTTGCAATGGTCAACAAATATTTCGGCGGCACACTTCCCTGCAACACCGCAGAGGAAGAATTGGACAAGGAATTCAAGCAGACCGTTCTCGATTGCGTTCCCGCATCCATTAAACTGCTCGATGAATTCAAAATGGCCGACTCCGTTGAACTTGTCATGAACGCCGCAAAACGCTGCAACAAATACATCGACGAAACCGCACCGTGGGCTCTTGCAAAAGACGAAGCAAACAAAGACCGTCTTTCCACCGTGCTTTACAATCTGCTGGAAGGCATCCGCATCGTCGCTCTCGCACTCTCCCACGTCATGCCCGACACGGCGGCGGCAATCTTCAAACAGATCAACACCGACGTGACCGATTATGAAAGCCTGTTCACGTTCGGCGGTTACAAACTCGGCACGACAGTCGGTGAAGCCACTCCTCTGTTCCAAAGAATCGATGCGGAAAAACTGCTTGCCGAACTGGAAGCAGAATTCAAAAAGAAACAGGAAGCAGCCGCACGCAAAGCCGAAATTGAAGGCGTAGCAAAGATCGGCATTGAAGATTTTGCAAAGGTTGATCTGCGCGTTGCAAAGATCGTGGACTGCGAACCCGTTAAAAAAGCAAAAAAACTCTTGAAACTCACCGTCAATGACGGTTGTGCAAACCGTACGGTCGCTTCGGGCATTGCAAAATGGTACAAACCCGAAGATCTTGTCGGTAAGAGCATCATTCTCGTTTCCAATCTCAAACCCGCCACCCTCTGCGGCATTGAAAGCCAGGGCATGATCCTTGCCGCCGATTGCGGAGAAGATGACGTGCGTGTTATTTTCGTGGACTCAATGCCCGAAGGTGCAAAGGTACGCTGATGTATAGCATTTTCGATTCACACGCACACTACAACGACCGCCGTTTCGATGAGGACAGAGAGGCCGTTTTGAGATCCCTTCCCGCACAGGGGGTAAAAACGGTGCTCAATTGCGGAACAACGCTTGCATCAAGTGAAGTGTGTCTGCAAATGGCTGAACAATGGGATTACCTGTACGCCGCCTGCGGTGTGCATCCGCACGAAGCAGAACAGGAAGCCGCCGGATTTGACACACTTCCCTCTCTGCTCTCACATCCGAAATGTGTTGCGGTGGGCGAGATCGGATTGGATTACCATTACGATTTTTCACCGCGTGACGTGCAAAAACAGGTATTCGAACGGCAGTTGCAGATCGCAAAGGAAGCCGATCTTCCCGTGATCGTCCATGACCGCGAAGCACATGAAGATACGATGAACCTGCTCAAAAAGTACCGTCCGACAGGCGTTGTACATTGTTTTTCGGGCAGTGCGGAAATGGCAAAAGAGGTCGTAAAACTCGGAATGTACGTAGGTTTCGGCGGTGCATTGACGTTCAAAGGAGCAAAAAAACCGCTTGAAGCCGCCGCGGTTGTGCCGAAAGAACTTTTGCTGATGGAAACGGATTGCCCGTACATGGCACCCGTACCGCACAGAGGCAAACGCTGTGACTCCTCCATGATCCCCCTGTCTGCCGCCGTCATAGCACAAATTTGGCAATGCACGGTGGAGGAAGTATTGGAGATCACAACACAAAACGCAGAAAGATTATTTTTGCAGAGTAAATAAACAATATAAGCCCCGATTGTCAAACGCAGCAATTGGGGCATTTTTCAAAGGGGAATCATACAATGACCGGTTTCAGAAAAATCTTAATTGTTTTCGCATTTTCAATCACATTTATCGCACTGTCATTAAATGCATCCGCATTGTGTGCCGACACGGACAACAACGGCGAAGTGACGGTTGCAGATGCACGACAGGCTTTACGGATCGCGGTTTCTCTGGAATCTGCCGACGACACGATAACGCAAAACTGCGACCTCAATTATGACGGTCAGATCGGTGTGGAGGATGCACGAGAGATCCTGCGTTTGTCCGTCGGGTTCGGCAGAAGCGACGACAGTTGTGCAAACGGAATGCCCGATGCCGAATTTGTCGGACTTACGGAAAAATATTATAAGATCTACAGGAAAGACGGCATTTATTATATTGACGGCATCATCGTTGCAAACAAGACCTACGCCTTACCGCAATCGTATGATCCGGGAGAACTTACCGACGAATGCTACGATGCCTATCTTGCCATGAAAGCCGATGCCACCCGCGACGGTGAATATTTTTATATCAGTTACGGGTATCGCAGTTACGACTATCAGCAGGTAATCTACGACGAATGCATTGTTGATTACGGGGCGGATGAAGTTGACAACTATGCCGCACTCCCGGGGCATTCCGAACACCAGACGGGACTTGCGATCGATCTTACCAATGAAAGCGGTTATTTTACAGGCTCATCACAAGCAAAATACGTGCATGAAAACTGCACGAAATACGGTTTTATTCTTCGCTATCCGGAAGGTAAAAGTCAATACACAGGCTTTAATGCTGAAGCGTGGCACATCCGTTACGTAGGCACTGCGATCGCCGAAAAGATCGCGAACAGCGGTTTGTGCCTTGAAGAATATTACGGAATCACTTCCGCATATACAAATTAAAAACAATCCACGGAAAACAGACGTTAAGCCTGTGCCGTGGATTGTTTATTATTGTATTATGTTTTATTGTCGGCTCGCATTGACGATGGCAAGCAAACCGTTCAGCAAAAGCGAGATCAGAATGCAGATAACCGCCAAAGCGATCGTGGCGTGATCTTTAAGCACAAACGGAACAACAGCACAGATCAACAGCAAAACCGCAAGTGCGATCAGTGCGTATCCCATCCCTTTCATACTTTCCTCTCTCGCATTGAGACTTTGTCGGACAACTTCGCATTTTCCCTTTATAAAACCGATGCCGATGCCGAGATTGACAACCGCAAGAAGCATCAGAAAACAAATATATAAAACCATAAAAATTCTCCTTTCACGTTAGTATGACGGATTCTATCCGACACCCCGTTCAGACGACCGTAAAAAACTGATTGACAAATCGGTCGTATTCTTTTAGTGCCTGTGCACGCATACGAACGCTTGTCATCACTTTCGTTCCGTCTGTCAAAACAACCGAATCCGATTCAAATTTACGGATATAATGCATATTTACGATATAGCCCTGGTGTACACGCACAAAACCGCAGGGCTGTAAAACACTGAGAATATCGGTCAGTTTGCCGACCGTTTTACAAGTTGCGTTTTCCGTATAAAAAACCAAATGGCGGTTGTAACTTTCCACATAGCGTATTTCATCCACGGCTATGCACGTGCGTTCGTGTTGCCATTTAACAACGATCGTTTTCTTATTTTCCATAATTCAATCACCTCAATATATGAAAATATTTTCTTTATGCCTGCCTTTTTTTCGGAATAAAAAAAGACATCTTCGAAATCAACGAAGATGCCGCTGTTATATAAAAAACAACCCTGTCAGCACAAGACGGCGGACAAAATGACACTTCGTTTCCTGTTTCTGTTTCTTTCGACGCGTACGACCATGATACCGTGAGAAGTATATGTCATTTTGTTCACCTGCCTTTCTTTTTTTTGTGCCATTGTAGCAAGAGAAGATTTGTTTGTCAATCAAAAATGCAAAACTGTCGGATTCTTCTGCAAGAATGTGAAAAAAAACCGCACCAAAGCATAGAAAACAAAATGCTTTGATACGGTTTTATTTGTTTAACGCAACTATTCTTTTACTTGTTTTTTGTTTCATTGAGTTTGCCAATCACTTCCTGTAAATTCTGCTGCAATTCATCACTTGCCGCACTGAATGAATATGTTTCTGCAATTTCCTGCAAGGGTTCCGACAACTCCGACAACGGGTTTATCTCCACTGCTTTGATAATATAACTAAATTGTTCCTCGCTCATATCTTCACCGATAAGAGCAAGCATTACGTCCTTATGATTTTCAATGCCGACTGAACGGGATACGGGATTCATCCATTCGCAATCCACAAGATAACGCAATACCTTTTCATGCGTGAGATAATCACCGCTTGTTAATGCGTGTGTGACAATACCTGCGGCTGTTTGATCCTCCGCATCGCGGTATTGCTGTAAAACCGTATCACAAAACACCAAAAAATCATCAATTTCCTTTTCATCAGGCACAAAACCCAATTGGTTTGCCTTTGCGATCACTGCACCGCGTGTCTTAAAAGTAAAAGTGCCGTCATAAGCGGAAATAATTTCATCGGCGATTTCACCTGCCTGCATGGGTGCTTTGCCCAACAACTCTCTTATCGCGTGAAAAGCCAATCGCTCATCATCACCGCGTGCAATTTCAATCAATTTAGCAACTTCGTCTGTGCCGTCGAGCAGATACATACTGTTCCGCTTGATTTCAAAGTCTGTATTTTCATCATTTATCAAGGTTTGCAGCATTTCTTCATCCGGAGAGAGGTCAAGTTCATCGCAAATCTGCAACAGCAAAACTCGCAGTGTTGTGCAATTTTCCGCATTGGTGATCTCCTGTTCAATTTGTTCAAGTGAAACGTCTTTTGAAGCATTGACCAGGGATTCGGCATAATAAATCAAAACGGTATCTTCCAATTCAGGTTCAAAAGAGTTTATTTCCTGCACCAATTGGTAAAATGTCCGACTTGAAAGTTCATCAACAACAATTTTTTGAGAAGCGATCGTATTATCTTTATTTTGAACAACAAAAACTGCAATAAAAGAAGCAACAAACAGCATCACACAGCAAAAACTGATGCATAGTTTTAATTTGTTTTTCTTCATATCGATCCTCCTTTATAATGTTTTTGAGGTTTTTAACATAAATACATTACCTGTCCATTGGAATCACCTCTCAATATATAACACAATCATAAAGTATTCTCTATAATTAGCATACTTCAAAATCAGAATAATATCAATCGGTTTTTTATTATTTAGCCTATTTTTGTAATATTACTCAATTTTACACAATGCAAATTGTTAAATATACACATTCTTAGCATACTTTTTATAAATATTAGCAATCAATGCAAAACTGTCGGATTCTTCTGCAAGAATGTGAATAAAACCGCTTGCAAACACCTACAATAGCAACGGAGGGATCAGAAAATGCAAAACGAAAACAACAAACCGAAGAAAACAAAAAGACCCGTCCGCGTGGATTCACTGCCATCCGACATACTGCCGCTTCCCTATCATTCCGACAAAAAAGGAACGCCGCAGATCGATGACGGCACGCAGAACGCGGCAGACATTTACGACATTCTGCCCGACGGAATGTATGACAGGTATTCAGATTAAAAGCATGAAAAAACGACAAGTCCCGGTGGAACTTGTCGTTTTTTTTATGGCGGAGAAGAGGAGACTCGAACTCCTGCGCCGGTTACCCGACCTACGCCCTTAGCAGGGGCGCCTCGTCACCAACTTGAGTACTTCTCCGTATATTGGTAACAGTAAATGAAATGATTCAATTGTCTTCTATTGGCGGAGAGAGTGGGATTCGAACCCACGGTACTTTGCAGTACGACGGTTTTCAAGACCGTTCCGTTATGACCGCTTCGGTATCTCTCCGTAAGCATAAAGAAGTTTACCACAAACAAATGCGATTGTCAAGAACAATTTTTCACATTTTCGGAAAAACAAAAAATATTTACAGTTCAAGGGTATAAATCAAAGCAAAGAAGATCTTGTATCGCAGGCAGAATCCGTACTTATTATAAAATGCGGGACCTTTGGTATTTCCCGTATCGGTTATAAGAAACAGTGAGGGCACACCGTCTGCCTTGAGTTGTGCAAGCAATGTATTCACAAGTTGCGTACCGATCCCCATTCTTTGATGGGAAGACAGAATATCAATGTGCATATGTGCAGGTCTTTTATTACTCAGCACGCAAAAAGCGGCAAACTCCGCCATGGCTGTCAGTGCGGCTGTCGGAGAGATCTTAAAAAGCGGAATAATATGATTTTTGAGTGCGTGGCGGCAGTATTTTTTGGTATCGGGGGCACAAAGAATATAGCCGACCACCTCGCCGTTGTCATCCTGTGCCACGAAGCAGGTATTATCCTCAAAATCCACATAGGAATCACTGTAAACGGTAACGAGTGCTTTTCTTTGTTTTTCCGTTTTTACACGTGACGGTGCCGCCGTTTCAATGCAGATCTTCCGACAGGCTTCCCTGTCCTGTGTTTTGTATTTTCTAATGATAACAGCCATAATTGACCTCACCTTTTTATTAAAATTTACAAAATCTTCAATTTGCAATTATTTCGGTTAATTTTTTATTGTCAGCAAAAACGCATTGTGCTATAATTGCTTCTATCAACGCAAAGGTCGGTGAACGATATGATTAACATTGGTATTTTCGGCTACGGAAACCTCGGCCGCGGTGTAGAAGCGGCAATCCGCCAGAATGACGATATGTGTCTGAAAGCGGTCTTCACACGCAGAGATCCGCAGAGTGTAAAGGTGCAGACGCAAGGGCTTACAGTTTATCACGAAGATCAACTCATGCAGATGAAAGACGAGATCGACGTGCTCATTCTCTGCGGCGGCAGTGCCACGGATCTGCCCAAACAGACCCCCCTTTATGCACAACACTTTAACGTGGTTGACAGTTTTGACAATCACGCCGCCATCCCCGCACACTTTGATGCGGTCAACGAAACCGCACTTGCAGGCGGCAAAACCGCACTCATTTCCGCAGGCTGGGATCCGGGTATGTTCTCGGTAAACCGTCTGTACGCTTCCTGTATTCAGCCCGAGGGTAAAAATTACACGTTCTGGGGCAGAGGTGTCAGCCAGGGACATTCGGATGCCATCCGTCGCATTGACGGCGTTGCGGATGCAAGACAGTATACCGTTCCCGTGGAAGAAACCGTGGAAACTGTAAGAAGCGGTGCACAACCGACACTGACGGCAAGACAGATGCACAAGAGAGAATGCTACGTGGTAGCCGAAGACGGTGCAGACAAAGCCGCCATTGAAACCGCGATCAAAACCATGCCCAACTATTTTGAGCCCTATGACACAACGGTGCATTTCATTACCGCCGAAGAAATGAAAGCAGAGCACAGTGCTCTCCCGCACGGCGGTTTTGTAATCCGCAGCGGTGTAACGGGCATCAACAAAGAACACAGGAATATCATTGAATACAAACTGACGTTGGACAGCAACCCCGAATTCACATCCAGCGTTCTGGTGGCAGGTGCAAGAGCCGTTTACAGACTCAACAAAGAAGGACAATGCGGTTGCAAAACGATGTTCGATATCGCACCGGCTTACTATTCTCCCCTGTCTGCAGACGAACTCAGACACACAATGCTCTGATATTACAAGAGAGAAGTCAAGAAGGATGACTTCTCTCTTTCTTATTTAATCCGTAAATTCCGCTTCGTTGATACCGTCCGTCCAGAACACGACCGTATAGTCGTATTGCAGGCTTTCGTTTGCGGGAACGGACAGACCGCCCTTGAAGAAAAGGTTATTTGCCGCCATCAGACCGTAATTGCGGATATGCCACGTGGTCGGAAAGCGTTCGTTCGTGTTGCGGTCAAAAGCGGCAATGCCGTAGGTTTTACCGTTGAGAACCGCACTGTAATTGCACCACAGTGCTTCTTTTCCCCAGCATTCTTCCTCTTTGATGCCGCCGTTGGAGTTTACGAACGTACCGTCTGCATCCGCACGCATAAAATCATTGACACGGATGCCCAAAGGACCTGCTTCTTTGGTGGGGCCGAATTCAATATCGCCGTATGCGGCGGTGAATACGACTCGCACGTCCACACGGACACCCGTTTCGGTCGCGGAGAAGGTAAAACGGCGGTTTTCGTTGATAACGGGTGTACCTTCGGGCTTTTTCCAGATATTATTGACAGAAACGACGGCTGTTTCACCTTCGCGGATCTCGTCCGTGCTGTCAAAAACAATAACACCTTTATCGTCTTCAAATTCATTCCAGAAGTCTACGCCGTTCACGTCACCGACACCGATAAACAGCGAACGCTGATGGGGATGCTCCTTGTGAAACGGCTCAAAGCGGGTGAATGAAACGCCGTCGGGTGCATACACGGGACCCATAAACGGTCTTTTATAAGTTGCAGAATAATCGCAGACGGTAAACAGACGCTCATCCGCATACACTTCAAAAACATGATCTTCTTTTTGTTTTACAGTGAAATTCATACTACGTTCTCCTTTAAGTAAGAAAGTCCTGCGGACATATCAGCCGTAAAATCCTTATATCCGCATTCGATGGTCAGATCTCCGTTGTAGCCGATCTCTTTGAGCGTTTTGCCTACCCGCACGAGATAGTCACTGCCCGTCTGACCGGGGCGTACTCTGCCCGGTGCATCCGACACGTGAATATGATTGATCTTCGGCAATGCTTTTCCGAGTACAGAAGGATCTTCTCCGCCGACAGCCATGTGAAAAGCATCGGGTGTGATACGCAGAAACGGATGGTCAAGTTCCTGCACCCATTCGATCGCCTGTGACACGAAACTGATCTGATTGGTCTCCGTCGCCTGCAACGGCTCAAGGCAGGTATAAATGCCGTACTGCGAGCCCGCATCCGCACAATAACGAAGGAACTGCTTAAAATGTCGGTTTCCTTCCGCTTCGCTCATATCCTCGGGATAACTGCGGCTCTTGCCCGAGCCGAACACAAGGGCTTTGATACCCAACGTGTGAAGATTGCGGAACGTGCGGTCTGCGTGCTTGCGTGCTTCTTCAAAATCACAGCAGACACGGATGTGGCCCGGCAGAAAACAGTTGACATATTCGATACCGAACTCCCCTGCGGCGGTCAGCCGGGCAAGTTTTTGCAGTTCATGCTCCTGCAGGTCATTCACCGAGCCCGCCGTGGCTTCCACATAATCAAAACCCATATTCATAATATTGCGATAGCCCTGTGTCAGAACGTCAAACAACTGATCCGCATTGACGGTGTTTTTGAATTCGGGCATAAACGTGTTTGGGGATAAACAACAACCGATACGCATTGCAAGACTCCTTTCGGTATAAGAGTATAATTTGATAATACAACAAGCCGCAAATTGTGTCAATGCACAAAAAAAGTTTTCTATCGACAAACACGAAAAAACATGATATGATAAAAGAAAAACGGGAGGTTCTGCCTGTGTTTGAAAACATAAAAATGAATGCCGACGCGTTGGATTCGGATGAACTGCTGTCGGTTTCACATCTGCGATGCGGTGAACTCATAAAAATCGTATTCCGCTTTGAATATCCTTATTTCAACGTAAAACTGCACGTCGGTGACAAAGTTTATGACGATGCCTTCAACGACAAGGAACCCTTTGACGTGCTGACGCATTTCTTTTATATTCCCGAACCCGAACCGGATGCAATGCTCTGTCTGACTCTGTGTGATGACGAACAGGACGGCGATCTGTTTTTCCATGAATTCGCGTTCGGCACACCGCAGTATGCGGAAGCGGACGAACTTTGCAAAGCCGATGACAACAGACTGACCGCCGAACAGACCGAAGAAAAGCAAGTGGTTGACGGCGTTGATTACAAACATATCCTTTATAAAGATAAAAACGGGGCACCCGTTCACACGTTCTGGCTGTTTGTGGATACAAAAAAAGCAAGCCTTGCCGTGGGCACACCCGAGGACGGCTTACAGGCACATGATATCCGTGCAACGGTACCTGCCATGATCGATGCGGCGGTTGCAAACGGCAAAAACGTGGTTGCCGCCGTCAACGCCGATTTCTTCAATATGTTCGGAGACGGAAGTCCGTCCGGTCTTTGCGTCAAAGACGGAAACTGCATTGCAAACGCAGACAGCAAAAGGGCTTTCATCGGCATCAAAAAAGACGGCACGCCCGTTCTGACTACCTTGAAAGAAGAACCCGACCTTTTACCGCAACTGCAACAGGCGGCGGCAGGTCTGCACATGATCCTGAAAGACGGAGAGCTGTATGAATGGGGACCGCTGGAACCCTTTGCATTTACAAGACACCCGCGTACGGCGGCAGGTCTTTGCGATGACGGTACGGTCGTATTTCTTGTGGCAGACGGCCGCATTCCCGACTATTCCAACGGTGCATCCCTTGTGGATATGGCACTTCTGATGCAGTCTTTCGGCGTAAAAAGAGCCGTCAACCTTGACGGCGGCGGCTCCTCTGTGTGTTATACCAAAGAAAACGGTCAGTTCGTTCTGCACAACAATCCCGCAGACCTCGTAAGACCGTTGGATAAGATCATCCGCGAAGAATTCAACTGCATTCTCATCACAAAAGATTAAAGCAAATACAAATTCAGATCCTCGGGACTGACGCGGCTGCCGCGTACGGAAGATTGGCAACACGCAAGCACTACACGCAGTGCATCGTGTGCCTCTCGTGCCGTACAGATCGGCGGCCGTTTTCCGTTTAAGAATTCGGCAAGCGGCTGTGCCTGTGCGGCAATGCGCTCTGCCTGCGAAGGCGGATTTTTCAGTTGCGAATCATACCAACGGTGATCTGCATTCTTATACCAACGCAAAGCGGGATGCGTAAAGTCATTGGAAGCGGCAGAAAGCTGATCGCCTCCGTAATGTTGCAAGGCACCGTCCTCAAAATAGGCTTCGGTGGTGATTTCAGCCGCTGAACAAACGGCACTGAAGGACACTTCACACAAAAGACCGCTGTCATAACGGAACACGGCAACGGCCGTATCATTCCTGATAAAATCACGTCTTGCCGTGGATATTTCACAACTGACGTAGCGCGGCATACCGAACAACCACAGAATCAGATCCACGGGATGTGCGGAATCATCAGCAAAAATATCACGGTTGAGTGCGGGATCGACGTGCCATGAATTTTCAAAATTGCCCCACAAATGAGAGGAAAGTCCGTGACGGCGACGGAAATAAAAACATTTTCCGAGTTCGCCGTTTTGTATTTTTTCTTTCATTTCAAGATTGGCGGGATCGCAACGCATCTGATAAGCAACGGTAAAATCAACACCGTTTTCTTCCACGGCATTGACGATGCGTTCGGAATCACGCAGTTTCACAGCGATGGGTTTATATAGAATGATCTTCTTTTTTGCTTCGGCGGCTTTGACGGTCAGTTCTGCATGAAAAGAAGTTTCCGCACAAATGAGCACCGCCTGCACGTCACCATCGGCAAGAATATCCTGCAAAGCACGGGATTCCAATTCCCATTTTGCACAGTTTTCGTCGCACCGTTCTTTCTGTGCATCCCAGCCGTAAACGGCTCTGACACCGTATTCGGGATGCTCTTTCCATTGTGCGAGCAAACTCTGTGCGTGACCGTGTGCGAAGCCCAACACTGCAAGGTTAACCATAAATATCCCCAACTTTCACATACAGTTTTTATACAACATCTACAATTTAGCACAAAATATTTTATTTTGCAATGTTGAAATTGTAATACGAATGTGGTATGATTGATTAAAATGAAGGCAAATATGCCGTAAAAGAGGAGTGTGATTTTCATGAGTGACAAGACCGCATTCGTTGTTGACAAGGTCAAGTCATTTGCAAATGAAGTCAAAACGCATTGGAATACCCCGGCAGAAGGAAAATATGTTCCCTACAAGGAATACAAGGATATTTTCTTTGCTGTCGGCAGTAACTATGCAGGTATGAAAGTATTGGAGTATATCGGATTCTGGTCAAGCTGTTTCCTGATTATGCACCACTATAAACTGCCCTATCTCACATTTTCGATCATCGGCATCATCAATATGCCTTTGGGATATATTTCAGCCCTGATCTGGTGGTTTGTATGCGACAACCTCGGTTTCCTGCCGAAAAAGACAAGCCGTATCCTTTACCTTGTCTATTCATTGATGGCCGTCTTCGGCATATCGTGTATTTTGTTTGACTATTCAACTCTTTTTGACCCCACGAGCAAGTTCATCATTTACCTCAACGGTCTGGAAGGCATGAATGCAACCGCCTGTTTCAAGACGTTCGGTACACACTTCCTGTATACGGGCTGGGTGGGCATGAGAAATATGTTCTGGCGTAAAAAACTCATTCCGAAATTCGGCAGATACAAATATTCCCTTTACAGTGACGTGATCCCGAAAGTCATCATGGTCATTCTCATCGGCTGGCTCCCCGTTTACAACATTCCCGACGTTGCAACCCGTGTGTGGGTAGCAAACCTTCTGTTTGCCTGCTACAACGTATTCGGTTTCGGTGACTGTCTGGGTGCCTGTGTCAACAACATCAGCCCCAATCTGCAGGAAAGAATCTGGATCCGCAGTTATCCGCTGAAACTGTCGCATATTTTCCATTCCATTCTTGCCATCATTCTGCCCGTTATCATCGGCAAACTGCGTTATGAATGGGCAGACATCAACCTCTATCGCTACGTGATCCCCATTTATTTCATCATTTTTGCCGCCATTACCATGCTTCTTGCAGGCCGCGTCAAGGAAAGAATTCCGCAGCCGCCGCTTGAAAAGAAAGTGCAAATTAAATTCTGGGACGGCCTGTTCGGCGTTCTCAAGAACAAATACCTGCTCATCAACAACATCGTCGGTCTGATTGACTCCTTGGGCAACGGTATGCTTCCCTTTGTTACGATTCTTTATTTCTATACGTTCCGTTTAAGCGGTTTGCCGTACAGCCTGATCGTGGCATTGGTTTCCTTTGCAGGTACACCGCCCGATCTGTGTGCACCGTTCTTCCTCAAGAGATTCTCTTATAAGCAGATCATGATCTTCTATCAGGTCTCCCGTGCATTGGGCAATGCCGCCATTGCCGCCGCGATCTGGTTCTGCGGTGACAATCTCATGCTTTGCGGAACGATCTGTATTGCAGTCTTATTCTTCATGGAAATGACCTCTACCATTCCCAAGACCGCAAGCCACGATATGAACGTACGTATCGGTGACTATCAGATGTATCTGACCGGCGAACGCCTTGAAAGCTATTCCGGTATTTTCGGCTGGTTTACGGGCCCGATCACTTCCTTTGTCGGCATGATCATTCCGCTTTTGTTGCTCAAATACGGTTTCAACAGCAACTGGGACGTTCTGTTTGTGGATTCGGCAAGAAGAAGCATTATCGCCGTGCCGCTTCTCGTTGACGTCGTCGGTTTTGCACTGATGACCGTTCCCTATCTGTTCTGGGATTACGACAGCAAAAAACAAAACATGGTCATGGAAGTGCTCAAACGCCGTGCCGAAGTGACTTCAAAACAAGCCGAAGCCGAAGGAATTTCCACCGACGGCAGTTATCTGGGTTAAGGAGGTGCCGAAATTATGAGTAAAAAAGAAAAAAAGGTAAAAGCCCCCGAAGAACCCATCGTGCTCAACATTCCCGAAGATGAGATCTGGACGTACCGCGTGGAAGGTCTTGCGGCACCGAGCATCGGCAAGACACCCAAACACTACGGTATTAAAAAAGTGCTTCTTGCATTGACGATCATCGTTGCCGTATCCCTTTCCTGCTATTTCAGCATCCGCACCGTGCAAAAGGATACGCTGGAATACGAAACACTGTCCGACGGCGGCATCATGCTGTCAAAATTCAGCAACACCGGTTTTATCACCGAGTTGGATATTGACTATGTGCAGACCATTGTTTACGATGAAAACAATTCCGACGTCAACACCAATTTCTCTTTTGAAAAAGATGAAAGTCAGCCCGTAACGGCCATCCGCGAATATGCTTTCAACTGCGATGAAAAACTCAAGGTCATCAATATCGGTGCAACCGTAACCGAAATCGAAGCAACGTCGTTTTATTCCTGCTGGGCACTCGAACGCATTGAAGTGGATGAAAACAACCCCAATTATTGCGATATCGACGGTGTTCTTTACAACAAGGACGTAACGGAGATCATTTGCTATCCGACCAATCACGACTATTATTTAAGCAACAAATTCGGCTACAGCCAGTACGATGAAAACAACAACTGGCACGAGCCCGAAGGCGAAGAATACGATGCCTACAAACTTGCCGTGTGCAACTACGTTCTTCCCTCTACCGTTACGAAGATCGGCGATCTTGCGTTCAACTATGCGTTCATCAAAGAACTCTACGTTCCCGAAGGACTGAAAACCATCGGCACGCTCGGTCTCTTTGAAATGACGTCTCTGGAGCACATTTACTCCTACAAATCGGAAACCGAAGTCATGAACACCGCGTTCACAAGCCGTGAAGACCTCGGCGAAGTGTATCTCTCCCTGCCCGAAGGACTTGAATACATAGGCTCGGATGCGTTCAGTTACAACCAGTCCATGACCTATATGTACATTCCCGAAAGCGTGACCTACATCGGTCACCACGCATTCTGGGATACCTGCTTTGAATCCGACGGCGAACTGCGTGCCGTCACCGAGATCAACGCCGCAAGAAGCGAGGAAGATTTCAAAGCGGTAAAAACAGGCGACCAGTGGAGACCCGTTTACGAGTATATGCTGTTCTTCAAGAGCATCCCCGTAAACTACCAAGCGGAAAGACAGGAATTGCCCGAATAATCACTAAAAAAGAAACCGTCCGCGGATGGTTTCTTTTTTTGTTTTGCGGAAATATGTTTTTAACAAGTAAAATTTCCCTTTTATTTATTAAAAAAGGGTTGACTTTTGCAGGTAATTGCATTAAAGTGAAATTGTATGTGCATTGCATACAAAATTAACAATCAAACCGAAAGGAAAGTGATACAATTTGATTAAACTCGGCGTAAACAGTGTTCTTTTCAAGGCATTCACGTTCCGTGAAGCGGCGGAAATGATCAGCCGTTGCGGCTATGACGGCGTTGAGATTTCCGCGATCGAGGGAATGTGCGAACATCTGAAATTAAGCGAATGGAAAATGCGTAAAAGCGAACTGCTGAGCATTTCTGAATATTACAATCTCCCCTTCCTGTCCACGGAAGTGGCATCCCGCGACAGAAACAGACTGCTGACCGCTTTTGAAGCGTGTGCGGAACTGGGTATTCCCGTTGCAAACATCGGTTCGGGCGGCAGCACGGGCGATGAAGAATCGTTCAAAGAAGCCATGGAAGCGATTGCTGTCTCTGCGGCGGATGCCAAGAGTTTCGGCGTATCGCTTTGCGTTAAGGCGCACGTAGGAGCCGCCGTTCACGATACGGCTACCACGCTTCGTATGGTGGAGGAGATCGGTCTTGAAGGCTTCGGCGTGGACATGGATCCCAGCCACATTCACAGAGCAGGCGAAAATCCCGCTTTGGAACTGCCGAAAGTCATTCACGCCATGAAGCACATCCACATCCGTGACTGCAAGGGTGAAGGCCCCTCCCCCGGAGAACCGATGTTGCAGGCCTGCGGCAGAGGTGACATTGATCTGTACGGTTATTTCACCGCTATGGTGGAGGCAAAATACGACGGTCCGGTCTGCCTTGAAGTCATCGGCGGTGAACAGACCATGGCAAATGCAACCGCGATTGCCGCCGAAAGTTACGGCTACATGAATGCGATCCTTAAAAAATTAGGTGCAAGATAATAACAAGATAAGGAGAAAGAGAAATGGCTAAAAAATACCCGAATATTTTATTCTTCGGCATTGACTCATTGAGAAGTGACCACATGAGCCTGTACGGCTACGAACGTCTGACCACTCCGCATATTGATAACTTCATCGAAGAAGACGGCGTTGTGTTTGAAAATATGTACAGCCCGTCCATCCCAACCACACCCGGTTATGCCTCCATGCTCACGGGTTGCGACTGTTTCAGCACCGATTGCGTTGCCCTTCGCCACGAAGGCCCGCTGACGGATGCGGTCACCACGCTCCCCGAAATTCTCAAAAAGTACGGCTATACTTCTACATACATCGGCGGTCACTCCGGCAGAGGATTTGACAACTATCTGACCTATCCCGACTGGAATCCCGAAAAGGCAGACAAGATCAACGAAGTCATCCTGCCCGAACTGGACAGACTGGCATCGCAGGATCAGCCGTGGCTTCTCTTTATGCGTCACATGGATCCGCATTCCCCCTACTACGCACCCAAGCCCTTTGACAGAATGTTCTACGAAAACGATGAATTTGATCCCAAGAACACATCGCTTCGCGAGTGCTATTCTTTCAAGCCTTTCCGTGACTATTTCCTGACATGGTTCCCCGAAGGATGTACCGATGCTCAATACATCGTTGCACAGTACGACGGAAGTGTTGCTTACATGGATGCCTGCATCAACCGCGTGCTTGTCAGACTGAAAACCCTCGGTCTTGAAGACGATACCATCGTCGTATTCACTTCCGACCACGGTGAAACACTGACCGACCACCATTGCTATTTCGATCATCATTCCATTTACGATAACTGTCTGAACGTTCCGTTCTGCTTCCGTTATTCCAAGTTCCCCTACGTGGGCAGAGTGTCCGACATCACGCAGACCAAGGACATCGTTCCCACCCTGCTGGCAGTTGCAGGTATTGAGGATTGCGGTGTAAAATTCGACGGCAGAGATATGACGAAAGTCTTCACCGAAGGCGTTCAGCAGCAGCCCGAATTCTATATCACGGAAGCCACGTGGATGCGTAAGCACGGTTGGAGAACACCCGAATGGAAACTCATTGAAGCCCTTGAGCCCGATTTCCATTACCTGCCGCCCGTTGAACTGTATAATCTCATCGAAGATCCGGGCGAACTGCACAACGTTGCAGAAGAGAATCCCGATGTCGTCAAGTTCCTGCACGACCGCATGATGGCACACATTGCAAAGCGTGAAAAGGAAGTCGGTCACGAAAACCCCATATACACAAACCTCAACTGGAACGGTTTCGGAAGACCCTTTGAATCCAGTGATGAAGCCTACAATTCGCTTCACATCGGTGATCCCGAAGCGGCACAGAAACTGCAGGACAAACTGGAAGCCATGGGTGTTACGGAATAAGGGGATAAGAAAATGCAAAGAACCTGTGTTATCGGCATGGGACCCATCGGCAACAACCATGCCACCGCCTACACGCAGACAGACCTTGCACAACTCGTCGGTGTTTGCGATAAAATTCCCGAACGTGCAAAAGCCGCAGGTGAAAAGTACGGTGTTCCCTACTTTTTGAATGCGGAAGAAATGCTCCGCGAACTCAAACCCGACATCTGTTCGGTCACTACGGGCGGTTACGAATATTCAAGCGATCACTACAAACCCACCATGCAGGCATTTGAACACGGCTGTCACGTTTTGGGCGAAAAACCCATTTCCAACAACATCAAGCTTGCACAGGAAATGGTGGACACCGCCGCCGCAAAAGGGCTTTGCTACGGCATTGACATGAATCACCGTTTCACTCCTGCCGCAAGACAGGCAAAGAAATGGCAGGAAGACGGCAGGATCGGTGAATTGCTGTTCTGCAACATGGCTTTGTGGATCGGCAAATTTATGCCGCTGGATTCGGTATATTATCACCTGAAAGCACTCAATCCCCATTCGGTGAACATCATGCAGTATTTCTGCGGCCCGATCAAAGAGGTATCCTGCTTTGCAATGAAAGCAAGCGGCAGAGATATCTACTCCACGCAAAGCACCAATATGCGTTTTGAAAACGGTGCGGTCGGACATCTCACAAGTTCCTACGATATCCGCAGAGGACACCCCATGGAACGCTGTGAAGTGGCAGGCACGGACGGCAGATTCGTGTTTGAAGATATGTGGCGTGAAGCGGTACTCTACCCCGCTGAAACCTATCTCAAAGAAGTTTACACAAATCCCGTGTTTGACGGTTTCCAGGGATTCTACGACACGTTCAAAGACAGGATCCACTCTTTCGTCCGTCAGGTAGACGAAGGTTGCAAGCCCGAAGACATTGACGGCAGCGGTAAAGAAGGGCTTGAAGCCTCCCGCGTCATTCACGCCGCCATCCGTTCCATTGAAAACAACGGTGCGGTCATTCAGGTCAAAGATATTACAGAATAAGAAAGGAAAACAGTTATGGCTAATTCTCCTTTGAAAGTCGGCGTCGTCGGTATGGGCGGCATCGGTCATACCCATTGCAACGCTTATATTGCGGATGAACTTGCAGAACTGGTCTGCGTGTGCGACCTCAGAAAAGAAAGAGCCGATGAAGCGGCTGAAAAATTCGGTGTTGAAAAGTTTTACACCGTCAAAGAAATGCTCAATGCACATCCGGAACTGGACATCGTGGACGTTACCACATCCGGTATTGAAAACGGTTCGTGGCACTACGTTCCCGTTATGGAAGCACTTGCCGCAGGCAAACACGTTTTAACCGAAAAGCCCATTTCCAACGACATTGAAGAAGCAAGAGAAATGGTGCGTTTTGCCTGTCAGCAGGACTTGTATCTCGGTTGCAATCTCAACCATTATTTCTCCGAACCTGCATTCATGGCTGATAAACTCATTGCCGACGGTGAGATCGGTGAACAGGTCTATGCGCTGACCAAGGTCGGTTTCAACGGCAGTACCGTGGATGTTCCCAACATTGATCCCACATCCCGTTGGCAGTATCCGTATTCCCACGCAAAGGCATTCCTCACCCATCCGTTCTCGGTCATGCGTCATTTCAGCGGCGACGTCAAATACATCCAGGCGTTCATGGATAAACCCGGTGCAAGAAGACAGGGCGGTGACATGATGCTCTCCATTCAGAGCATTCACATGCAGTTCCAGAACGGTTGCGTGGGTTATCTGCTGTCACAGCGCGGTGATGCACACTTCGGTCTGGGCGGTTGGTGGAGTTATGAACTTGCCGGCACAAAGGGCACGTTCTGCATTGAAAACTGCGTGGAAAAACTCACCGTATGGCAGAAAGACAAAGAGCCCGTCATTACCAACACAGGCGTTACGGACTTCGGTGCCACCTTCCCCATCCGCATTCATGCATTCCTTGAAGACGTAACAAACAAGGTTGACAAGGAACACCTCAGAGCCAGCGGCAGAGATGCACTCGCAACGATGGAATACATCTTCGCGGCAATCGATTCCTACGAATCCGGCGGCGAACTCGTCCGTCCGCACGCATTGCCCGCATTCCACGGCTCGGTCAATATCATCAAATAACATATTCAAAATACCCGTGCAGCCAAAGAAACTGTACGGGTATTGATTTTATCATCAATTTTGTATATAATAACAGTATACTGAAAGACGAGGAAGTGAGCACATTGTCACCCGCATTACAACTGAACGATCTCCTGCAAACACTTACCGCAAGAGCAAAAGACCTGTTTCAGGAACATCTGCATTCTGTTATCCTGTACGGTTCCTACGCAAGAGGCGACTTTGATGATGAATCGGATGTTGACATTATGCTCTTGGTTGATCTGGATGAAGCAACTTTACAGTCTTTCCGTGCTCACATTGACCGCCTTTGCGGTGACTTGCTGTACGATTACGGATATGTTGTTTCAATAACAGAAAAAAGTATTGACACATACAACCGATACCGTAACATTCTCCCCTTTTATCAAAATGTATCGAAGGAAGGTATAAAAATTGCTTGATGCAGATCTGATGAATTTGTCCGCAGCGCGACTTGCGCACGCAAATGACTGTTTGCACGAAGCTGAAATTCTTTTTCACTGCCTGCCTTCCACGGCTCGGTCAATATCATCAAATAAAAGAATACAAACAAACACGAACGACCTGTCATTTCGACAGGTCGTTCGCATTCGGTGGTATAGTTTGTGTCGTTGCCTTTATATGTAATTGTTTGCATTGCGGTTGCGTGAATCAAGACTGAAACAGTGTCGCACTGAAGTGCACTTCTGCGCAATCGCACTACTGTTGAATGATTAAAAACCTTTTACAACTGTAATGTTGTTATACTTTTTCTGCAAATAATTCTTTGATCTGATTGAAGATGCCGGTAAACCAATCAATGATCATCCGGAAGAAAGAGCAGATCTTATCAAAGATACTTTCGCCCGAATTTGCATTGAAGCTGTTATCGGGGCTCCAAGGGCCGATGGGATAACAATGAATCTCTGTAATACCTGTTTCCTCATCGGGAACGACGAAAGTAACCGATGTCATGCCTTTAAGCTGAGGTGTTTCACCGTTCTCATTGTAAACTTCGATCTTATTGCCGTTCTGGTCGTAGAATTCCCAGGTTTCAATATCCTCTGCTCTGTATCCGTTTCCTGTTGAAATGACAAATGAACAACTCGGAGAGGAACCGCAGATGTACATACCTTCGCGTTCTACTTTCAGTTCATCGTTGTAAGATACAACTTTTACCTGACCTCTGATATCAACCGCAACTTCCTGTGATGTATAGACGGGATTTTCAATAATAACCTTATCCATAAGACCGGGAGTGTATGTTGCAGTAAACGCGTAGTTACCGTCTTCCTTGGGCTGGAACAATATCAATTGTCTTTCAATTCTGCCGTTTTCATCGGGTGTAAGAACTGCAAGAACCTCGTCGCCCTGAGTTATTGTAAACGTTCCCGTAGCACCGGGGATTTTTCCTAACCTCATTCTCCCACCCGAAGAAGCAAGTATTACCCTCGGTAAATGGGGTTTGATGCACAAGGATTATCTTGAAAAACATAAGAAGGTACTTTTTAGCACTCTGCTTACCCAGGGTAAACTTTATCAGCACTGTGCAGAGGTTGAAGCTCAGGCTCGGGATATGTTTGATGCTCTTGTTGAGCAGATGAAAGAGGCTGAGGGTGTCACAGAGCAGCTGAAAGAGGAAAATCAGCTTGAGTGGGTGTGCCGTATGGGGAATATTGAGCAAAGAGCAAGAGAGGTTGTCTGTGCTGAGCTTATCTATAACTGAAAAAATCAGGGATATACGGCTTTTTCCGCATATCCCTGTGTTTACTTTTTCAGGCTTATGGTTACCACTTGTCTGCAGTGGGGGCATTTGATTT
>JAZNRU010000017.1:0-112078 GCA_045590895.1 Acutalibacteraceae bacterium
ATCTGGAAGTAGCGGTCAAAACCGGCTACCATGGAAAGCTGTTTGTAAAGCTGCGGAGACTGCGGAAGTGCGTAGAACGTACCATGGTGAAGTCTGGAGGGAACCAGGAAGTCACGGGCACCTTCGGGGGTGGAACGGATGAGAATCGGAGTTTCGATCTCAATGAAACCGTTGTCGTAGAAATAGTCTCTCGTGATCTTTGCAACCTTGTTGCGGAACAGAATGTTGTTCTGCAGTTCCGGACGGCGAAGGTCAAGATAACGGTATTTCAGTCTGTTGATCTCATTGGTGGGACAGTTGTTGATGATCTCAAAGGGCGGAGTTTCGCTCTTGTTGAGGATGCGAAGTTCCTTGACGTCGATTTCGATTTCGCCCGTGGGGAGTTCCGTATTTTTTGCCGAGCGTTCACGCACAACACCCACAGCGGCGAGAACGTATTCGCTTTTTGCGGATGCGGCTTTTTCAAAAACCGCTTTGTCCGTGTTTTCATCAAATGCCAACTGAATAAGGCCTGTTCTGTCGCGAAGATCAATGAAGATCAGACTGCCGAGATTACGCTGACGCTGTACCCAGCCGAAAACGGTGACTTCCTTGCCGGCATCGCTCAGACGGAAATTGCCGCAATAGTCCGTTCTTTTAAGTCCTGCTAAAAATTCCATAACGGTAATAAACCTCCTCTATTGGGATCTGATATTTACGATCCCGTTGTTTTCAGGCGGATATCCGCCGATACTTTGTTAAAACGGTAAACAATCCGAATCGGAAAAGTCCTGTAATGCGTCGTTGACGGTAAGACGGATGAAATCATCGCAGAAGTCATCCAGGCCGAGGACGGTCACGGTGCCGTCGCTCATACGCTTTACGTTGACCTGACGGTTCTTGATTTCATCAGCACCCAACACAAGGGTGTAATCGGCATGACACTTGTCTGCATATTTCATCTGTGCCTTGACCGAACGACCCGTAACGTCTGTGAGTGCGTACACGCCTTCCGCACGCAGATCGTTTGCAAGTCGCATGGCTTCAAACGAGAATTCTTCGTTGTAAGGTGCAATGTACAGCGAGCAGTGTTCGGGATCGGGAACGGGAACGTTCTGTGCCTGCATGAGAAGATCCAGGCGTTCCACACCCATGCCGAACCCGCAGGCGGGCAGGGAATTGCCGCCCAGCTGTGCGATCAGACCGTCGTAACGGCCGCCTGCACATACGGCACTCTGTGCACCGAGATCGTGGGTAATGAACTCGAAAACGGTTTTTGTATAGTAATCAAGACCGCGGACGATACGCGGATTGATGATGTATTCAATATCCATTGCCTGCAGGTATTTCTGCACCTGTGCAAAATGCGTGTTGCATTCGTCACAAAGATACTCCGTGATAACGGGTGCATCCGCGGCGATGGCAGAGCAAACGGGACTCTTGCAATCGAGAATACGCATGGGGTTGCGTTCGAGTCTGCCCAGACACGTTTCGCAAAGGTCTGCTTTCTTTTCGTTGAAATAGGAAAGCAAAGCCTTGTGATACTCTTTGCGGCAGACGGGGCAACCGATGGAGTTGATCTCCAACGTGATATTATCAACACCGATGCGGTCAAACACGTGACGGGCAATTGCCATCACTTCCGCATCCTGTGCCGCACTCTGACTTCCGAATGCTTCCACGCCGAACTGGTGGAATTCACGAAGTCTGCCTGCCTGCGGTTTTTCATAACGGTAGCAGGAGGTCAGATACCACAGTTTTTGCGGCAGGGGTTCGTTGAAAAGTCCGTGTTCAAGAAAAGCACGCACGGCACCTGCAGTGCCTTCGGGGCGAAGGGAAATACTGCGTTTTCCGTTGTCCTCAAAGGTGTACATTTCTTTCTGTACAACGTCCGTGGTGTCACCGACGGAACGGTTGAACAGTTCCGTGTGTTCAAATACGGGTGTGCGGACTTCATAAAATCCGAAACAGGCGGCAGTTTCCGCTACCACCTTTTCAATATATTGAATTCTGTGCGCTTTTGCGGGCAGAAGATCCTGCGTGCCGCGCGGCGCTTTGGTAAGCAAAGCCATGGTTGTATATATATCCTTTCAGTGGGGTTTGGATCCTGTTTGCGGATCAGTGCAGAAGTTCACGCCAGTCAAGGTCGCCTCTCTCAAGACCTCTGACCAAGGATTCCGCCGTTGCAATATTGGTGGCACAAGGGACGTTGTGAACGTCGCAAAGACGCAAGAGAATTGCATCATCGGGTTCGGTGATCTTTTTTGAAAGCGGATCTCGGAACAGCAGCATCAGGTCGATCTCGTTACAGGAAATCAAAGATGCAATTTGCTGTGCACCGCCCTGTGTGCCGTTGAGGAACTGTTTAATGGGCAATCCCGTGGCATCGGCAACCAGTTTACCGGTGGTGCCTGTTGCACAAAGTTTGTGGTGGCTGAGAATGCCGCAGTAGGCGATACAGAATTGAGTCATCAGTTCTTTTTTGGAATCGTGTGCAATCAAAGCAATGTTCATTAAATTTCACCGTCTTTTCAAATATTTTTTCTTGTATTTAAAACAATACAATTATTTTATCACATTCAAATGAATTTTACAATCAGCAATTTAAAAAATTATTTATTTAAAGTAAGAAATCCGTAACGGAACGTTTGCACCGTATATTCTTTGCAGAATACGGTCGAATGCTTTCTCGGCAAGGCTGTTTTTCTTGAGTTGCTTTCCCGTGACGCAGGCACTGATAAGCTTGCTTTCCTCGGGGACGACACCGATGAGCTGAACAGCCGTTTTGTCGATGGCATCATCGATGTTGAACTGCCTTTTTTTTCGTACGGATTTGTAGTCAAAACGGTTGATGACCAGTCGTGCTTCTTTGATACCGTTTTGTGTCAGCACTCTTGCAACCGTCCACGCACCGCGTACGGAAACCGTATCGGGCGTTGCGACCACGATGGCACGGTCGGCACCCATGGCGGCACGCTTCACACCGTCGTCAATGCCTGCCGGTGCATCGATAAAGATCAGATCGTAGTCATTTTCATGTTTGTCCAGAAACGTTTTGATCGCATCTTCCGGATAGTCCGTTTCCAATGATCTCGGAACGGGCAACAACGTCAGATTTTCGCTGACTTTGATGAGAGCATCTTCCGCATTGCAACGTTCCTCATAAAGATCCATCCAGTTGAACGTGCAATCCTGATCGCAACCGAGCAGAATATCCAGGGAACCCAAGCCTGCATCACAATCGATCAGCAGGGTTTTGATACCCTTTCGGGCAGCAATGCGACCGAGTCCCGCTGTCAGCGTGGACTTACCGACACCGCCTTTTCCGGATGCAATGACGATTTTATTTGCCATATTCCGAACGCTCCTTTCCGAACCGTAAACGGATTTTATCCGATGAGTTCATTAACGGGTTTGCTGTAATTGATCTCTTTTTGTGTTTCAAAATAATATTCGTAAATATCTGCGGCGACCTGTGCGGTAGAAGAACCCGAACCTGCATTTTCCACGACGATGGCAATGGCGATCTGCGGATCTTCATAGGGACCGAACGTAATCAGAAAGCCGTCCGTACCTTCCACGTATACACCGTCCACCAAAAGGGTTTTTTCTGCCGTACCCGTTTTAGCGGCAACCGTGTGTGCAAGGTCGTAAAAACTGTAACTGGTTGTGGTCTGAGTTGCTACCAGCCGCATCCCTTCTTTGACCGCATCGAGGTTTGCCTGTGAAAAACCGGGTTGTGCCGCGATCTGTGTTTCGTGGGTATAGAGTACTTCGCTGTAATCGGAACTGAGCACTTTTTCGATCAGATACGGCGTGTATCTCGTTCCGCCGTTTGCGATCATTGCAACGTAAGATGCCAGTTGCATGATGCTGAACGAGTTGTCCGACTGACCGATGGCTGCAAGCAACGTTTCACCCTGTTGCCACGTTGCACCGATGGAATCCCTGTATGCAGGACCTGCAAGAATGCCGGCACTTTCGCTGATCTCAATGCCTGTTTTGCTGCCGAGCCCGAACAGCCTTGCATATTCCTGTATTTTTTCAATACCGAGTTTTTCGGCCAATTGATAAAAGAAGATGTTGCAGGAATGTTCGAGTGCTGTTTTGACATTCACATAACCGTGTGCGGTCTGATTGTGACAGGCGAAGGTGATGTCGTAATATTCATACGTACCTTCGCAAAGAATGGTATCGTTTTCGTCAATGATACCTTCTTCAAGTGCAGCCAGGGCAACGGCACACTTCATGGTGGAGCCCGGAGCATAAGTGCTTTGTGTCGTGCGGTTCCAGAGGGGTTTTCCCTCGTCTTTCAGCAGGTCGCTGTATTCGTCATAGTAGTCTGTCAGGCTGAAATCGGGATATGAAGCAGCCGCAAGCACGGCTCCCGTGTGGATATCAAGGGCAACCACTGCACCGGCAGGGGATAAGCCATTTGCGAGTGCTTCTTCTTTGGTTGCGGCAAGAATGCGTTCTTTGAGAGATTGTTCTGCCACTTCCTGTAAGCCGGAGTGGATGGTCGATATGACCGTATACCCCTGTTGCGGCAGGACCGTATATTCTTTTGTAACGTTGCCGTCCGCATCCTCGCGGAACGTCAGTGTTCCGTTTGCACCGTGCAGATACTGTTCCGCCGCGGCTTCAATGCCGAATTTTCCGTATTCGGAGGTCTGAGAATAGGAACGGGCCTTGATTTGAGCAATTTCGGTTTCCGAAAGAGTTGTATCTTTGAGAACTTCTTCGAGTGCGGCTTTTTCGCTTTTGTATTCTTCCGCACTGATAGAGCCGACTACGCCTAAAATATGGGAAGCAAGGCTGCCGTCGCCGTTGTATTCACGGTATGCGGTAACGACCGTCTCAACGCCTTTGAAAAAGTCATTGTTTTCCATAAGGTAAGCCGCCGTTTCACGGCTGACATCTTTTGCAAAGGTATAGGAAGTCAGATAGCCGAACGAGGTCTTTGCCATGTTGAAATAAACGGAAGCAAGTTTTCTTTGCTCCTCCGGACTGAAATCTTCCAGTTCAAAATCGCGGACAAACGCCTCAAAACAGTTTTTTGCACTTGCATAGTTGTTCAGATGCAGAAGTGATTTCGATTTCATAAAAGCAATATCCGCTTCGCGATCTTCTTCGTACTCGATACTGCCGTCGTCGGCAAAAACAAGCGGAAGCGTATCGATCCATTCGTCTTTGTTTCGTTCCGCCGTGCGGATGAGGGAAATGAGAATATTGTTGCGTTCAAAGGCATCCTGCGGAAAATTAACGTAATAAAGGACGACGTCCGTGCCTTGTCTGTTTTGTACGAGAGGCTTTCCGTTGCGGTCGAGGATCTCTCCGCGTGCGGAAGGGACCGAAACACTGTATGCGGCAACCGTTGCGGCATCAATGCTTTCAGATTGCTCGGGGGTATCCGTCTGTCTGTATAACAAAATTCCCGAATATATGAGAAAGATAACCAGCACGAAGGCACTTAAAACTTTGATTCTGAAGTTGGATTGATTCAAAAGTTGGCCTCCTTATATGTGTGGTATTTTTTCTCCAAAGCACGGATGATAATGTAAAGAACGGGACTGACGAGCACGGTAACGACCGTCTGCGGCAGGTAAAACCGCAGAAATGCCCATAAAGATCCCGTATCAAACGGAACCACGTGAAACAGCCAGTGTCCGATATTGAAAAGCAGAGCGGAAGCGGAACACAAGACCAATGCACTCAACAGGGTGTTGCGAACGATATAACGGATCAGAAGACCGCATATACAACCCGTTAAAGCCAGTGTCATGGTCTTCATGCCGTCTGCGGTAGCCGTCGAAAAATCCCAGATGCAGCCTGCCAGAATGCCGTAGAGAATGCCTGCAAACTCTTTTTCAAACATGGCAATAATGACCGTCAGCGGAATGAGCAACTGAATGCCGATTTCGCTGACAGGCAAGGTGCTGTTCTGCATAAAACCTGCGAGTATGACAACGACTGCAAGCAACAACCGTCTTTTTGCTGTGATTTTTATCCGTTGCGTATGCACGTGGCATCCTCCGCAATCTTAATTGAATGATGTGATGACGAATACGTCCAGTATGTTGGTAATGCTGATGCCCGGTGTCAGTACGGCGTAAGCGGAAATATCTGCGGATTCGTTGTGGACGGAATCAACCGTACCGATGATAAGATCTCTCGGATATCTGCCGCCGAGTCCCGATGTGCAGACGATGCCGCCCGAACCTACCGAGGTATCGTTTTTCAGTCTTGTCAGTTTGCACTGACCGTCGAGTGCAGTAAGGGTATCGGTCGTCACGAAACCTTCTTCACCCGTACGGATCTCGTACGCACTGATGGAAAGGGAAGGATTGAGGACCGTGTGAACGGTGGCGGACGTCGGAGAAACCTGACGGATGCTACCGACTAAATATTTGCCGCACACCACGGGCATACCGACTTCAATGCCGTCGGCAGAACCTTTGTTGATGGTAAAGGAATTGAAAACGTCCGTGCCGTCCCTTGAAATAACGGATGCGGCACAATAGGTGATTGAGTCGTTGCTTTTCTGAATGTCCAGAAACGCCTCGTAACTTTCAAGTTTTTGCAGTGTTTTTTCATAATCGACCAGGTCATTCTGCAGGGATTCGATCTCGCTGTGTAACATATCGATCTCATCAAGATACGCACCGGAAGAACGAAAATGTGCCTGCAGATCGGTCAGTTTTTCCTGTATGGCGGCAGAAACGCTTTTCAGCGGTGTCAGGACAACCGAAACCGCATCGGTCAGCGGGGACGTGTTGTCATGTGAAAACGCCGCAACCATAACGCCCAGGGCAACCGCCATGAGCAGAGACAGGATCACTCTGAATTTTGAACTTTTGAAAAATTGCTGCATTTTTTATCCGTTTCGCTTTCCGTTGATGTTTAAGGAATCTTTTTCGAGACAGACCGCCGTACCTGCAACCACGCAATCCAAAGGATTTTTGGCGATCTTGACCGTGATGCCGACTTCCTGTGAGATCAGTTTGTCCAGACCTCGCAACAAAGCACCGCCGCCCGACAGAATAATACCTCTGTCCACAATGTCACTTGCAAGTTCGGGGGGTGTTTTTTCGAGTGTCGTGCGTACGGTTTCCACGATCTGTGTCAGCGGATCCAGCAACGCCTCGCGGATGTCTTCGGCACTGACTTCCACGTTTTTCGGCAGTCCGTCCAGAAGATTTCTGCCGCGGACGGTGGCCTTTCCTTCATTCGGATAGGGAACGGCAGAGCCGATTGAAATTTTCAGTTCTTCTGCCGTGCGTTCACCGATCAGAAGATTGTATTTACGTCTGACGTATGCAATGATCGCATCGTCCAGTTTGTCTCCTGCCATGCGGATGGAACGGGACGTGACGATATCGCCCAAAGAGACCACGGCTACTTCGCAGGTGCCGCCGCCGATGTCCACGATCATACTGCCTGTCGCTTCGGCTACGGGCAGACCTGCACCGATTGCCGCCGCCATGGGTTCTTCAATGAGGCTTACGTATCTTGCACCCGCACTTTTTGCGGCGTCGTGCACGGCTTTGCGTTCGACTTCCGTTACGCTTGACGGAATAGAGATCATCACTCGTACACGGGCAAGGGGAGAGCCTGCCATGGCTTTGCGGACCAATGCACGCAGAAAATCGGATGTTACGTTGAAATCGGCAATGACGCCGTCTTTCAGCGGTCTGACGGCGGTAATGGAGCCGGGGGTACGGCCGATCATTTTTTTTGCTTCTTCACCGACAGCAACCACTTTCGGCGGTGTCATGCGAACGTCCAGTGCTACCACGGAGGGCTCACGGATGACGATTCCTTTTCCTTTGACACAGACCAATGTGTTGGCTGTGCCGAGGTCAATGCCGATGTCCTGAGAAAATAACATTTGCGGTTCCGCCTTTCGGATTAATAAGTTGAGGACATATCCTGATGTACCTGTTCCACGACTACCTTTTTATGCGTGGAACCTGCGATCTTTTCCTGCAGTTTTGCATAGAAAAGATCTTCGTCAATGGGAAGAACGATCTCTTTGTTAAGCCAGCTTGAAAGGAATGCGGCGTTGGAGATGGTAAGTCCGTTGATGCCTTCTTCACCGCCTGCAACCAGTGCTTCACCGCGAAGAATGTGAGCGGCAAAGGCATTCATAACGCCTACGTGTTGCGGATTCTGACCGTCGGTTTCCACGTCGATCCATTCACCTTCCAGTTTCTTGAATCCGTCGGTGGAGCCGTAAATGCCTTCGGTGGTGGAGCCGTTGAGGACGAACATACGGATATGATCGGCTTCAACGATGATCTTTGCTTTGTCAAGTGTGATCTCAAGTCTGTTCGTGCCGGGGCAATCACCCGTGGTGGTAATGAACGTGCCGGTTGCACCGTTGGGATATTCCACGTAAATGGAAACGTCGTCTTCCACTTCGATATCGTGCCATTTGCCCTCGTGGCAGATTGCACGTACTTTTGCGGGCATACCGCAGATCCACTGCCAGAGATCAAGCTGATGCGGACACTGGTTGAGCATAACGCCGCCGCCTTCGCCTGCCCACGTGGCACGCCAGCCGCCGGACTGATAATAAGCCTGTGTGCGGAACCAGTCCGTGATGATCCAACTGACTCTGCGGATCTCACCGTATGTGCCGCTCTGAACGAGATCACGGACTTTGCGGTATACGCAGTTGGTTCTCTGATTGAACATGATGGCAAAGGTTTTGTCGCTCTTTGCAGCTACTTCATTTAGTTCACGCACCTGTTTTGTGTAAACGCCTGCGGGTTTTTCGCTCATGACGTGAAGCCCTGCGTTCAGGCCTTCAATGGCCATGGGGGGATGGAAATAATGCGGTGTGCAGATGAGAATGGCATCCACAAGTCCGCTGTTGATAAGGTCGGTTGCGTTGTTGAAACATTTTGCCGTCGGCACTTTTTCAAGTGCTGCCGTGAATTTTTTTTCGTCAATATCGCAAATTGCCGTTACTTCAATTTCAGGCATTGCACCTTTTGCATAATTGTTGAGATGGCTGGAGCCCATATTGCCTAAACCGATGACACCGAGTCTGACTTTGTCTGCCATAATTATATATCTCCTTTAACTTTAAAATATATAGTTAAGTATAGCATAATCGCAATCGTAAAATCAACCTTAAAAGTAAAAAAACGGAAAAGAAAAAAAGGATACTTTCCGTGACGAATCAAAGAAAGTATCCTTGTGTTTTATGCGAAAAGGGGGAGATTACAGAACTCTGCCTTTTTTCTTGTCGTTCATGCGAAGGAAGATCTTGAGGATCTCAAGGCCGGGAACAACGGCAAAGCCGAGACCGAATGCGATGAACAGATCGGTCAGAGACAGATAGCCGACTTGGTGTTCAAAGGTAAGAGCAAGAGGTGCAAGGCTGAACAGGTTTGCAAGCGGTTCAACACAGACAACGATGAGGGTCAGAATGGCGGTCAGTACGAAAGCACCGATGAGCCACCAGTTCTGGGATTTCATCTTGAAGATGGAGCCGTGCTGGGAACGCATACAGATGGCCTTGAAGATCTCCATGAAGTTCATGGTCAGGAATGCCATGGTGGTGGCTTCAAGGGCTACGTTTGCATCGCTTCTGATAAGGGCAAGATCCCAGGAAGCTCCGCCGGTAGCCATGTTGACACCGATGAAGTAGGAAGCGATAACGACAGCGGCAAGGAAGATACCCTGGGTTATCATATCAAAGCCTGCACCGTTTGCGAAAACGGATTCGTTTGCGGGACGGGGCTTTCTCTGCATGAGGTTGCTTTCCGCTTTTTCCATACCGAGTGCAAGACCGGGCACGGAGTCGGTGACCATGTTGATCCAAAGCAGGTGAGGAGCAGAGAAGAACTGCAGTTTGAGAACTGCGGAGATGAACATAACGAGAATTTCCGCCATGTTGGTGGAAAGCTGGAAGCCGAGAACTTTACGTACGTTGTCGTAGATCTTACGGCCTTCTTCAACGGCGTTGACGATGGTTGCAAAGTTGTCGTCTGCAAGCACCATGTCGGAAACGCCCTTGGTAACGTCGGTACCCGTGATACCCATGCCGATACCGATGTCGGCGGCCTTGATGGAGGGGGCGTCGTTAACGCCGTCACCGGTCATGGCAGTAACCTGACCGCGTGCTTTCCATGCCTTGACGATACGGGTCTTGTGTTCGGGCTGAACACGTGCGTATACGGAATATTTGGTAACGAGTTCAACAAGTTCTTCGTCGGTGTAATCTTCAAGATCGGCACCGAGAATGGCTTCGGAAGCATCGGTGATGATGCCGAGGTCTTTTGCGATCGCAACGGCGGTATCCTTGTGGTCGCCTGTGATCATGATGGGACGGATACCTGCTTTTCTGCATTCGGCAATAGCGGGTTTGACTTCGGGACGGCAGGGGTCGATCATGCCGACGAAGCCGATGAACGTCATATTGTCTTCCAATGCGGCAGCATCAAAGGATGCGGGAACTGCATCGTATTCTCTGTAAGCGGCACCCAGAACGCGCAGTGCGCGGTCTGCAAAACTCTTGATGCCTTCGGAAAGTTTTGCACGGAATGCATCGTCAACGGGCTTTTTGGTGCCGTCGGTATCGATGTAATGCGTGCAGTGCTTGACGAGGATCTCGCAGGCACCCTTGGTGTACTGAATGATCTGACCGTTGTGATTGTGAACGGTGGACATCATCTTTCTGCCGGAATCGAAGGGAGCTTCACCGATACGCGGATATTCCGCTTCGAGTTCGTATTTGGGCATATTCAGTGCAAGACCGTAGTTGATGAGAGCGCATTCGGTGGGTTCACCGGTAGCCTGGGTGTCACCGGGCTTTACGGTTGCATCGTTGCAAAGAGTCATGCAACGGGCAAGAAGGGTTTCGTCGAAAGCATTTTTGTCAACGACCGTCATTTTGTTCTGTGTCAGCGTACCGGTCTTATCCGAACAGATGACCTGTGTGCAACCGAGGGTTTCAACGGCGGTCAGTTTGCGGATGAGAGCCTGACGCTTGGACATGGCGGTAACGCCGAGGGAAAGGATGATCGTAACAACGGCGGGCAGACCTTCGGGAATGGCCGCAACCGCAAGAGCAACGGCAAGAATGAAGGTATCAAGAGCCGCCATACCGAGGGTTCCCCAACCGTCAAACTGAATGTGGAAACCGCCATCAAAGGAGACGAGTTCGGTAATGATACCGTAAGCAAACATAAACAGACAGATGCCGATAACGATCTTGGTGAGGGTTTTGGAAATTTCGCCCATCTTGATCTGCAGGGGAGTCTGTTCTTCTTCGGACTGGGAGAGAGCTTCTGCGATCTTACCCATTTCGGTATCCATACCGATTGCGGTAACAACGGCTTTGCCGCGGCCGTAAACCACGGTGGAACCGGAGTACATCATGTTCTTTCTGTCGCCGAGGGCTACGTCTTTTTCACCTTCCTTGAGGGTGAGAAGATCAACGAGCTTCGTTACGGGAACGCTTTCGCCCGTCAGTGCCGCTTCTTCGACCTTCATCGAATGGCTCTCAAGAATACGGCAGTCAGCGGGAACGGCGTCGCCTGCTTCAAAAACAACGACGTCACCGATGGTGATGTCTTCGCTCTTGATGATCTGAATTTCACCGTCACGGATGACTTTACTGGTAGCCGCCGTCATTTCTTTGAGGGCGTCAATGGCGGATTCAGCTTTGCTTTCCTGTACGAGGGAGAGAACGGTGTTGATGATAACAACAACAAGGATGATAAAGAAGTCTGCGAGGTCTGTACCTGTAATGGGTTCACCTGCGGCCTTGCGTTCAATGAAAGTGGTAACGATGGTGATGCCTGCAGCTGCAAGAAGCATGATGATCATCGGGTCTGCCAGAGACTTGAGGAACTTCTTGAAAAGGCTTTCCTTTTCTGCTTCCTTGAGCTTGTTTTTGCCGTACTTTTCAATTCGCTCATTGGCTTGTGCGGTTGTCAGACCGCCTTCGGAGGCGTCGATCTTTTTGAGAGCGTCCTCCTTGCTGACGAGATAATAACTCATCTGCAAATCCTTCCTTTCAAAATTGTTTTGGTTGTTTCCGTTAAAAGTGTTGACCTGTTAAAAAAACTCATGCGAAACGAAGCGGGGCCGCGTTTCGCATGAGTCTCGTTCTTTCATCCAAGCCAGACGGAAAAAACCGCCATGCATGTTGACTTGAAACGTGCGGTTAACACGCAAACTACTCCCTCACGGAAAATAAAAATATAGCAGGATTATTTTAGCATAGCAAGGGCAGTTCTGTCAATAAGCAAAATAAATATTGTCAGATTTACCAAAGAATGCAAACATGAAAGCGGTAACTTTGATGCAAGCGGATTATTGCAAAGCCTGTTTTTGCTTTTTTAATTCTTTTCCGACCAGCACGTTGAATGCAACGTTGAGTCCGAACAGGAAAATGCCGATAAACAGGCAGGGACCCCATGTGCTTTGCATCACAACGTTAGCAAGATCCGTGTTTGCCATATTGCTTGTGAATGCTTGCCAGCAGATGCCCGATGCCGCAACGAAAAGCGTGCTCAGTACACAGCAGACGATATTGCCGATATAACCGAGTTTGTGGGCACGGATGAGGGTAAGCAGGAAATTTGCAACGCCTGCAACGATGGAAAGAACCATCAGCAGAACACACAGCACAAGCGGCAACATGGCAGAGCCGACGTGACTTCCCGTTGCCAATGCAAGAACGGCACCGATGTCAAAATCTTCAACAAGCATCAGAATGACCGTCAGCAGGCTGACCGTATGGCTTCCCGTCTGAAACGGAAGATCGGTCTGTACCCACGCATAGGGTAAAACGATGAGCACCAAAGGTACGAACACGAAAATGAGCCTTGCTTTACGCAGGCGGTTGCCGATCAGTGCACTTTTGAAATTGCCGATATGAACACGCAGTTTTCCGAAAGCTTCTTCCGAACGGCGTGCATCTTCTTCAAGGCGTTCTTCCCAATTGTAGTTCGGAATGTTCACGCCGCAGGCGGGACACTCGGCTTTGATATTCCAGGGTTTCAAGTGATAGTTGCATTTCGGACAGTTTGCCATCATGCATTCTCCTTCATATATGTATTTATTTGTTTTTGGTGAGACGGATCAGATTCCACGAAAGTCCACGCAAGACCGTGCGGATGCCGTCGGTTTCGGTCTGCGGCAATGCGGCATCGGTCGGCTGTACGGGCTGTGCCTGTGCAGTGTTGGTACAAGCGGTGTCAAAACCTGCGATCACGGTATGGGCTGCGGGTACAAAACCTTCAAAACCGCCTGTTTTTACAAACAGTTCGTTTTCTTCTTCACTGCGGTTGACGGCAAAAATGCACAGTTCTTCTTTTTCTTCGTTGTAAACGCAGACCGTGTCCACGTCGCTGACGTCGGTAAAGTCCTTGCTGTCGTATTTGGAGCCCTGCGTTTTTGCCTGCAACACGACACCTCTGCCGTATTGCGAGGTCAGTGCATAGGGATGGAAAATGGTCTGTTTCCATGCTTTCCCGCCGTTTTCGGTCATAATGGGAGCAATAACGTTTACAAGCTGTGCAAGGCAGGCGATCTTTACGCGGTCGCAATGGCGGAGCAATACGTTGAGCATACAGCCGACCAACAGCACGTCCGCAAAGTCGTACACGTCTTCCAGAATGTGCGGTGCTTCGCTCCATTTTTCAAATGGAGTACCGTTGGAATGATACCATACGTTCCATTCGTCAAAGGAGAGGTTGACCGTTTTTTTGCTGTGTTTTTTGCCTTTTACAAAATCGCAGGCGGCAATGACGGATAGAATGAACGCTTCCATATCCATGCTTCTTGCAAGGAAGTTTTTCAGATCACCGTCGTGGTTTCCGTAGTATGTATGCAGAGAAATATAATCCACGTGATCGTAAGAGAGGTCAAGTGCCGTGGCTTCCCAACTGCCGAACGTGGACATTCCCCAGCCCGAACTGCCGCAAAGCACGGTTTCAAGGGTGGGATCGGTCCATTTCATCAGTTTTGCGGTCTCACAGGCAACGCGGCCGTATTCTTCGGCGGTTTTTTGTCCCATCTGCCACGGGCCGTCCATTTCATTACCCAGACACCACGTTTTGACCTTGTGCGGATCTTTTGCACCGTGCCGAATACGCAGATCGCTGTAATACGTGCCGCCTTTGTGGTTGCAGTATTCCACGAGTGCTCTGGCTTCTTCGGGCGTGCCGGTGCCGAGATTGACCGCCATCAGCGGTTCGCAACCTGCTTTTTTGCACCATTTCATAAATTCATTCGTGCCGAAGGTGTTCGGTTCCGTGGAGCCCCACGCAAGTTCCATGCGACGCGGTCTGTTTTCAACAGGGCCCACACCGTCCATCCAATTATAACCGGACACGAAGTTGCCGCCGGGATACCGTACGATCGGTACTTTTGCTTCTTTGATGAGTTCCAGTACGTCCGTGCGGAAACCGTCTTCATCCGCCATGGGGTGATTCGGTTCGTAAATACCGCCGTATACGGCTCTGCCGAGGTGTTCAATAAAGGAACCGAAAATGCGATCATCAGTCTTTCCGACCGTAAAATCACGGTCAAGGATCACCTTTGTTTTGTTCATCGTTCTTACCTCAATATAAAAAATCTTTCAGAATTTCTCTGTTTTCATCCCAACGGATCTGTAAAACCGCCTGTCCGTTGATGGTTTCATCCCACCACGTTCCGTCCGCAGGGATATGCTGTTGTTCAATGCCGCCGATCATACTCAGCACGGCACGTGCGCCGAAAGCCACCAGTTCCGCTTCGCTGAGACTGCAATCGATCTTGCCCAGCAGGTCGCGGCTGAGTTTAAGAAGCGGAATGATATCTTCAACGGAAATCCCTTTTATGATCTGTGAAATGACTTCGCGTTGCCTTTCCGTTCTGTAGAAATCGGACTGGTATTTACGGATACGGCAATACATCATTGCCTGTTTGCCGTTGAGATGTACGTTGACACCGGGATCCATCTGTACTTTGAAACTTGCATACAGGGCGGCGGATTCCGTTTCGTCGATTTCGGGAATCGTGACACCGCCGATGGCATCGATGATGTATTCGAGCAATTCAAAACCGACGCGGACATAGCCGTCGATCTTGATGTTATAATTGTATTCCAGTGTTTCGATCAGCAGAGAGGGGCCTCCGTAACTGCACGCGGCGTTGAGTTTGGTGGGATAATAGCCGGGAATTTCACAGTAGGTATCACGCAGGAAGGAAACCATGTTGATCCGCATATGTTTCGAATCCAGGGAGATGAGCATCATCGTGTCGCTTCTGGAATCAGTGTCGATGTCGTTGATGTCCTGACCGATCAGCAGAATGTTTTTGACGAAGGGGGAGGACACAAGGGTGGATCTGTCCACGGAATCGCCGTAGGTCAGTTCGCTTTGTTCGTAGTCCGCAAAAACGTGCAGTTTGAGGAACGCACCGCACAGACCGCCCATGAGCAGGACGACGACCAAAAAGAAAGATGCAACTTTTTTCCATTCAACGAAGTATTTCTTCTTTTTCCTTTTTTTGTTTGCAGGCGGTGTCGGTTGCGGATTGTTCTTCGGTGTCTGCTGTTTGGGTGCAGGTTGCGGAGTTTTCGGGGACGGCTGTTTTTGTGCCGTTTGTTTTGCGGACGGCACGGGCATGGGATCCGGATTTTTATTCTGATTTGTACCGCTTTTTTGCAATGGTACGTTTTTTCTGTTGTTCATGTTTGCGGGGGTAGGGGTGTTTTGCATTGTGATAATCATTTCCTTATGCATAGATTGTTTTTGTATCTGCAAAATGCATATACATATTTTATTTTACACGAAGTTGAGGTAAAGTACAATGTTTTTTTTATAAAAAAATGCATCCGTGCAAAAGTTTTCCTGTATAATGAATGAAAAAAGTAAAAATAAGTTTAAAAAACAGAAAAATTGCTTGCATGATTATATCATTGTGTGTATAATAAAACATATTTGTGTTTATCGGAGAAAAAAATGTTAGGTAAGATTGTAAGGGTGAAGGTGACAAAACCTTGCAACTTCCGTGACTCCCGTACGGGAGTTCGCTATTTGCTTAATTTCGGTGTAGCCGAAATGCAAAAAGACAAAAAGACATTTGTAATGGGTGCTTATATTTTGGGTGTAAACCATCCCGTGCGTGTCTTTGAAGGAAGAATCATTGCTGTTTTGCACCGCAAGGAAGGCGGCCGCAGCCTGCTTGTCGTAGCACCGAAAAATATGCGGCGGATCAATATCGAGATCGAAAAAGTGCTCAAATTTGCCGAGCCCATCGGCAGTTATACGCTGGATTGCCTGTATGAGCATTCCTGCGGAGCCGTTGTTTTGCGTACCATCAACGAGGAAAAACGCTTTTTGCTGATTAAAAATAAGCGTTCCAACAACTGGGGCTTCCCCAAAGGTCACATGGAAAGCGGAGAAACTCCCGAACAGACCGCATACCGCGAGGTATTGGAAGAAACGGGGCTGCATATAGATATAATTGAAGGTTTCCGCTGTGAATCGCAATATAAAATTGCAGGTACGGTCGAAAAACGTGTGGAAGTGTTCCTTGCCACCACGAAAGATACGCAGACCGTGATCCAGAAAGAAGAAATTGAGGATTATATCTGGCTGCGTTATGCCGATGCATTGGAAACGCTCAAGTTTGAAAACGACAAGGCGATTCTTATGCAGGTCAATGAATTTATGATCAAGGAGAATTTATATGGGACTGTCTGAGTTTATTGCACAAAACGGTTTTTCCGACGGTCTGGTCTATTGGTTTACCTCTCTTTTTTCGGACGGTACCGCCAAGGAACTGATCGTATTTCTTACTTCCATGTTGCCCGTTCTGGAATGCCGCGGTGCCATGGTTGCCGCAAAACTGTTTGAACTGCCGTTTCTGAGTTCGTTTCTGATCTCTTATATCGGTAATATGATCCCCGTTCCGTTTATCCTGCTTCTCATCCGTGAGATCTTTGCTTTTATGAAAAAGCATAACATCCTCACCAAATTTATTGAAAAACTTGAAGGTAAGACCGAAAAGAATAAAGATAAGATCCTGCGCTACAAACAGTGGGGCTTGCTTCTCTTTGTTGCAATTCCTCTGCCCGGCACGGGTGCATGGACGGGTTCGCTTTTTGCCGCCTTGTTGCACATCGATTTCAAAAAGGCACTTCCCATCGTCGCATTGGGCGTGTTTATTGCCGATTCCATCATGGCAGCCGTCACCTACGGCCTTGGGGCAATATTCAATTTCTGATGTTGAATGTATTTTATAATCGCTTAATCACAAATGACACTTTCTTGCCGAAGGTGTCTTTTTTTTGTGGTAAAAAAAAGAAAAAGTGTCTCTTTAATATGGAATGTTATATATCTGATTTTGCAAGGTTGTGATCCCTGCAAAGCATTTGTCCGTTCTCAAGCGTGGTATGGCCGCCTTTGCACCACGGTAACTTATGGTCGGCGTGCATATCCGAGAATGCCCAGACAATGTCTTTGCCGTCTGCTTTGCACATGGGGCAAATACCTTTTTACCGTTCATACATTGTTATTTTTTCATTGTCGGTAAACGCTCTGATCGACAATGCTTTCTCTTTTGTTTTGCCGCTTAACAGATACTCAAAAATGCCCTTTTGTTTGGTAATATCATCATCCTGTAACAGACGGTTGATCTCGCGTTCCAACTCGTTGGGATCAAAAACAAGAGTGCCGTATTCGTTATAGAGGATCCCCCAGTTTAACCCTTTCATCAGTTTTGCTCTGTATTTCGGAAAGGTCAGTTCGATCCAGTCAATTACGGTCTTGAAGTATTGTTTTAACGGAGTTGCATGGGTGTCATGCTGGTGTTCTGCCATATACTGTTCAACGGTTTTGTTTTCTCTTGCGGAAATCCAACTTAAAACGGTCTGCAGGTAAGAAATTGTTTCTTATATTCTATCAGTTGGGCAACAAACTCCCTAAACAATGAAAACGGAGGATTTGTAACAACAATATCTGCTTGTTTAAGAATTTCAACACACTCATTTGAACGAAAATCTCCGTCTCCGTTCAAAAGAGAAAGAGAATTTTTGTTGTTTCGAAGTAAAAATTCTATGTCAGTTAAATCAATTGCACCGTCATTGTTTGCATCAACAACTTCCGTAATCTCGATTTTATACGGTCTTTTTTCATTTTCAACAACAGCTACGGTTTTTTCGTCATCAAACCAACTCAACTGTGTGTAGACAACGGGGGAGCCTTTATAACAGGTTGCAATCAATTTTTTAAGACCTAAAAAATTGAAATTCATGGCAAAGTATTTAAAAAAGTTGCTTTCGTAGGGATCATCACAATTGCAGAAAACTGTTTTTCCTGCAAAATGTTTTCTGTAATGTTTTAATTCTGCTTCGATATCAGCAAGTTGGGTGTAAAATTCATCTTTTTTGTTTTTGTTTGCTTTCTTTAAGTCACTGTTTCCGGCCACTATACTTCCACTCCGAAAAAATAGTAAATGTAACATAATGTTACATTTTTATTGTAACAAAAGGTTACAATAAAATCAAGGGTGATTTAATGGTAGGTTTACGGCAAATAAGAAAACAACGCAAAATGAGTCAGCAATGGGTAGCAACGCAATTGCACATTTCCCGCGAATCCTTATCCTATTATGAAAACGGGAAAAGAGAGCCGTCTTTGGATTTGTTGGTGAAAATGTCGGACTTTTTCAACGTATCTGTTCACTATTTGATAACCGGTAAAGAATTTGAAAAAAAATGAGCCTTCCGCTTGTGTTACGGACGGTTTATTTTTTTTTGTTTTTAATTGTGATAAAAACCTGTTTTTCGGTTTTTTGTTTTTTACAGGTTGATTTTGTCGGTTCAATGTGTTAATATGATAAAATATAAGTACCAAGATGCGAGGAGGTATGTTTATGAACATCGGTGCAAAGATCAAAGATATTTGCGGCATCGAAGGCAATGCAAGAGATGTTCTGATTCCTGCGGCACGGTTTACGTCTGCCAACATCACGCTGGGCGGTGCGGGATATCCCATCGGTCAGTTTCATCAGCAGTTTTTAGCGTACGTAGAGGGGCTTGATACCGAGCAGGCCGGTCGCATTTCACTCATCAACGGTCTGTGGGATGCGTTCAACGATCCCATTATGGGCATGATTACCGACCGCACCCGTTCCAAATACGGCAGACACAATATTTATAAAGTGATCGCCGCATTTCCCTTTGCCCTTTCATACGTGTTCAAATGGACTTCATTCGGCATTTCGGCAGGCGGGAATCTTTCAGCCGTGTGGTGGTGGTATCTGTTTGCCGCGATCATGTACAGCACTTCCTATACCGTAGCGAGTGTTCCGCATCAGGCAATGTTGCCTCTTGTGGCACCGTCTTATTTCCTGCGTACGCAGTACCGAATCGTCGAATACATGATGAACTCGGTCGGACAGGTCAGTTCATGGGTGTTTGCGGCACTGGCTTTGAGCAATTTCAACGTAAAGACTGCACTGACCGCCTTGCCCACGCCGTCGCCTGCCGACAGGGGAAAATACATGATGGTGGGTATCATTCTCGCAATCTGGTTCTTCTGGCCGCTGATCTACAGTTTTGCCAAAACGAAAGAGCCTTCTTCGCTGGAATTGCACCGTGAACCGCTGAACGTGCGTTATATTCTCAATGAGTTCAAACTGGTGTTCTCCAACCGTTCGTTCAAGCAGTATTTCATCATGCAGTTGTTTTTCTCCCTTGCACGCAGTTTTTACAGCATCACCGACCAGTATTTCATGGTCAGCGTAGCCGATCAGTACAAGTATTTCATTTCGCTGAACATCATTGCGGGTACGGCTGAATTTATGGGCTCGCCTCTGAATTATCTGCTTGTCCGCTACAAGGGTAAAACGTTCTGCGGCAAACTTTTAGGCCCGATGATGATCGCAGGTCTTGCCCTCAACGGTCTGATCACGCCGAGCATGAAGCCCAAGACGATCACATCCATTCTCTTTGTGTCCGCCGTGCTTTATAACTTCGGTTTCTCCGGCCCCGGTTTCGTTGCCGATAACATTCAGCCCGATATCACCGACACCGATGAAATGATCACCGGCCGCCGCCGTGAGGGCGTCATATCCACGTTCTATTCGCTGTTCCGCAAGACCATCGGCAGTTTCATCAGTTACGCCGTCGGTCTGGGACTGAAACTGTTCGGTTACGATCCCGAACGGAAATCGCCTGCCGAACAGTCTGCCATGTCCATGTTCGGTCTGCGTCTGAACTTCGTTATCATCCCGACCGTGCTTGCATTCTTCTGTGTGCTGTCCATTTTCCGTTATACCATGACCAAGGACGACCATGCACGCATCAAGGAATTGCTTGCCGAACGTCATGAACGCGGTCACGTGGAAGTGACGGAAGAAGAAAAGAAACGCATGGAAAAGATCTGCGGACAGAAATGGGAAGATATGTGGATCGGCAGAACGGATCCCGCCGTGTCAACCGTTTCGGAGTAATATTATTTTGCCATAACGTAAAGAAAGAGAGTTGCACCGCGCAGCTCTCTTTTTTTTCTGTTTAATTTGATTGCTGATGCAAGCGATTGCGTACTTCCTGAGCGAGAATTGCAATAAACTGTTCCGGAGTCGGTTCCGGATTTCCGTTAAAAAGTCTGTCCCGTTCAGATTTTGTTGCTTCATCAAGATTATGCATTGTGATATGAATAATATCATGTATTTCTTTGCGAATCGTGTGTTCATCCTGATGCAATGCTTTTGCAGTTCGTGTAAAAATGTTTTCCATGTGATGTAAACCTCCATAATAAATATTGGTATCAATCAATAACCAACAGTTATTATATAGCACGATCATTTTGTCGAAAAAAAGTGAATCATGCAGGTAAAATAAAAATGTTCGCCGATAAAGGCGAACAAAATCAATTAAGGCAGTTTTTTCTTTGCATGGCGAATGAGCGTTTCGATCACATCGTAAATGCGGTCTTGATCTTCCCGTGTCAGTTTTTCCAGTTTTTCATTCAAAATGGAATTCTTAACCGCATAACCCGTCGACAGTTCCGTGCACAAAATAACATCCGCAGAAACTTCCAATGCATTGACAATGGCTATAAAGGAGTCAAGTGACGGGCATTTTTCACCTCTTTCGATCATGCCGATATAAGTCGGACTCAGATTGGTTTTCTCTGCAAGTTCTTCCTGTCGCATCATTTTTGCAATGCGTGCCGTTCTTATATTCTTTCCGATTGCGTATTTATCCACAATAATCACCCCGACAGTATATGTTATTAACTATTAGTATAGTTTTGTCGGAATGATTCTTACACAGACTAAAAGGAAACAATAATAACCATCAGTTAATATATTGCAACCAAAAACACCGCCCTTCTTGCGAAAAGCGGTGTTCCGTGAATGATTTATTGTGCAATTCTGAATCTGTACTGTGTCTGCGGATCTTCCGCTTTGTAAACGAAGGAGAAACTGTAGGTGCCGTCTTCGTTGTAATAAACGGTGTAACCGTCGTAACCGTGTACGGAAGCGGTGGAGGCTTCGATCCACTGCGTGCCGTCCCATACGTAGGTTTTCGGGCAGGTAAGTTCCGTAAACCCGTCAATTTGAATGACCTGATAATTTCTGCCGCCCTGCACGCTGACAACGGCTTCGTTGTTGTCGCAACGTACGGTGGGTACGGTGCTGTCGTCAACAACCGTTCCGACTTCCGCATTCACTGTAACGGGGGACAGGCAACTGTCTTCACGCACTGCCTGTACGTTGCCGTCGTTTTCTTCCGTTCCGATGCCCCACGGCAGCAGGATGAGTTCAAGGATGATCCTGTCTCCGGGACGGAACATGACCGTGCCGTAATCCAGTGTCAGACAGCCGACGGAAATATCCTTGTCGGAACTGTCACGGAATACGAGAGAAACGTCCTGTTCTTCGCCGTCTTTGACGATGCTTGCATTTTTGACAAGCAAGGCAAAGTTGCTGCCGAAGCAGTTTGCAATTTGATACTCCGTTTCATCCGTTACGTCAAAGAAACCGAAATACGGGCAATCGTCACCGAGGGTGTAATAGGTCGTTTTTCCGTTTGCAACATCTGTCACGGTCGGCTCGTTGTTCTCGTTGAGATACCCTGCTTTGTTGAAGGTCACGAATCTGCCGTCAAAATAGAACAGATCGAAATCCTTTTTGAAATCGTCAAAGCAGATGTATTTGTCAAACGTGATGTCGACCGTGTAATAGGTACGGTTTTCATCCTGTTGCGGAAATTCTACGTGACGAAGCGTGTAGGTATAGGAACCGCAATCCGAAACGTAGGTGCTTGTAATATCCGCGTGCGTCTGTCCGACGGAATCGATCTGCGTATTTTTGATCTCCGACATCACGCTTTGACCGAGCATATTTCTGTAATTGACGAATTTCAGAATGCCGACGGAGTTGAACTGCGGCTGTGTTGACCACATATTGCCGCTGGCACCGCGGAAATCGGGCAGCAGCCAGCCGTCTTTCTCGCCAACAAAGTAAGGTGCGATGCAGTTGGATTCCGTTGTTCCCGTAGACAGATGATAATAGGAAATGTGGAATTCAATGGAGGATAACTGTTTAAGCGGTGCATGACCCCAGTTCTGATAGAGATTCAAAAGGGTGAAAGAAAGCGTTTCATCGGCTTTCAGTGACAGGGGAAGAAAACTGTCGCCGTACTGACGGTCAATGGCGTTGTAGAACGTATCGCCGTAGTCACCGCTGAAATTCTTGCACACCTGTACGTTGACGGGAACGAGTGTCTGCGTGTCGTCAAGCACGGCGGCGGCTTCCAGACAGCCGTTTCTGCCGTTGGAACGGATGTAAATATCACGGTCGTTGCCGTCGCATTCAATTTGCACTTCTGCAAAGTAACGCATATCCGGATCGTTGTAAGCGGTGTTGAAATCCGTTCCGTCCATCTGCAATGTGTAAGTACCGCGCAGTGCTTCATAGCCGAGATACACTGCGTTTGCATTGTCGTTTGTTACGGTAATGCCGGTCAGCGGATTGCGTTCAAGATACGCTTCCTTTTCAACGGCGGCAAAGTCATGATCTTCAGACGTCCAGATGCGGTAGCCGCAAGTGACTTCGTTCAGATCGTAACCGCCCGTTTCGTCGCTCTTGTTGATGCCCGTGCCGGGTGTGTATGCGGCGTATTGGGTGACGGTATAGTTCTTTTTGCTCTTTGTGATTTCCGTTTTCTGCGTAGAGCCGTCGTTGGGGATGATAAAGCCCACGATGCCCACGCCGTCAATATCAAAGGCAACGTATTCCACGCTTGCCGCATCAACGGTATCAAACGTGTTATGAACGCCGTTTTTATCGCGTACTTGCAGTGCATTGACATTGCTTACGGGAATATTGACGCTTGTGCCGAAACTCTGCAACTTTTCGGTGGCCTCCGCCGCAAGCAAACGCACCTGCTGATACAGGCGGTCACCGTACAGGTGATAGGTCTTGTCGACTTTGAATTCCGCATTCGTTTTCAGCAAGGTCGTATAGTCGAGATCGCGGACGTTGCATTCATAATAATAAATGCCCAGACGGTTGGTGTTCACTCTGGCTTCGGTGCGTGAAGCGGAAGAATAATAGGTCTTTCCGTCGGTGTCCGTATAGAACGTGTCAAACGAGTCTGCAATATAGACTTTGCCGTCAGGGGTGGTCAGAGTTGCGGTGTTACTGCCTTTATCGGTCAGTTTGTGTGTCAGAACTGCATTTTTGTTCTGCATACGGTAGGCACTGCGGTCGGCATCCGTATAAAATGCCTGTGCCGCGTTCTGCATTTCATTGGCATACAGAATGCTGTTGTCAAGGGTGGTGTCACCCGTAATGTCATTGATGATCTCCACGGTGTCCTCCTTCGGCGGATCAACAGGTACCGCATAAAAAGTATTTGCAAGAAAAGTGAGCAATGCACAAAGGATGGGCAAAAAGACATATTTGATTATCAACATGAAAACCTCCTTTTTTATTCTTCATAAACAGGCAGTTCCACCACCGTGGGAACAATGCCCAGATGCGGCAGAAAAACCTGCAGAATATCCTGCATTTTGATTTTCAGCGTGCTTGTGTTCATGCAGGGATGGCAACCGATGTATTCATCCTGCAACAGATCTTTGTCGATGCTCAGTTTTACGGCGTGATCTTTGTCGTTCATGAGCCCGAGCACGCTGACCGATCCGGGTGTCAGACCGAGATATTCTTCCATGTGCTGTGCATCTGCAAAGGACAGGCGGGAAGAACCGATCTGTTTTGAAAAATCCTTGGTTTTGAATTTCTTGTCACCGGGCATCAGCAAAAGGTGAAAATTGGTGTGCTGTGTGTTGCACAAAAACAGATTTTTGCAAATGTCTGCACCCAGTACTTTTTCGATCTCATGACACATTTCAATGGTGTCCGCGTGATCGTGATCGCAACCGACGAAAGGGATCTGCAAGCGGTTGAGCAAGTCGTAAACGGATTTTTCTGCTTGTGTGCGGTAGGTGCAATCGGGAGTTGCGGTGAAAAGTGTATCGGAAATATACATATCAAGTCTCCGTTTGTTTTTTAAGGTCTGCGGCGAACTGTTCGATTCGCTTCATGCGGTGGTGAAGCCCCGATTTTGTGATGCTTTCACTCAGAAGCGGCAACAGAGCCGTGGTTGAAAGTTCCGGATTCTCAAGTCGGAGCCTTGCAATTTCCTGCAGTTCTTTGGGTAAACTGTCAAGTCCGACCGTATCGCGGATATAGGTAATGGAATCGCGCTGTGCGGCGGAACTTTGCACGGCACGTTTCGCGTTTGCATTTTCAAAATTGCATTTGCGGTTGACCTGATTGCGAATGTCTTTGATGACCTTCGCACCGATGAATTCCATGAATGCTTCCGTGGAGCCCATGTGTCCGAGTGCATCTTCGATTTCTTCGCTGTTTTTGAAGTAAATGACCGAGGTCATGTTTCGCTGTGTGACACGCGGGTGCAAGTCAAATTCATCGAACAGCTTAACGAAATGTTCACACAGATTTTTTGAGGGAACGGAGAATTCAAGGTGATAATCCTTCGTCGGATCCGTTACCGTTCCGCAGGCAAGAAACGCACCGCGTAAAAAGGCTGCAAAGCAGCATTCATTCTGCAAATTGGCAAGATTGACGGAGGCTCTCGGATTGCGGGGATTCAAGCCTAATTTTTGTAAGATCAGCAGGCGTTGATCTTCGTCACGCACCGTCACCTGGTAGTATCCGCCGGGAGTTTCCTGCAGATCGGCAACCCTGCCGGAAAGCAACGCAACGGCGTCGCAATAAAGGGATGCAACGCCGCTGTGTTCTGTTAAAATGGAAATATCACTGACCGAAAACGCTCTGCCGAACAGCAACAAAGCATAGCCGCACGCTACCGCACAGCAATCGGTCTGTTGAATCTGAGAAAGTTCTGTTTTTACATCTTTAGCAAATGACATAATGATTGATTATGGTAACATGACGACTTCGGGTTCCAGAAGTACGCCGTGTTTTTCAAGTACCGTGTTCTGAATGTGTTTCATCAGTTCTTTGACGTCAGCCGCCGTTGCGTTGCCGTTGTTGACGACAAAGCCCGCGTGTTTCGTGCTCACACACGCACCGCCGACCGTGTACCCTTTCAAACCGCTTTGGTCGATCATGGCGGCGGCATAGCCGGTGGCAGGGCGTTTAAAAGTGCTTCCCGCACTGGGCATTTCAAGGGGCTGACTTGCTTTTCTTTTGGCTTTGAGTTCATCCATGCGTGCACGGATCTCCTCTTTGTTGCCTTCAGTAAGACGGAAATATGCACCGAGGATGATGTGTCCGTTTTCGGTGAACGTGGTGTGACGGTAAGTGAAATGCAATTGCTCAGCAGGCGTTTCATACACGTTGCCGTCTGCATCCATGTGGCGTACTGCGGCAATGCAATCCTTGATCTCGCCGCCGTAGGCACCTGCATTCATGAATACCGCACCGCCGACCGAGCCGGGAATACCGTGCGCAAATTCAAGTCCCGTAAGACCGTGTTCCAAAGCAAACATGCTCAGTTTTGCAAGCACGACGCCGGCTTCGGAGTAAATGAGACCGTCCTGTGTCTTGCAAAGTTCTGTAAGTCCGTCCGTCAACTGAATCACGGCACCTTCATATCCTTCATCCGAAAACAGAACGTTGCTTCCGTTGCCGATCAGCAGATAGGGGAAGGAATTGCTTCTGAACAGATCGATTAAGGCAAGCAAAGCCTGTTCACATTCAGGGATCACAACGTACTTTGCCTTGCCGCCGATGCGAAAAGACGTGTGTTTTGACATCGGTTCGTCGCAAAGTACGGTGCAGTTTATGTTTTTAAGTTGTTCGAGCATGAAGATCAAATCCTTTATTCGTCAAGCAGAGCCGCACCGATGACACCTGCATCGTTGCCGAGTTCTGCGGCGAGAATCTGTGTCTGTTTTTTAGCGTGAATGCTGTAAATCTCGGATGTAACTACCTTGCGAAGCGGAACAAGAAGATTTTCGCCTTCATTGCCGATACCGCCGCCGACACATACGATATCGGGCTGGAAGATGTTGATAAGGTTGCCGACACCGCAGGCAAGCATGGCGACGTAGTTGTCAACCACTTCACTTGCAGCTTCATCGCCCTGACGCATTGCATCAAAAGCGGTTCTGCCGTTGACTTTGTTGATATCGTTATCAACCAGTTTCCACATAATGCTGTCATAATTTTTGCGCATAGCATCCTTGGTCTGCTGAATGAGTGCCGTTGCGGAAGAATATTTTTCCCAACAGCCGCGTCTTCCGCAGTTGCAGGGTTCGCCGTTGTAAACGATGACCATGTGGCCCATTTCGCCGGCTGCATAGTTGCAACCCGTTACGAGTTTGCCGTTGACGATGATGCCGCTGCCGACGCCCGTGCCGAGGGTAATTGCAACGAAGTTCTTCACGCCTTTACCGCAACCTGCAACGGCTTCGCCGAGGGCGGCACAGTTTGCATCGTTGTCAAAATAGATTCTGCCGATGCCCGTACGTTCGGTCAGCAGACGCAGTGCGGGGGTGTTGTCAAAACCGAGGTTGTTTGCAAACTCGATCAGACCTTCCGCTTTATTGACCGAGCCGGGTGTGCCGACACCGATGGAAAGAACGTCGTTCTTGGTAATGCCTGCCGCTTTCATTGCATCTTCAATAGCGGCTGCAATGTCGTCAAAAATCTTTTCAGCGGGGCGGGGTGCATTGGTCTTTCTCTGTCCCTTTGCAACGATTTTGTTGTTTTCATTCACAACACCTGCTACGATGTTGGTGCCGCCGAGATCTACGCCGATTCTGTACATAATTATTTCCTCCTGTTTCTGTTTATACCTTAATTTATTATTTTTTTATCAGTGCCAATATTGAATGGACGTTGCGCCTTCTTCGTCTTCAAGACCTAATTTCTTGAGCAGTTCTTTTGCCGCGGAATATCCCATGCGTTTCTGACGGTTGTTCATGGCGGCAACCTCAATGATCGTGGAAAGGTTGCGGCCGGGTTTGACGGGAATGGTCACGCTCGGAATGCGGATGCCGAGAATCTCCGTGAATTCTTCTTCAAGCCCGATCTTGTTGTAACTTTTTTCTTCGTCCCAGTTTTCGAGGGTGAGCACGAGGTCGATCTTTTCCGTCATTTTGACCGCACCTGCACCGAAGATGTTCATGGCGTTGATGATGCCGATGCCGCGCAGTTCAATGAAGTGACGGATGTTGTCGGGAGCGGAGCCAACGAGGGAAATGGCGGAAACTTTGCGGATCTCCACCGCATCGTCCGCAATCAGACGGTGGCCGCGTTTGATGAGTTCAACTGCCGTTTCACTCTTACCGACACCGCTGTCACCTGTGATGAGAACGCCTTCGCCGTATACTTCCACCAACACGCCGTGACGGGTGATGCGTTCGGCAAGTTCAACGCCGAGATACGCAATGAGGGCGGACATACAGCCTGATGTGCTGTCGGCGGAACGCAGAACGGGAACTTCGTACTGCGTTGCAAGCGGAAGCAGTTCTTCGGGCACTTCCAGATTGCGTGTGAGGATCAGACAACTGGGTTTTTGTGACATGAAGTGTTCAAGGCAAGCCTGCCTTTTTTCTGCATCCAGACTTTGCAGATAGCCGTACTCGGAAAGACCGATGAACTGCAATCTTGCAGGATCAAAATAATCGTCGTACCCTGCAAGCATCAGTCCGGGGCGGTTGACATCCCTTGATTCAATGCGGATCTGTGCGAGCTCTTTCGGTGTAAAAATAACCTCCAGCGAATTGGCCGTTATCAGTTTTTGCAGGGATACGGAATAATTCTTTGCCATCAAACCCCTCCTTTGGCATATATATTAAAATTATATAATAATTTTTTTTCAAAATCAATGCCAAACTTATATTTTTCTAAAATTTGTAAATCAAAAAAGAACCCCGATACCGTGATCGGGATTCCTCTTTTGATGGATCGTTTACAAGTTTATTTTGCAAGTTCTGCAAGCCATTCGCTCGGTTTTTCAAGACCGACACTGGCGCGAAGCACTTTTCTTGCGTGGGATACGCCGACTTCTGCACTGCCGTCCACGTTTACGGCAACGTTCTGTGCGGCATTGAACGTTTCTAGATTGACTGCCTTGTGAAGCACAAGTATAGTAATACGGCATTTCATCCACAATGCATGCACCGATAGACGTTACGCTGTCGGGGAGCGTGATGCTTGTGAGGCCACTACAACAGAAAGCCTCTCTGCCGATGGAAATCAAGTTTTTCGAAAGTGAAATATCTGCAAGATTGGTGCATACCGTAAAAGCACCTTGACCGATATGGGTAACACTGTCCGGTATGGTAATGCTTGTGAGGGCACGGCAGTATGCAAAAGCACCATCCCCGATGTCGGTTATACCGGACGGAATGGATATGTTTTCAAGATATTCTAAACCATAAAAAGCGTTATCATCAATGCTTGTGATGCCGTTTATTTGATTTCTTACATCAAATATGATGCAAACGGTATAACACTTGCTTTTTTGCATTGCAACATAAAACAGTGTTTTTTTTGCAAATAAAGAAAACGAACACAATGAAAACAAGTGTTCACTGCATTCGTTTTTTTTGTTTTTATAACAAAAAGAATTCCAATATCAGCACCGTCAGACAACAGCACACGGCGGTTTTGAACAGGTCAAAGCCGAACCAAGCAACCAGAAGTCCCACCACCAGTGCCGCGGCACCCGCAATGGGGGATTGCGTTGCGTGGACGATGGCAGGTACGGTCATGACCGCAAGCGTGACATAGGGTACGTAGTACAGAAAAGATTTCAGAAATTTGTTTTTGATCTGCTTGCGGATGAGTGTCAGCGGCAGGACGCGAATGAGGAGCGACACCACTGCCATGACCGCAATGTAAATATAATTGTTACCTCTCATACGCCCTGTTCCTCCGTTTCTTCGTCCTTTTCTTCGTCTTTAACAGGGAACAGCAATGCCGCCGCAGAACTGATGAGAACGGTCAGAATGATGGTTCTCGTGCCTTCGGAAACGTCACGCACGACGGGAAGATAAGAGCAGAGCGTACTGAGTGCGAAGCAGATCGCGATCATCACGGCAATGATCCTGCTTTTTCTTGCAGGCGGCACGATGATCGCCAGAAACATTCCGTACAGAGCCACGCTGAATGCACTGACAAGCCGTACGGGTAAGAGATTGCCTGCCAATACGCCCAACATCGTGCCGACCGACCAGCACGGTGCCGCCGCGGCGACCGCACCGTAGGTGTAGTACGGATTCAGCGTGCCCGGTCTTGCAATTGCCGCACCGAACAACTCGTCCGTGACGTAAAAGCCCATGATAAGGCGGTGAACGAACGGCATTTTTGCATCTAACCGTTGGCTCATGGCACAACTCATCAGCAGATACCGTGCGTTTGCCACGAGTGTTGCCAGTGCCATTTCAATATACGTGGCACCTGCGGCAATGATCGTAAATCCAGCGTATTCACCTGCCGAAGCGTTGCACAACGCACTCGTCAGAAAACCCTCAAAAGGGGAGAGTCCTGCATTTTTGGCGGCTATGCCCAGGGAAAACGCAACCGCAAAATAGCCCAGACCGATCGGAATGCCGACCTTGAAACCGCTTTTGAATGCATCTTTATTTTGAATGGATCTTAATGAGTATTCCTGCATTTGTTTTCTCCGCAAAAACGGTGCAGTCTTTCGACCGCACCGTCAGTCTTTAATTGTTGTCCGATGATCTTATTCAGCGGCTGTTTCGGCTTCGTTCACTTCAATGTCAGCAACGGTCGGATCGGAAACTGCTTCAAGAGTGGCTTCTTCGGTTGCTTCCTCAGTTGTTGCTTCGGTATCTTCTGCGGTTGCTTCCTCGGAAGTGGTTTCAGCAAGACTTGCTTCTTCGGTTGCTGCATCGGTTGCTTCTTCCGTAGCGTCTGCGGCATCGGTATCTTCAACCGTTGCTTCTGCACTGTAGTCAAAAGTCAGGTTGACGGTGTCGCGGAAGTTGAAGGAAATGTTGAAGTCACCGAGGTCTGCAAAACTGCCCTGACCCTGTGCCGCAAAAGTAACGAGAACGTTCTTGGTAAGGGTGGCGGAAAGGATCTGTTCGGTTTCCATATCAACTTCAAAGAAGATGGTGCAATCGCGGTACTGCACGGTGTAATCGCTGACGGAAACAGCGGTGTTTACCTTTGCAAGTTCGGTGAGAACATAGTCCTTGTCGACGGTGTTGGGGAAGTACTTTGTGATAACGTCTGCATCTGCAAATACTTCTTCTTCGCCTTCAGCGGCAGGATTCTTGAGGAACGAAACGGTGGCCTTGAGTTTGTTATCGCAAACGTAGGATTTGGACATGATGTCGCCGTTTTCATAGTATTCCTGTTCGCCTTCTTCGTTTGTGACGGGCATATCGGTCAGTTCGTTGCCGTCTTCGTCAAACTGATACTTGGGAACATCTTCTTCATAAGCGATGGATTCGCCTTCTTCATCGGTCACATTTTCACTCGTCCAGTTTCTTGCGGTGTAAATGTCGTAATTGACAACGGCTGCCACGTCTGCTTCGTCAACCGTGAACATGGTCTCGAAAACGGGAGTGGGAGCGCTGAAGCCTTTCATGAGATAGGTCTTGATGAATCCGAGGGTATCACTGAGGGTATCAACGGCATTGTTTTCACCTTCTGCGAATGCAGCGGGGGAATCCACGGAAAAACTTTCACTGACGTTGATAACGGGAGTGAGTTCGTTGGATTTTTCAATGATGGAGTTGATGAAGGAAACAACGTTTTCTTCTGCAACGGTTTCCATTCTGACAAAAGCGGTAGTGGATTCTTCAACGTCGGGATCGGTGTCGCCCGTACAGGCAACAAGGTTGAACATCATTGCAAAAATGAGCAAGGTTGCAATGGACAGTGAAATGATTTTTTTCATGCGAAAATTTCCCCTTTCGGATGTCAATATTCGGTACAAACAACATTATACCAAAGATTTACACTTTTTGCAATAGGTAAAATGAAGATCAGTCGTAATTGTCGCAAAGACCTTTTTCATCGAACAGGTATGCAGTTTCCAGTGCGATCCAGATACCGCTTTCAATGCAACGCGGATTCATGTTATCCCAACTGTCGCCTCTGGTGTGGTAATATCTGGGCGGGCCGGGGTTCATTGCGGCAAGAGATGCGGACGGAATGCCTGCCTGCGTGATGGCGGCGGCATCGGAGGCACCGCAGAAAATGCTGGAGAATTTCAGTTCTCTGCCTGCATATTCAGCAGCTTTTCTTGCAAGATTGCAACAACGTTTGTCATGCTTTGTAATGCCGGACATATCACGGGAGTAAACGAACATATCCTCATCATCACGGAACGTGTCCATGGCAAGGAACATGGTTTCCGTTTCTTTGCACTCATCAAGATGTGCCTTTGCAAATGCTTTGGCACCGCGCAGACCTGCTTCTTCACCGCCGGAGAACAGTACCACGAGTTCCGTGTTCTCAAAACGCAGATTGTTGTCGCCCATGAATTTCATGACGGCGGCGGCACACATACAACCGCTCAGGTTATCGTTTGCACCCTGTACGCAGACCTTTGTGTTCAGGAAAACGAACAGACAGATAAAAGAAGGAACGAATGCAATGCCGACGTAAGCAAATACGGGGCTCATATCATCGCCGAGAACAATGGCAATGATACCGACGACAACCATATAAGTAAGACCGACGGCGGCTGAAATGAGAGATGCATAGAGTGCGGGGGCACCGCCGAGGTGTGTGAAACGCCACTCAAAAGAGGAGTCGGAGTGTCCGCCGATGATGATTCTGCGTTTGACTTCGCCGACGGGTTTACGAACGCAGTAGGTGTTGTGGGATGTTTCTTTTTTGAACATGAAATCAATGAATTCTTTGTAGAACAGGAACTCACCGAACATGAATGCGGCGGCAATGACAGCCAGTGCAAGGCTCATATACTGCAAAACCGCAACGCCCGTGAGCGTGCCTGCCAAAAAGAGGGCAACCGCACAGATCAGAAGAACGGCGTCGATCTTCATCCAACCGAAGAATGCACCGGGATGCACGGAAAATTCTTCCGTATGTACTTCGTCGGCGGCATTGCCGACCTGGGCTGCCATGAACTGCTGGCTTTTCAGTTCTGCTTCGGAGCCGCAGGGACGCGGACCGATCTCCGTACAGATCTTTTTAATGGCACGTGTCGCAAAATTGGTATACTCCCTGAGTTTGGGAGTAAAATTGGGAAGGGTTTCAGATGCTCTCATAATTTACTTTTCTCCTTTTTGCTGTCTCAATTAGAATTATCATACCACAAAAAAATCCTTTCGTACAGTGTTAATTCTTATGAAAAGTGTGCAAAATTGTTAGACATATTGACTAAAATTTGATGTAAATGAGCCGATGGTTTGCGGTCGGCTTTCATTTGCAAACAAAAGCAATTGACATTCGGGTTATTTTATTGTATTATTAAACTGAATATATGTGTTTTGAAATCTACCGAAAGGATAACCTTATGAAAAACAATCTTGCTGTAAAAATCATAATTGCCGCCGTTGCGGTGATCGCTGTCGGTGTTGCCGCGTTTTTTGTCGCAGACAAAGTGATGAACACGGAAGAACCGACAACGCAGTCCTCTGAACTGGTTTCTCCCGAAGTGACCGTTCCCGTGGGAACCATTCAGGAAAATGCGGCGGATACCACTGCCCAATGGAATGAAGACGTTACTCTGTTGCAGAGCGTTGTGGTGGCAACCACCTCTCCGCAGATGCCCGATGAAGCCCCCGGTGAAGTGGAAACCCTTGCTGAGCCGACCGTGCTGGATACTGCACAGCTGAAATCCGATGAAAAGGTAACACTGGTACTCAATGCCGCCAATAAACTTCCTTTGGATTACCTTCCTTATCTTGAGGAAATTGCCGAAAGTGACATCTATATGGAAGCAAAAGCCGCGGCCGCATTCAATAAAATGTATAAGGATGCACTTGCACAAGGATTGACGCTGACACCCGTGAACGGATACGTCAGCCTTTCCCGTCAGCAGATCCGCTTTGATGATCTTACCGAAAAATATGAAAAAATGGGTTATTCCGAGGCGGAAGCACAGGCTTTGGCGGCAAGAAAGATTCTGCCTCCCGGTTGCAGTGAGCACAATGCAGGTCTTTCCGTTGATTTTACTTCGGAAGAAGCGGATTTTTCCGACAGTGCACAGTATAAATGGCTTGTCCGCAACGCCGCATATTACGGTTTCATCGAGCGTTATACGGAAGATTTTGAAGACGATACCGGCATGGATGCGGATGCAACCCATTGGAGATACGTCGGTTCTGCGGCACTGGCAAAGGCCATTGTTGAAAGCGGTATGAGTTTTGAAAGATGGATGGAAACGGAATTTGCCGATTGGGAAGCCCCCGAAGAAGAATCCACCACCCGTTTCTTTATGGCTGAAACCACCGAATCCGCAACAGAAGATGCAACCGACGAAGCAGAAGATGCGACCGATGTGACGGATGAAAACGGGGAAGACCCCACGGAAGAAACCGCTACGGTGCAGGACGAACCGACTGAAGCACCCACGCAGGAAGTGATCGATCTTGATATTTATTGATTTATAAATTTTATAAATTAAATAAACAACGGCAGATGCTTTGTTCGTGTGAACGCTGCATCTGCCGTAATTATTTTTCTTAACCGTTCTTTTCTTTGTGTGCTTTGATGTCGCTGAGGATATCCTTTTCTTTGTACAGTGCAAACACCGCAACTGACAGCAGACAGATCGCACCGCCGACCACTGCGGTCAGAAGCAAGCCTGTTTTGCCGACGTTTTCGCCTTCCTGTGCACCTATGACGGTCAGCGAGGGAACGATCATGATTGCAATGGATGTCCCCATTTTTGTAATAAAGCTCTTTGCGGCACTGAAAATGCCTTCCTGGTTGACACCCGTTTTGATGGTATCGTGGTGAATTACGTCGCTCATCATGGAGCCCGGCAATATGTTGAGCACGGCAAACGGGAAGGAAACGACCAGTGCAAACACTACGCCTTTGACCATATTGGTGCCGGGTAACTGTTCAACGAAACAGATCACGAAACAACTCAGTGCAAACACTGCACAGCCGACCATCATGGGTACTTTTTTACCTTTGTTCTTTGCCCATTTGTTGACGAAAGGATACAGCACGAGTGAACCGACGATGGACGAAGCCATAATGATGATCGATTGCGATTCGGGCAGTTCAAGAAGGTCTGTGATGTAATACATGATACAGGCCTGGAAGATCGCCATGCCCGTGCCTTCGAGCAACTGTGCAACGGTCAGTACCGTAAAGTTTTTATTGGCAAATGCGTGTTTGAGTGATGCCATTAAGGAAACGGTCGGCTGTACGGACTGCACGTAGTCCTTTTCGCGGATGGTGAAGGTGGGGAGCAGGAGCAACACAACACCCACGGCGGTGAAAATGCCGAACGTGATACGCCAGGATGCCAAAGCGGAACAGCCCATGGATTTGAAGATCGAAACGAATGCGGTGGTGGCGTAGCCGACCATGCTGCCGAGTACAAAAAACAGGGAACTCATGGTGTAGGCATCCACGCGGCGTTCGGAGGAGGAGATCATTTCGGGCAACAATGCGTGGTGCGGGATCATATAAAGCGTATAGAAAACGTAGTAACCCCACAAAAATACAGTCAGCCAGATGTTGTTCAGCATCCCCGGTTCATTTGCGGGTGCACAGAAAATGAGCAACGAGCACAGTGCGTAGGGAATTGCAAACCAACGCATGAACGGGATTCTTCTGCCGTTTTTGTGTTTGCATTTGTCGCTGATGTTGGCTACGACGGGATCCGTAAACGCATCAATGATATGGCCGACGGCTTTGATGAAACCGATCACGGTCAGCAATCCGAGAACGACAACGCCCTGTGTAATGAGTGTCGGCAAGCCCGATGCCTGCGTGGGCTGATAGAAATAAATGAGGTAATTGTTGAGCATGGTGGTGAAAAGTCCCACCGCAAACTGCGGCAAGGTGTAGCAAAGAATGATCTTTTTTGAAACTTCTTTCATAATTCTTCATATCCTCTCTTTTTTTTGCCTTTCCTACAATATATACCAACTTTTTCAATTATGCAAGATAAAAACACGGTAATTGACAATCCCGTTTCTTTGTGGTATGATAAAAACAACTGAATCACACGACTGCGTGTCACGCGATGGCACGGTCGGACGCAACGCACACGTTCGGTGCTGAGGAAATCCCGGTGCAAATCCGGAGCAACAGCCATTGCCGTAACTCTGAAAAGGGAAGTCGGAATGCTCAGCCTTTCGTTTGTGAAACGGTTCCCGGGCAAACGGGGAACACGACACAAAAATCAAAGGATACGGATAATGTATCTTTTCTTTTGGTCGTGCTCTATTTTGCAGAGTACGATTTTTTCTTTTCAGGAGGAACAAAAACATGAAAAAAATTCTTGCATTGCTGATGGCTCTCGTTTGCATGATGAGTTTTGTTCTTTGCGGATGTTCGGACAACGGTGCGGATGTGTCCGCAACGGATGCAAACGTTACCGATGTCGTTACGGATGAGGCAACACAGGAACAGAACGCACAGATCACGCTCACGATTGACGTGGTCGATGCAGACGGCAAGACCGAAACGTTCACCGTCAGCACCGACGCCGACAATCTCGGTGATGCACTCGTGCAGGACGGTCTGGTCGAAGGCGAAATGAGCACCTACGGTCTGTATATCAAATCCGTCAACGGCATCCGTGCGGATTACGATCTGGACAAAGCATACTGGGCACTTTATTCGAACGGCGAAATGCTGATGACGGGAGCAAGTGACACAGCCATTGCCGACGGACAGCATTATGAGCTTGTCTACACAGCAGGTTAATCCGGAAAACAAGAAAAACAAAAAAAACGGTAAGGTCGGTGCGTTGCCTTTGGCAGACCTTGCCGTGTTTTCCATGTTCGCCGCACTCATGTTCTGTTCCAAACAGTTGATGGAATTTCTGCCGAATATTCATCTCTTGGGAATGTTTACCGTGCTTCTGACGGTGGTTTACCGCAAATATGCACTCATCCCTATATACCTGTATGTTATTCTGCAGGGACTTTACGCAGGTTTTTCACTGTGGTGGATGCCGTATCTGTATATATGGACGATCCTTTGGGGCGTAACGATGCTTCTGCCCAAACAGATGAAAGATAAAACGGCGGCGGTCGTCTATCCGATTGTCTGCGGTTTACACGGGCTTTTGTACGGTGTTTTGTATGCACCGGCACAGGCATTGCTGTTTCACCTTGATTTTTCACAGATGATCGCATGGATCGGTGCCGGATTGCCGTACGATGCACTCCACTGTGTCGGCAATGCGGTGGCAGGACTTTTGATCCTGCCGCTGTCAAAAGTGTTACTGAAACTTCGTGACAGAACGGCTTTCAGATAAATTCTTTTCCTTGCTTGTTGCAGTATAAGACAAACCACCCGAACAAGAATTCTTTCATTCTTCTTCGGGTGGTATTTTTTATGTGAAGATTCAAACCTGCGGTTTGAAGTGAAGTTGTAATAAATGACAGTGAAGTATTTGCCTTTTCGGCAAAAGTGAAGTTAAGTTTGCCTCAAAACACTTGCGAAGTAACTTCACTGCCGCAAGGCAATTTCACTTGCCCGTAAGGGCAAACTTGGTTTCGGCAAAGCATACAAAAGCGGAGCATACATTTTTACGAAGTAAAAAACAATGCAATAAAACACAAAAACCGCATTCTTTTGCAAAACTGCAATCGGAATGCGGATTGTTTTAATATGATGTTACTGCGGATCACTCATGTTCTCAAGATGCTTCTTGATGCAGGCAAAGGACTCGTCGCTCAGATCATGCTCGAGTTTGCAGGCATCTTCTTTTGCCGTTTCGGGGGATACGCCGATCCTTATAAGCATTTCGGAAATGACACAATGCCGTTCATAAGTGGCCTGTGCGATTTTAAGTCCCTGTTCGGTCAGAAAGACTGAACTGTTGGAATCAATTTTAACCAAGCCTTTTTCGCGTAGGTTTTTCAGCATTACGCTCACGGTCGGACGTGAAAAACCGAGGTGGGTGCAAATGTCGATTGCACGCACTCTGTCTTTATTTCTGCTTGCGATCAGGATCGCTTCAAGGTAATTTTCTGCGGATTCTCTGACTTTCATACGCCACCTCCTTTTTATATCTTATCATTTATTCACTGAAATTGCAAGTATTCATAAACAGATATGTTTCTCAATCTTTGTTTTAATTAAAATATTCAAAAATAAATTAAAATTAAGTTGACATTAAAAAATCAATGTGTTATATTTCATTTATCTGAAAGTTGTATATGAACAACTTTAGAAATTTTTTAAGGAGGAAACTTATTCATGAAAAAGTTTTCCAAAATCTTGGCTCTGCTTCTTTGCCTGTCTCTTGTAGTTGCTTTTGCAGCCTGCGGCGGCACGGAAGATCCCACCAACGCATCCGACGATGCTACCGTTGCCGATGATGCTACCGTTGCCGACGATGCTACTGCAGCCGATGCCGGTGAAACCGAATTCGACTTCTCCGAAGCCGGTCAGTACACCGCAGATAACACCGCTTACTTCATCGGTGCTACCGGCCCTCTTACCGGTGATACTTCTTCCTACGGTATCTCCGTACAGCAGGGTGCCGCACTTGCAGTTGAAGAAATCAACGCTGCAGGCGGTCTGAACGGTGTTCAGTTCAAGTTCGATATGAAGGACGACAAGAGCACCGCCGCTGATGCGTCCACCGGTTACGATGCACTTTATGAAGCAGGTATGCAGATCTCCATCGGTTCCGTTACTTCCGGTTCCTGTGAATCTTTTGCAGCACGTGCTGATGAAGACGGCGTGTTCTTCATCACTCCCTCCGCTTCCGCCGCTTCCGTTATTGCTGCCAGCGACTACGCTTTCCGCGTATGCTTCGGCGATCCCGACCAGGGTATCCTTGCCGCTGAAGAACTGACCGCAAACTTCGAAAACATCGGTGCGATCTATGACAACTCCGATCCCTATTCCACCGGCATCTACGATGCTTTCAAGACCAAGATGGCAGAACTCAACGTTTCCTACATCGAACAGAGCTTCGATGCCGAAAACAACCGTGACTTCTCCACTCAGGTTGAAGCTCTCAAGGATTGCGACGTTATCTTCCTGCCCATTTATTACACCGAAGCCGGTCTGATCGCAAAGACCTGCGTTTCCAAGGGTTGTGACGCTCTGCTGTTCGGTTGTGACGGTCTTGACGGCGTTGCCGATCAGATCGACGAAACCGTTACCAACACCATCAAGTACATTACTCCTTTCGATGTAAACAGCGAAGAAAAGATGGTTGCTGATTTCGTTTCCAACTACACCACCAAGTACGGCTCCGTTCCCGATCAGTTTGCTGCTGACGGTTACGATGCAGTTTACGTTATCTACAACGCCATGCTCAAGGCAGGCGTTGACAACGTCACGGTTGCTCCCGACGTTCTCGGTGATGCCATCGTTGCTACCGTTACCGCCGAAGATTTCTCCTACAATGGTCTGACCGGCGATATGACTTGGGATGTCAGCGGTGCCTGCAACAAGATCCCCGTTATCGTTACACTCGGCGAATAAGCCCAACGCATTTTTGAATTTTCCTTATGGCCGGGAGTTCGCTCTCGGCCATAATCCCTCTTTATTGCCTGTTGAAGATATGTACAAAACAACAAAAATCGGTCAAATGGTCGAATTATAATATGTTTTGTTGTTCTGTATGTACCTTTTACGGGTGCATAATTCCAAGTCGAAGGAGTACAGTATGAGTACAGTTTTAGACGGATTGAGTCTGGGTGCCATTTACGCACTCATTGCCCTCGGTTACACCATGGTTTACGGTATTGCCAAAATGCTTAACTTTGCACACGGCGATATCATCATGGTCGGTGCCTACGCAATCTTCACAACGCTTGCCGCAGGCGGTCACGTCGGCCTTGCACTTGTGGTTGCGGTCGTGATGTGCGTTGTGTTCGGCATCGTGATCGAAAAAGTCGCTTACCGTCCTTTACGCGGTGCTTCACCGCTGGCGGTGCTGATCACTGCGATCGGTGTCAGTTATCTGTTGCAGAGTGTAGCCCAGATCGTTTTCGGTGCCAAAGCACAAACGGTCAGCATTGCATCGTTCGGAACGGTGAAGATCGCATCTGCAGAGATCAGCGTTTCCTCTCTGATCACGCTTGTGGTCGGTGCCGTTATCATGGCGGCTTTGACACTGTTCGTTAAGAATACCCGCACGGGACGTGCCATGCTTGCCGTTTCCGAGGACAGGGGTGCCGCACAGCTTATGGGTATCAACGTCAACCGTATTATTATGATAACCTTTGCCATCGGTTCTGCACTGGCGGCTTGTGCATCCATTTTCTATCTGATGCAGATTCCGTCCACCGAACCGACACTCGGTTCCATGCCCGGTATCAAAGCCTTTACGGCGGCGGTTATCGGCGGTATCGGTTCCATTCCCGGTGCTATGATCGGCGGTGTGTTGCTCGGTGTGATCGAAAAGATCTGCCTGAGCGTGCCCGTTCTGGCACCTTATACCACGGCAGTTGAATTTGCAATGCTTATTTTGATCTTGCTCGTGCGTCCCATCGGTCTGCTCGGCAAAAAGAGAAGAGAGAAGGTGTAAGAATGGGTAAACTGAAAAGAATTAAATTTTCCGATTATTTCTGCTATTTGATCGTCGGTGCGGTCATGCTCGGCTCTTTCATTATTGCACAGACGGGCAATCTGCCGCGTTCTTATTCCAATCTGCTCGTGCAGATCGCATACAGCATCATTCTTGCTGTTTCTTTGAATCTCGTTGTCGGTTTTCTCGGAGAACTGAGCCTCGGTCACGCAGGTTTTATGTGTGTGGGTGCCTATATGGGCAGTTACATTGCCATGCAATTATCTGCCGCAATTGACAACAAACTGATCGTGCTGATCGTCAGTATGCTTGCAGGCGGTCTGCTTGCTGCATTCTTCGGTTTGTTGGTCGGACTTCCCGCCTTGCGTCTGAAAGGCGACTATCTTGCCATCGTAACCCTTGCATTCGGTGAGATCGTGCGTACGATCTTCAAGAATATGTCCGTATTCGGCAAGGCAATGGGCCTGAGCACGCAGTCCATCAAGTACGATACCCGTCAGGATACCTCTCTTTATCTCGTTTCCTTTGCTACCGTGCTTGTGGTGCTGTTCTTCGTGCAGAATCTTGTTCGCAGTAAGCACGGCAGAGCCATTACCGCCATCCGCGACAATGAAATTGCCGCAAAAGCCATGGGTATCAACGTTACGTTCTATAAACTGTTCATTTTCGTTATTGCCGCATTTTTTGCGGGCATGGCTGGCGTTATCTACGGTCACTATACCACGCCCGTTCTGTATTCGTTCTTCTCATACAACTATTCAATAGAAATCCTCGTTATGGTCGTCCTCGGCGGCATGGCAAGCATCAACGGCTCCATCATTGCCGCGGCACTCATCACGTTCATCAACTTCCAGTTGCAAAGCCATCTTTCGGGTGATCTTGCGGCTCTGAAGTATCTGATCTATGCACTGATCCTCATCGTGCTTGTTATCTTCAATAACGCTCCAAAACTTGCACCTTTCAAGGATAAACTGTCACCCAAAGCCGCACTGGAAAATCTCAGAGCACGTAAACGTAAGCCCGGTGACGTGCGGGATGACGGCAATGACTGGCGTGTGATCCCCACCAAGATCCGTATGGACGAAGTGCTGTCCGTGGATCTGCAACAAGGCAACGAATATACGCCCGATAAACCCGATAAAGGAGGAAACTGACATGAGTGATATCGTATTGAAAACCGAAAACTTAGGCATTTCCTTCGGCGGTCTGAAAGCAGTGGACAACGTCAATATAGAGATCAAAAGAAAGCAACTCTACGGTCTTGTCGGTCCCAACGGTGCAGGTAAAACCACGGTGTTCAACCTGCTGACAGGCGTGTATCAACCCACGACAGGCTGTTTTTACCTCAACGGTGAAAAACTGACGGGCAAAACACAGGAACAGATCAACCACAAAGGCATTGCCCGTACGTTCCAGAATATCCGCCTGTTCAACAATATGAGCGTGATCCGCAACGTGCTGGTCGGTCTGCACAATCAGCCCGAATTCAAGTGCAATCCTTTTGTAAGTCTCTTTCGTTTGCCGCGCCACTTCAAAGTCGAAAAAGCCATGCGTGAAAGAGCCAAAGAGATCCTGCGTATTTTCGATCTTGAAGATGAACGCAACAATCTTGCCTGCAACCTGCCGTACGGTAAGCAGAGAAAACTTGAGATTGCCCGTGCTCTGGCAACCAATCCGAAATTGCTTCTGCTGGATGAACCTGCCGCAGGTATGAATCCGCACGAAACGGAAGATCTGATGAATATTATCCGCCGTATCCGTGATGAATTTGATCTGACGATCCTGCTGATCGAACACGACATGAAATTCGTATCCGGTCTTTGTGATGAAATTACGGTGCTTAATTTCGGCACCGTGCTCGCACAGGGAAATACGGAAGAAGCACTCAATGATCCCGAGGTCATCAAGGCCTACATCGGTGAATAAGGAGGGAACGGTATGGCATTGCTTGAAGTCAAGAATCTTGAAGTTTGCTACGGTGTGATCCGTGCACTGAAAGGCATCAGTTTTGAAGTCAATCAAGGGGAGATCGTTTCTCTCATCGGTGCAAACGGGGCAGGAAAGACCACCACCATGCAAAGCATTATGGGGCTCATTCCCGTTAAAAGCGGTACGGTGACCTATGACGGTCAGGTTATCAACAAAGTGCCCGGACACAAACTCATCAGTCTCGGCATGAGCCAGGTTCCCGAAGGACGCCGTGTGTTCCAGGAGCTGACCGTTTATGAAAACCTCGTTCTCGGTGCCTACGCACAGAAGGACAAAAAGCGTATCAAGGAAGATATTGATGAGATCTGCACCCGTTTTCCGCGATTGGGGGAACGCAGAAAACAGATTGCTGGTACGCTTTCGGGCGGTGAACAGCAGATGCTTGCCATGGGACGTGCCATGATGAGCCATCCGAAACTGCTGATGCTTGACGAGCCTTCCATGGGTCTTTCTCCCTTGCTTGTCGATCAGGTGTTTGAGATCATCAAGGACTATCACAAGTCCGGTGTTACCATTCTTCTGGTGGAACAAAACGCAAAAAAAGCCCTTTCCGTTTCTGACCGTGCTTATGTTCTTGAAACCGGCTCGATCACAATGGAGGGCAAAGCCGAAGATTTGCTCAACGACGAAAACGTCAAAAAAGCCTACCTCGGTGAATAATATAATAATGTAATAAGAATAAAAGAATCCGATTTAGTATGGTCGGATTCTTTATTTTTTTTCTATTGCAGAGTAATAGCGGATGCAATGAGCATCTGTGCACCGAAGTAGGTGACGGAGGAAAAGGAGTTGTAGGAATACTCCTTTTGGCCGATTCTGAACGTTTGCGTGTCACCGAACATCTGCATACAAACGCCGCAATCCGATGCCATGAAGATCACAACGGCAAATGCCAGCACAATGCCTTTGATCTTCTGTAATGCATCACCCTGTGAGAATGCATAAATGCCTGTACGGATGCCCAGAAGTGCCATGGCGGTAATAATCATTGCATAGATCAGCACCGCAGGGCCTGTGCCTGCGAAGTTGATTTTCAGGCGTACTTTGCCGAGATACGCAAAGAATAAAACGGTCAATGCCCACGGAATCAGAAGCCATAAGGTGTTCTTGGTGGGCGGTGTGTGCACGGCAAAAGCACAACTGTAAAGAATGTGTGCGATTGCAAAACTGATGATGCCGGGCAGACCTTTCATTCCGAATGCATCAAAACGCAGGGTGTAGTCGCCGATGTACGCCGCACAAAGTCCCGTAAACAGGATACAGCAATAGGGGTTTTCGTAGCGGTTGTTTGTCAACAGCAACAGCAGTCCCGCACCGAGAAAGGTGGAAGCCGTTATCATTTTCATTTTCAAAGAGCCGTTTTTATACATAAAGATGTATGTGCAGACAACGGCGGCAAGCAGAAATGCAAAGTATAATAAATCCATTTTGTTCGTCCTTTTATAAAAAGCCACGGCGTATGCGTTCAGCCGTGGCTCTTATGTGAATCAGGTATGGGCAGAGAAAGGCACTTCAGTCTTTCTTATACGCCGTCGTGAGAAGCCCAATAGAAGGGAAGCGGGAACCAGCTTCTGACGTTTGCGGGAAGGGAGAGTCTGTCTTTGCTGTAAAGGGCGGCGATCAGACGGATGCCTTCGCGGTGCGTGATCTCCAAATCGGGTGTTTCGGTGGTGGGGGTAACGGTAACCTTGTTGTCCTTGACTTCAATGCAAAGTTGTTCGTCGCAACGGTAACCGTGGAACAGAATAACGATCCTGCCGTCGCAAAGCGTTTCGTATGCGGCTTTGACACCAAGGAAACCGCGGATGAAGTTCTCGTAATTGAGGACGTTTATCATTTCCACGTGATCCATGCTGTAACCGCTCATGTGGGCGGCACTGAATTCACAAAGTTCGGTGTTGTATGCGGGAGCACTGAAACCGATGCCGTCAATGTTGAGCGTGTCCATAGCGGCAATGCAGACGTTGAACATATCCTTGACTTCAAAAGCCATGATCTCATGCACGCCTTTGCCGTTGCGGCTGACCGAGAAATAACCTTTGGGCTCATCACCGTCAAGCACCACGTAAGGAGTTGCTTTCCAGGAGCGAAGCAACTGCAGAATATCGGTGTTTTCTTTGTAAATTGTTTTCTGCGGGAACGAGTTTTTATATGCAAGGAACTTTTCAAAGAAAAGCGTATCGTCTTCTCTCATCAGTCTTGCGGTGAACGGATGTGCATAGCCCTTGCCGAGTTCACGGTAGAGATTGCCCGTGTTTACGTCAAAACCGTAGCAAAGACCTGCGGGTTCATAGCCGAAGAAACCGTAACGCTGTCTCTGACCGCCCAAAAGAGAGAAGTCCGTGCCGTCCTTAATCATTTCTTCAAGACAAAGATTCATGCAGGTGACCATATGGCCTGCACCTCTTGCGTCACGTGCTACCGCAACGTTGCCGATGCCGCCGATCTTCAGTTTCTGACCTGCCGCATCGCATTCCAGCGGAAACAGACCGATCGCACCTTTGATAACGCCGTCTTCCATAACGCAGACGTTGTTATAGCAGGCTTCTTCCTTGTTTGTATAGAGTTTGGGAAGCAATGACAGAAAATCACGCTTGGGTTCTTCGTCGTCGTCCAGAAAGAACACGTTGTTGAGCATTTCCATGAGTTGATCGTATTCTTCGATCGGGGTACGTCCTTTGTAAACTTCCATATTGTTCTCCTTTATTTGTATTCGGATGCAAAAAGCAAGCCGAATTCTTTTATTCTAATGATACACTTTTCCGAGTGTCCGTGTCAAGCAAAAGGTGAGAAAAGAAACGGTTATTTTCAGCATTTGTTACACAAAGTAAAAGATCAGGTATAAAACGCCGTAAATAACGACCTGGTGTGCCATATAGATCCACAGGGAATGCTTGCCGATCACGCAAAGCGGCTTGCAACCGTATTGCAGGATGCGGTCGGAAAAAGATCGGTTTTGTGTGGCTTTTCGGAGGAAATAACCGCAGACGTATACGAAAAACCACGGTAGCAACGGCACGTAATCCGATGATCGGAACGCGGCGTTTTTGAATCCCAACGGGAATAAAAAGGATGTTGAATACAGCACGTCGGGCAGATCGAACAGGGGATAGGTGAAGATCCCGATATAACCCGACCGCACGCCGTACGTCAGCAGGGCAAGCAGAAAACTGACGGCAAGACCGACCGTCGGCGGTATTTTTGAAAAGATCCCGTCGAGTGCCGTCATAAGAAACATACACACGCCGATGCTTGTCAGCACCCCGAAAACGATCTTCTGCGAAGGCATAACGAGTGCGGTGGCAACGGTTATGATAACACCGCACACACTGACCTGTGTTGCACGGAAGATGCGTTTTTTGCCGAATGAAAAGCAATAGCCGGACAGCATAACGAAGCCTCCCATAATGGAAAGCTGAAACAGCCGCATGGCTGTGCCGCTGAACCACGGCATATCGACGTCAAACATATAATAAAGGTCAAACAGCAAATGATACACGATCATTTCTATGACCAGAAATCCACGTAAGGCATCGGGCAATTTGTAGCGGTTCGGTTTGTTTTGTGTCGGCATATCGTATCTCCGTCTGATGTGAAAAGAGCTGTTGCAATCTGCAACAGCCCCTAATTTTGTTTTGCTTTGCGGAAATCAGCAACCTACATCAAGGATCACAAGGTTATCGCCATCGGCATTTTTAACGCGTACGGGGAATTCTTTTGCACCCATTGCGTAAGCTGTACGGCGTGCAACTTCAATGTTGGGAATAGACTGACCGTCGTTGATGAAATCATCGCAACCGTAAACCAGAAGCGGTACGTTGTCACCGGTGTGTCCGCCAACGGTGTAATTGTAGCTGTTGCCGATTTTTTCAATGCCGCCGGTTTCATGGTCTGCGGTAACGATAACAAGCGTTTCGCCGTCCATCTGTGCGTATGCAAGAGCTGTTGCAACTGCGGCGTCAAAAGAAGTCAGTGCATCTTTCATGCCTTCGCCGTTCATATCATGGCTGTGTTTGTCGATATGAGCACCTTCTACCATCAAGAAGAAGCCGTCTTCATCGTCGTCCAAAAGATCAATGGCTTTTGCTGTCATTTCTGCAAGGGTGGGCATTCCGTTGGTCTGTTCGGTGTGCCACAGAGCACCTGTAAACTGACCGAAACTGCGGGTGCCTTCTTCAAGTGCATCCATGCTTGCCTTATCGTAGATATGTTCCCAACCGTATTCTTCGGCGGCTTCAACCGTGAAAGAGGAAGTGGTGGCACCCCACATAACGGTCAGTTCGCCTGCCAACTGCTGGGGAGTGATCACGTGTTCATCGTCACGGTCGTTTGCGTGTGCGGAGAAAGATGCGGGGGTAGCACCCGAAGTGGAGTCGGTTGTGATAACGCCTGCAAGTTTGCCCATGGAGATCGCAAGTTCAGTAAGGTTCAGCGGATGGCTTGCAACATTGTCTCTGTCGCCCATATAAGTGCCGATGGCACCGTTTGCGGTACGAACGCCCGTTGCAAGTGCGGTGCCGCCCGCAGCACTGTCGGTTACAACGCTGTTAGCGGAAGCGGTGCGGCTGTTTCCTTGGAGGGGGAACGTATCCATAGCGGCATCCAGACCGTTTTCTGCTTTGGTCTTTTCAATGCTGTTGAAGCCCATGCCGTCACCGATCATGAAAATGACGTTCTTGACTTCATCAAAGTCGGTTTTGTTGGCATCTGCCGGGGGAACAATGAACGCTCCTTGCATAAAGAGCAAAAACGTTGTCAGCAGAGAAATCAGTTTTACCAAAAATGCATTCATGAAAATAACTCTCCTTTAAAATTTTTATCATTATACAACAAATAAAGATACAATTTCAAGTATCTGGATGTTAATTTTTTTCTGATCTGAAAAAATTACACAGTGTATTTATTGCAAACAGGGTTGCCGTTTCACGGATATACTGTCTGCCGTTGTTCGGAAAATGCATGAGACGGGTATGCAGTTGACCGTTGATATAAAAACCGAACGCCACCGTACCGACGGGTTTCTGTTCACTGCCGCCCGACGGACCTGCAATGCCGCTGATACCCACACCGACCTGTGCACCGTTTGTTTTTGCACAGCCTGCGGCCATTTCACCTGCGACCTGTTCGCTGACAACGCCGTATTTTTCGATACTTTCGGGGGTAACACCGAGGTATTTGATTTTGGCTTCGTTTGCATAGGTGACAAAAGAAGAATCGAAAACTTTGGATGCATCGGGTACGGCAACAATGCTTGAGGCAAGCATACCGCCCGTGCAGGATTCCGCCATTGTGATGCGGTATTGATTTCGAATCAGCAGTTGTACGCATTCCCGTGCCGCCGCAAATAAAATATTTTCGGTTTGATCGTGTTTGTTCAGCATAATTTAAGACCTTTTCATATAATGTGAATTGTAAGGTTCATTTGAATTAAGAATTTCTTACACGAAGCATTATATCACAAGTCTGAAAGAAAAAAAACCTTTCTTTAAGCCATTTTTCAGTTTTTTTGAATATAATGCAGACAACGGATGAATTAAGTTATCCGGATTTCTGACCAAGACAGTTTCTATTTTTCATAAACAATCTCCTTCAAAACAGGGAAAGCTTCCGTTCCGCAAGCGGAGGCTTTCTCTGTTTTAAAACCAAAAAAGCACCGTGCAGATTTTTCATCTGTAACGGTGCTTTGCGATTTTTGTTATCCGATCGCGGCGGTCTTGCAAATGAACGTAAGGCTTGTGTCGAAATCTTCGGGAGCCTGTGTGAAAATATTGTAACTTTCACCGTAACGGATCCAGTATTTTGCTTTTTCGGTCATACCGTCCGCATTGCCCATGAGTTGTTCATAACGGTTTACCAACGAAGAAAGATCGGTGTCTTTCAGAGAATCCATAAGATCGGTCAGTGCATCCATGCCGCCTGTGGAAATGATGGTGGAAACCGATTCCAGCAGTTCTTCATTTTCTTCAATGGAAGCAGATACCGTCTGCATCGTCTGTACGGTCTGCGGCAGGTTGTCCAACGCCTGTTTGACGTCGGGAGCCTGCATGGCGGTCAGCATTTCCTTGAGCAGAGGGGCTGCATCCGACAAAGCGGTAATGGCGGCCATGGTTTGTGCATCCAACAGAAAGGAAACAAGAGGATTCGATGCAAGGGCTGTCAGCGAGTCGATCGTTTCGGGGGTTACGGTGTTGGCAAGGTTTGTAAGCGTTGCCACGTTTTCGGTTGTCAGATACGTATCAAAGAAAGCAAGCAGAGCTTTGTTCTGTTCATAAGCGGCTACGGCTTCTGCCATGATGTCGGTCATATCAAGAAGCTGATCGAAGTTGTCTGCCAGTTGATTGATAACGTCCGTCATGGAATCAAAGTCAAGGCTTGTGATCACTTCAATGAGAGCACTCATGGAATCCAGATCGCTTGTCAGCGTGGAAAGGGATTCGGGGATCACAAGACCTAAATCCATACTGCAAAGCGGAAGCATGACGAAATACATATTTGTCAGTTTGAACGAATCGGTTGTGACGGTAATACTGCTTTCACCCGTCATTTTTAAGCCTTCAAGATCCTCAAAATCCAACGCATCCAGACCGAGGCTGTCCGAAAATCCGGGCAATCCGATCGAAAGTGCGATCTGTTTGGAGCCGTCACCGATGCAGGTAATACCTTCGGTCTTGATGTTTGTGAAATTGTCGTTGGGCAGAATGGCAACACCCGCAACCAGAATGGGAAGGCTGACTTCAAACATGGCTTCGCCCGTGCGTGAATCGGTGATGGTTGCGGTTTTCATATTGGTCATGGAGATCTTGATGGTGACCGTGCCTGCTTTGCCTGCAATATCGGCGGCGGAGTATTCAACGCCGTTGAGAAAATAACGCACGGAAACGGCAACGGGCGGTTGCTGATCGGTGTCGCCGGAATAGTATAGGTCGGTCGAATCCATATTCCAGATCACTTTTCCGTCTTCAAATACGGGAAGGATCTCACTTTTGACGTTTTCAATATTGGTCAGATTCGTAAGGTCTTCCACGCGTACGTTGGCTCTGTCTGTGTGAAGCCAATCGCTGACAACGGCTTTCTGAAAAGCACCGTTGCCGTCCAATGTAACGTAGATGACCTCGGTTTTTTTGACCGATGCGGGTGCATCCGTAAATACGGGCTGGATAAACGTATCGTCTTGAATTTCCGTGCCTTGTGTTGTCGGTTCTTCCTTTGAACAGGATGTCAGACAGCAAAGAGACAGAATGACGGCAAGCAGGACGGCGGTAAACGCACGCAATTTATTCATTGGGTGTATCCTCCTTTTTGGGGGTTGACGGGCGGTTTGCATAGGGATTTACTTCAAACGGATCCGGCCGTTGTCTGCGTTGGCTTGCACTGTGCTGTGCAAAACTGTATGCGGCAGGCTCCTGTTTGGGCTGTGCAGATGCAGACGGCTGTGCAGGTTGTTGTGTCGGGGGAACGGGATTGGCAGGTCTTTGCGTCATAGCCTGCGGCTGGCCGGGCCTCTGCGGTACACCTTGCGGTGTTTGCATAAAGGGTTGATATCCGGGCTGCGGATACATCGGTTGCGGATATCCGGGTTGCGGCGGATAATAACCGTAGGGAACGGGTCTGCCTTGCACGGGTGCACGGTTTTGCTGTTGCTGTGCGGCTGTCCGAACGGGAACCCCTTGTCTTACAGGCATACCTTGCGGCGGAATGGGTTGAGCCTGTCTTTGCGGCATACCTTGCGGTTGTGCGGACTGCACAGGTCTTTGCGGTATACCTTGTGTCTGAACGGGTTGAGCCGGTCTTTGAGGCATACCCTGTGTCTGAACGGGTTGAGCCTGTCTTTGCGGCATGCTCTGCGGTTGTACGGGCTGTGCAGGTCTTTGCGGCATACCCTGTTGGTATGCGGGAGGTGTTGTCCTTCGTGTCTGCGTGCGTGCCGGAGGCGGATTGACAGTCCCCAAAGGCTGTACGTATCTGCGTTCGGGAACACGTTTCGGCTCGTTCTCAGGTACAGTTTGTGTGTCGGCGGTAACACTTGTTACTACACCGCCTGCCGCAACGGCAACGGTCGCTTTTTTGCGTTCTCTGGGCTGACGGGGCAGTTTTACTTTTTCGGGCTTGCGTCTTAACGGATCGGGGAAAGGCCAATCCAATGACGTTTTCTTGATAAGCGGTTCAAATATGCTCAACGTGGGAGCCAACAGGAACAGAATAATGACGGCACTGATGATCGCACCGCGGGAAAGCATGACGCACAGCTCACTGATAAGCGTTATATCGCAAACCAAAGCAATGCTTCCCGTGACCGTGAAGAAGACCAACGCACTCTGGAAAACGGAACGCATGGCAACCGAAGATGCTTTTTCTGCGGCGGTATCGTTGTCCATGCCTTCGGCAAGGTTTTCTTTGTAGCGGCTTGTCAGAAGAATCGCGTAGTCAACCGTTGCACCGAGCTGTACGCAGGAAATGACGATGGGGGCAATAAAACTGACCTCCGTTCCCATGATCCACGTGATCGTCTGGTTGATAAAGATCGCAAGTTCAATGGAAGCTACGAGAATGACGGGAATGCTGAAAGATTTGAAGGCAAACATAATCAGCAAAAGTATGGCAAGAACGGAAATTGCAGACGTCAGGAGCAGGTCGCTGTCTGCCGTGCTTGCAAGGTCTGCCATCAAAACGGCTTCACCCGTTGCAAGGCCGTCCGGGGCGTATTTTTCAACGATCAGCCGCATTGCATCCACCTGTGCGTTGGCTTCGGCAGAGCCTGCATCGTACGCAGAATTGATCATGGCAAGGCTGTATCCGTCTTTGTAGCAAAGATCGTTGACGATCTCAGGCAGTACGGACGTATCAATGGCGGAACCGAGAATGGAATTGAGTGCCAGAATGTCTTCAATACCTTCGAGTTTTTCGATTTCATCGAGCATTTTTTCCACGTCTTTTGCAGGTGTTGCATCGGATAAAACCAAAAAATGGGTGGAAGCCATGTCAAAGTCATCTTTCATTTTGTCCAGAGCGATCAGCGACGGCGTATCATCCGGAAGTGCCTTGATGATATTGTAATAAATGCCCATCTGATCTTTGGCTATGTAGGCGGGGATAATGAGCACGATCAGCAGGATCGCGAACACTTTTTTATGACGAAGGGTGAATGCACTGATACGGTCAAAACGGGGAAGAAGCCGCTTGTGTTTGAATTTGCTCAGGATGGAGTTGAACTGCAGCAGCACTGCAGGCAGAACGATAAGAACGGAGACAATGCCCATCAAAACGCCTTTTGCCATAACGATACCGATGTCCACACCGATGGTCAGTGACATGAAGCAAAGGGCAAGGAAACCGAAAACGGTGGTCATGGATGAACTGAACAGGGAAACGTAAGATGTCTGTACGGCTCTCTGCATGGCTGATTTTAAGTCGTCGGGGGTTTTTGCACGTTCTTCCGCAAAGCGGTCAATGAGGAAAATGGAATAGTCCATGGTAACGCCCAACTGCAAAACGGCGGAAATGGCTTGCGAAACAAAAGAGATCTCGCCCATGAAGAAGTTTGTACCCATGTTGTAAACCACGGCACACGCAAGGGCATAAAACAGGGCAAGGGGCATGAACAGGGTTTCCATGGTGAATGCAAGGGTGATAAGTGCTACGATAACGGCAATGCTGACGTAAATTATAACTTCACTGTCAACTAAATTTTTCAGATCCTTAACCGTAGCGGAGATGCCGCTGATGTAGCATTGTGTGTTCAGTATGCTCCGAATTTCTTCCACAGCCTCCAGGGTTACGTCGTCACTTGTGCCTGTGGAATACTGAATGATGCACAGCGTTGCGTTGCCGTCTTTGGAATAAAACAGATCCTTTGCGATGTCGGGAAGGATATCCACGGGAACGGATATATCAAGCACGGAATCCGTCCACAAAACCTGTACGACACAGTCGATCTCCTCTATTTTTTGTTTGATCTTGACAACGTCCTTGCTTTGCATATCCTCAAGAATGACGATACTGCTTGCCGCAAACTGGAAATTCTCGTCCAGGATCTCCAACGAAGTAACGGATTCAAGATCCTCTGGCAAATAAGAAAGAATATCGTAATTAACGCCTGTGGCAAAAAAGCCGAGTGCAGACGGAATCAATAAAAGAATGCTGATCAGAATGATCATTTTCGGGCGGGTGCAAACAAATGCAGCCAGTTTTTGAATCATGCTATTATCCCCCATGATAAAATCCTTTATATTTTATCATATATATACAAAAATCGCAAGCAGAAACCTTACAGATGAACAGAAAAACATTACCAAAAATGCAACAAAAAACTGCTGATTGTTTGGAGCAATCAGCAGTTTTGAATGTGTTGTGCAGGATTTTATTTCTTTGCTTCCCAACCGTCGAAAATTCTGTCGAATTCATAGACGTTGTTTTCTTCCTTGGTGTGGTTGGTGTACCATACCTGTGCAAAGAACGGGTTGGACTTTGCGATTTCATCATAGTGCCATGCCTTGCCGATGCCGGGAAGGTAGCAGTTCGGGCACCAGTGACCGCCCTTGAGGATCAGGTTGGGGCTGGCTTCGAATTCTTCGCCGCAAAGGCCGCATTTCCACGTCAGTTTCGTACGCATATCGCCCTTGGTCATCTTCTTGCTGACAACGGAACCGCCTCTGAATTCGGCAGCTTTCTTCATGTCTTCGATGTCCAGTTCGCTGACGGGCTTGCTTTCGTCGTAACCGTGGTCAAGTTTGTAGAGATCGGCAGCGGAGGAATCCTTTTCGGGGGAGTTGAGAACGAAGTGTTTCCAATCCTTCGGAATGGCTTCCCAATCGGCATAGGTGCCGTAGTAAGCGGAGATGCGGTCGGGATCCTTGGTCTTGATCCAGTCCAGGGTACCCCAACGCTTGGTCTGTGCGATCTTCTTCATGAAGGGCTTTGCAGCAGCACCGAGCAGTCTCTTGGTGGGGATGTACTTCGGAATGCGGAAGTAGAAGTCCACCTGCTGAGCCATGCGGTCAAAGTAATCTTTTGCGGTGATGTCTTCACGGAAGTGGAGATAATCGTTGAGCTTATCGCCGTCTGCATAATACTGACCGTGGAAGTTCTTCGTGGTGAACCAGTTGGGATCAAATAAGGTCTTGGGAGATCCCAGACCGATACAGCCGAGCAGCAGTTCTTCAAATTCGAAGTTGGTAAGACGGAATTCTTTACCCGAACCGATGTTGTAGAAGCTGTTCCAGAATTCTTCGGGAAGATTGCCGAAGCCGTCTTCAAGAACGAGGTTGCACATCAGGCGGCCGGAGTCTTCAACCGTACACCATTCAAGCATACCGTTGAGGGGAACGTGATACATAATGGGTTCCATGTTGTGCAGAAGATCCGGATACAGAATGCCGGACTGACGCATGACGACCCAATTCTTGATGCCGCTTTCTACGAAGATGCGTTCGGCAAGAACTTTGGAGATTGCATAGTGGTCATAAACGGAAACCTTGATCGGGTCACCGCAACGGCCCCAATGGATCGGAACGTTACGGTCGCCGGTTTCTGCAACGGTACCGATGTAGCAGACTTTGATTGCATCGGGATCGGGCTGTTCAAGAACGGCCTTGCAGATGTTTGCGGCTGCACCGGGATTGATCTTCTGGGTGGAATAAGGTTTGTAGTCTGCGGTGGGGGAAACCATACCGCCTACGTGCAGAACGTAATCGGAACCCGTGACGCCCTTCAGAATGGCATCATATTCCATGAAGTCACCCCAAACGATTTCGACATTGGAGTAGAACTCATAAGGAGCAAGCAGTTTCTGGTTCTTTTCGCTTTTGCGGGCAAGCAACTTGATGTTGATCTTGTCGGGATGCTTGAGCATTTCCTGGAAAGCAGCCCAACCCATGTTACCGGTACCGCCGGTGAGGAATACGGTTTTTTTCATTGGATTCTCTCCCATCTTTTTTATTATAACATTATCATCATAATGTTTTGATCTTGCTTTTGCAATAGACAATAATTAAATTTTTGTTTGTTTTGCAACATTATTTGTTATCTGCAAGTTTTATGACAGGTAATGTTGCAGGTTGCTCGTTGAAAAAGTATTCCGCACCTTTGACCCCGAGAGCAAGAATCGTTTTTGCAAGATACTCTTTCGTGACGTCACATTCGCCTGCAATCCACTTGCAAAGCAAGCCGACCGCACCGTTTGAAAAGAAAGAATAGAGTATATCCAGTTGTGCCTCCGTCAGATTGTTGACGTTGTGTTCCGCCCAGTAACGGAATGCAAACGACCGTGTCAGTGCAAGCAGTTTGTTTAAGAATGACTGGTCGGAATTGATGTTGAACAGAACGTGACACAGATCGCGGTTTGCTTCAATCACGGCAAGGATCGTTTCGAGCAATTCGCCCGATAAACCGTCGGTTTCAAAGCGAACGGTGGTTTCGTACAGTTCATTGTAAAGTTCTTCTTCAATTTGTGCCAGCAGGTCGTAAGCATCGCAGTAATAGTTATAAAAAGTACCTCTGTTGAGGTCTGCGTGCTGGCAGATGTCCGTGACGGTGATTCTGTTGATTGGTTTTTCTTTCAACAGTTCAATGAGACTCTCACGCAGAACCATTTTTGTGTAACGTACACGGCGGTTGTCTTTTGTTTGATTCATAATGAGCCCCCTGTTATAATTTCAACATGAAATATAGTAGCATACACGGTGATAAAAAGTCAACGCGTTGTTCAATAAAAAATGCGATAATTTTGAAGAAGTGTTTACAAATTTACAATGTGTTTACAAAAATAAAAGCAGTTCTGCAATTTTATTTGTTAACATTAAATTGTTAACAAAATATTAAGCAGGAGGCATTTTATGGTCGGACTTGTAAAACTTTTGGTTGCTTTTATTAAAATTCAGATCTTTATTGCAAAATTGCTTGCAAACGCCGAATGGCTAGCAGAACTTGAAGCCCGGCTTGAAGAACTGGAAAAAGAAGAAGATCAAACAACTGAATAATTGCGATTTTGCGATGTTTACCGGCAGAATAGTTTACTTGCAGGATTTGCTTTCCGATTGAATTGTTTCGCAAAAGAAGAGTGTATGACAGACCGCCATACACTCTTTTTTTTCTTTTGCATCAAAATATTTTATTCAGTTGCTTCGTTTCCTTTTGCGTGTCTTGCTTCCAGTTCCGCAAGAATGCGGTTGTATTCGGTCTCGTCAATGGTGTATTTTTTGCGGATAATAACAAATGCGATTGCCATAAACAAAACGGGAAGAACCGCCATAACGATGCGAAGTCCCAGTGTCATTCCGTCGTCCGCACCTGCAAGAATGCCTGCGATATATTCTTCTTTTGTCAGGTCACCGAATGCTTCGGGATTGTTGATCGCCCAGTTTTCCGCATCGGAGATCTGATCGGTGATGCCTTTGATGCCGATGGCAAGGTATACGACGGTAATGATGATCTGCTGCATGGAGGCACTCATTTTGGACATGAACGGACGCACGGAGAAAATAATGGCTTCATCTCGGCTGCCGGTCATGTATTCGTTGTATTCGATCGTGTTGGAAAGGCATACGGCGGCCACCAGATAGAAGAAAGAGTAGCCCAGACCGATGAACAGTGATTCCGCACACAGGAAAGCAAACGATGCCGTACCTTTGAGGAACGTGCCGGTCAGGAAGAACAGTGCGTAACCGACAACGGTCAGTGCAAAGGAGATTCGTACCATGCCCATGCGGGAGAATTTTTTGGAAAGTGCGGGATACAGCAGGTAACTCAGTGCGGAAGAAGCACCGTAGAAAATGACGAAGATGGAAGCAAAGGAGCCTTCGTAACCGTAGGAAAGATAGATATAGTTCGTGCCGAACGCGGTCAGCAATGCACCGCTGAGGTTGACGAACAGCAGGATCAAAGACGTCCACAGTACCTGTTTGTTGTTGAATATGATACGGATCATTTTTTTGAAGCCCACGCGTTCTTCCAGCGGAACGTTGGCTACGTTGCGTTCTTTGACACCGACACAGGTCAGAGTCTGACAGCCGATAAAGCAAAGAGCAATAACGACGGAAACGGTGCGGTATCCCGTGATCGCATTGCCGCCGATGGCCATACTGCCGACGGTGAACAGCGGGATAAATCCGTTTGCAAGAATGGTCCCCAGACCTGCCCAAAGGTTCGCGGAAGAAGTGAGAATATCTCTCTTTTCGGGTTCGCTCGTCAGAGACGGAAGCATTGACCAATAGCCGATGTCGTTCATCGTATAGGTCAGATCCCAGAGGAGATACAGGAATGTGAAAGCAATGACGAAAGGCGTACCGTCCAGCGGCAGTGAATAGATGAGAACGAGCACGATCGAGTTTGTGATACAGCCGATGAGGATCCACGGTTTGAATTTACCGAGTTTCGTACGGGTGTTTTCAATGATGCCGCCCATAATGGGATCGTTGATTCCGTCCCAGATGCGGCAGATAACGATGATAACGCCGATGGCGGCAAACTGTGCATCGGTGATCTGTTTCGTGTAAAGGATGAAAGTCAGCAAAAAGTAGGTGTACAGTGAATAGGCAAGGTCTCTGCCGATGCCGCCCAGACTGTACGTCCATTTATTGCGATCAAAGATCTTGTCGCCTGTGCTTGAAAAAATGTTACTCATAAACACCCTCCGTTTTTCTTTGATAATGCAATTGTAACACACAATCAACGCAAATGTCAATTCAAAAGAATAGCCAAATCCGATCGGACATATATATTAGCAGAAACCGGAAAGGATGAATTCTGATGCAGACAGATGACAGAAATATTGTGCCGCAGATCCTGCACATGGAAAACAGGAAAAAACTGACTTTGACCGGGGTAATTGAAGTCGGAAATTTTGATGAAACAGGTATTGTTTTGTTTCTTGCGGACGGAAAACTGACGGTACGCGGAAACGGTTTGAAAATGGATCTGCTTTCTCTTGAGACCGGAGAGGTTCGGTTGCACGGTTTCGTGCATTCATTGCAGTATTCCGACGGAAAACCGGGTGCAAGAGGCTTGCGTGCGAAGGTGTTGCGATGATCTACGGCTTGCCCAACAGTGCACAGTTCGCACCTTTGGCGGGTGCCGTTGCGATCGGGCTTTTTTGCGGTCTGCTCTGGGATATTCTGCGTGTTTTCAGAAAACTGCGTGTGCCGGGACGGGTGCGGTTGTTCATTGAGGACGTTTCGTTTTGTTTGATTGCGGCATTGCTGTTTTTTTCTGTGTGCTGTTTGTTTAATTACGGCAAGGTGCGCGGTTATATTCTGCTGGCACAGGTGCTTGGTTTTTCGGTGTGGTATTTGCTTCCCGGACGGCTTGCAGACCGTACCGCATCCGCAATACAAAAACTTCTGCGGACGTTTGTATTGCGTCCGATCGTCCGTATCTACCGCCTGTATTTTGCCCTGCGTAAGTGTATAACATCAAAACGCAAGCAAAGAGTGCGGAAAATGAAGAAAAAACAGAAAAAAAGTAAAAAAAATTATTTCAAATCAGCAAAAAACACTTGCAAATAAAAAATATATATAGTATAATTTGTTTACTAATTATGTATTATCAAGGGGACACACATGGGCACCATTTTTAAGAACAGAACCCATAGTATTCTTATAATCGGCGGAACGATTATTGCCATCTGTATCATGCTGTTCCTTTTTATGTCTACAAAATCCGATGTAAAAGCACAGGAAAACAGATTGGCTGAACTGGAAGCCGAATATGCTTCCATCAGCGAAGAAAATGCACGTTACGAGCATATTCTGAATGAAGCGGACGAACGCGAACAGTACGAATATCAGGCAAGGGAACTCGGTTACGGCTATCCGGACGAAACAAAAGTCATTGACGTAACCCCCGGCAACTGATTTGAATAAACATCAGGAGGAACACCGCATTTTATGCAGGTAGAAATCGGCCAGATTTATGAAGGAACGGTCACAGGCTTGACCAATTTCGGTGCTTTCGTCAAATTGCCCACGGGGGAATCCGGTATGGTGCATATTTCCGAAGTCGCCGCTGTTTATGTAACGGACATCAAAGACCATCTTGCGGAAGGACAGACGGTTAAAGTCAAAGTCATCGGTGTGAATGACAATAACAAGATCAGTTTGTCAATCAAACAGGCATCCCCGCCGCCTGCGGCAGAGGAACGTCCCCGTAAACGCAACAACACGAGATCGCCTAGACCGCAGACATGGCAGGGCACTCCGCCTGCTGCCGATCCGTCCACCATGTCTTTTGAGGATATGATGGCGAAATTCAAGCACGACAGTGATGAAAGAATGTCCGATCTTCGCCGTTCTTCTCCCGAAGTGCGTTCCAACCGCCGCGGCAACGGCAACAGATCGTAAAATACGTAGAATCGGCGGCATTTTGCCGCCCTTTTTTCATTTGAAAGGAACAATATCATGCGTGAAATTACCTGCGATGCAATCATACGGGCGGTACGCGATGCCGTCATAAAAGCAAACATATATTTACCCGAAGATTTAAAAAATGCAATTTCTGCGGCACGCGAAAAAGAAACCGCACCGCTGGCACAAAGCATTCTGTGCGATATGTGCAAAAACACGGAAGCGGCGGATGAACTGCAGATCCCCGTCTGTCAGGATACGGGAATGGCGGTCATTTTTTGTGAGATCGGGCAGGAAGTACACGTTGTCGGCGGCGGCTTTGAAGATGCCGTGCATGAGGGCGTGCGTCAAGGCTATACGCAGGGTTTTTTGCGTAAAAGCGTGGTCAGGGATCCCCTGAACCGTGTGAATACGGGCGATAACAGCCCGGCGGTGATCCACGCCCGCATCGTACCCGGTGACGGGTTCAGTATGACCGTGGCACCCAAAGGTTTCGGCAGTGAAAACATGAGCCGCATGAAAATGTTCAATCCCACCGTGTCGGCAGATGATATTGTTGATTTTGTCGTGTCCGTTGTGCGTGATGCGGATGCCAACCCCTGCCCGCCCGTTGTGATCGGTGTCGGTCTGGGCGGTGATTTTGAATATGCGGCACTCCTTTCCAAAAAAGCACTCTGCCGCAGTCTGGATATCCGCCACAGCGATCCGTTTTATGCCGGTCTTGAACAGAAAATGCTGGAAAAGATCAATGCTCTGGGCATCGGCTGTCAGGGTTTCGGCGGCGACGTGACGGCACTCGGGGTCAATATCGAGACCTATCCCACGCACATTGCAGGACTTCCTTGTGCGGTCAACGTCGGTTGTCATGTAACCCGTCATGTGCAAATTTCGCTGTAACTTGTGCAAAATCTACATAATTTTTGCCTTAAATTAAACTTAACTGTAAAAACTTAATAAAAACTCTTTACATTTCCTTTTCCGTGTGGTATACTAAAGACGGAAACAGAGAACGAAACCCCTTTAAGGCGTTTCATTCTGTTAATATATATATATGAAAAGGGGATGTAACAATGAACATCACAATCGTCGGAAGAAAATGCACACCTCGTGACTCTTTCAAAGAAAGAGCAGAAAAGAAACTCGCCAAAATTGAGCGTTTCTTCGGTGAGGATGCCACCGCAAAAGTCACCGCAACGGTGGAAAAGACCTCCCAAACGGTTGAAGTTACCGTCACGAGTGCAGGTGGGCTTATGTTCCGTGCCCAGCACAGAGCAGAGAATATGAACGATGCGCTGGACGAATGTGTAGATCTTCTTGTTCGTCAGATCCGCAAAAACAAGACCCGTGTCGAAAAAAGAATGCACAGCGGCTCCATTGATGACTTTGCACCCGTTGAAGCGGTGGAGGAAGAAGTCGAATTTGACGTTGTGCGCACCAAGACCGTGGCTCTCAAACCCGAAAGCGTGGACGAGGCCATTTTGCAGATGAATCTGCTCGGACATCAGTTCTATATGTTCCGCAATTCCGAAAGCGGCATCATTTCGGTTGTCTATCGCCGCAACGACGGCGGCTACGGCATCCTTGAACCCGAACAGGAATAAGTTTGCACCGAAAAAATCACATTTGAATAGATCACGGGGCTGTCACCGACAGCCCCGCTTTTTCATAGTCCCATTCTTGACTCTGTCAACCGTTGATTTTGTCAAAATGCTTTGTTATAATGTAATTATATAAGAAAGTTTATGAAGTATTGAATCACTTTTATAGCAGACACTTTATGTATTTGCAGATCAGCAAAGACTGTTTGATTTACGAAAGGGTATTTGTTATGAGCGTTGGCAAAAGTGGCGAGCCTCTCGAGAGAGTTAACCGGGAGCAGTTTCAAGAATGGCAGAGATGGGATGAATTTCCGGAGCGTGCAGACGATCCTCCGATGACAGAAGACATGACGTTTTATTATGAAGGAAAAAAATATTACCTCGACGGAATCAATGGTGGTTATGCAATATTAACAGTCGATTGGGAAGAAATTGCATTCGACAAGAATTTGCTCTCCCTTTTGACAAAACCCGTTTTCGGCAATGAATCGTTCCGTGATAAGATCGAAAGTTTTCTGTTTGTCAATTAATTTCCTGCTGTCACAGTGAACCGTTCTTCGCTGTTGATTATCCAAATCCCCCGCACGCGGAAATCCGTATTCTGCATGCGGGTGTTTTCTTTTGTTTGATATGATTGTTGCTGATCCTCCGTATCACAATAGCACACAAGTTTCCGACTTTGAAATCCGAAACTTTGTAAAAAACGAAAGTTTCCGACCTGTAGGTCTGAAAGTTTGCAAAAAACAACGGCACTTTCTGCTTTTGTTCGGAAAGTGCCGTCATGAATTACTATTACAGCAGGCGGATGCCTGCGTCTTTGCATTTTTTGAGTGTTTCTTCGTCCCAGATGCTCGATTGCACTTCACCGATGTGGGCACAGCCCATCATCAGCATACAAAGTCTGGACTGACCGATACCGCCGCCGATGGAAAGCGGAAGTTCACCGTTCAGCAAGGCCTTGTGGAAGGGAAGTTCGGCTCTGTCCTCACAGTCTGCAAGTTTTAACTGCTTTTTCATGCTTTCTTCATCCACACGGATACCCATGGATGAGATCTCAAAGCTTCTCTGTAACACGTCGTTCCAGAACAAAAGGTCGCCGTTGAGTTCCCAATCGTCATAGTCGGGGGCTCTGCCGTCGTGTTTGTTGCCCGAACGCAGGGTTTTTCCGATCTGCATGAGGAACACGGTCTTGTGTTCTTTCACAAACACGTTTTCACGTTCGGACGGTGTCAGATCGGGATACAGATCTTCCAGTTCCTGCGTGGTAATGAACGTCACGTTGCGTTCGATGTCAGTGTGCAGGCAGTCAAATTCCCAATACAGTTCTTCCGCCGTTACGCAGATCGCACTGACGATGCGGCGGACCGTTTCACGCAGGTAATCTTCCGTGCGGTCCTCTTTGGTAATGACTTTTTCCCAGTCCCACTGATCCACGTAGACCGAGTGGATATTATCCAGCACGTCCTCGTCGCGGCGAATGGCGTTCATGTCGGTATATAAGCCTTTACCGGGATGAAAATCGTATTTCTGCAAAGCCCAGCGTTTCCATTTTGCAAGTGAATGCACCACCTGCAACTCGGCACCGCCGATGGAAGGAACGTCAAACGTGACGGGACGTTCACGGCCGCTGAGATTGTCGTTTAAGCCTGTGTCCGCACGCACGAACAGGGGAGCCGATACACGTTTGAGGTTGAGTGCGGTGCGTAAGTTTTTCTGAAAACTGTGTTTGATGAACTCAATGGCACGCTGTGTTTCGTAGCCGTCGAGTTTCTGTGTGTAATTTGCGGGAATAAAACATTTTTCCATGGGTGTCACTTCTTTCCGAAAAATGAAAGCGGCTTTGCAAGAAAACCGCTTTCAGCAAGAATGTATTATATAATGTAATATTGCGTTTTGCAAGTGTTTTTATTGTTCGTAGCCCAATTTTTTAAGCAATGCGGGATCGCAGGTATCTGCCATGACGCCGATCTCGTCCCAAAGTGCATCCGCCTGTTTTTTCCATTCATCGAATGCGGCGGGATCTTCGGGGTAATTCTCGTACAGTTTGCCCACTTTTCCGCTTTGCAGAAGTCCTTTTACGATCTTGCCGACGGTGCTCTTTTTCAGTTTGCCCGTTGCAATGCCTTTTGCAATGACGGCGAGCATTTTTGCAATATCGCCTGCAGTGAGATCAAGTTCTTCACCCATGCCGCCGAGAATCTTGGTGCTGAAAATGCAATCGTTTGCAAACAGATATTCCGCTTCATCGTAATCGGCGGAAATGACACCGAACAGCATCGGACGCAGTGCATCGAAATCCTTGCCCTGTGCTTTCATGTAACGGCAGTTGATGGGCCACAGTTTTTCTTTGGTGAGATAGCCGTCCTGTTTCAAAAGATCCGAGATCACGTCCACAGCGATTTCAGCCTGCACGAGTGAGGACGTAACGCCTTCGCCGCAGGTGGGTTTTGTCAGAAATGCCGCGTCGCCCATGGCGATGAAGCCGTCATCCACGCAGGAATACAGGGTGCGGTGGTAGGGCGTCATGCCTTTTTCCACTTTTTCGACCTTGTAATCGGGGCGTTTGATGTTCTTGATATAATCCTTGAACACTTCTTCCGCATAATCGTAACCGTAACCGGCACCGATACCGAGAATTGCACCGTGTTCATTACCCGACGGAGCCGACCATGCTTTGTACTGCATACAGAATCCGTCCATGGAACGCGGTTTTACGTTTTCATCAAGATATTCAACGTAATACAGCACTACAAAGAAAATATCCTTGTTTGTCAGTTTGAAATTTTCAACCACCGACGTGTCGGGAAGTTTCGTTCTTGCGGCAGAGGGAATACCCGTGCAATCGGCTACGATGCGGGCATACGCTTCCTGTTTTCCGTCTTTTGTGATGTAGGTTGCACCGACGATGCGGTTGTTTTCATCGTAGATGAAATCGTCGAACGCCGAACCGTAAATAATTTCTGCACCCGCATTTTTTGCATATTCGTTCATACGCATGATATAATCGTGCTTGTGCACGCCCACCACAGGTGCGGGGGCACCGATCTTGGGATGATTGCCGTAAGGGGAGAAGATGCAGGAAGAAGCAAAGGTAAACCCCCAGTCCTTGTCGGTTACGGCAGGGATCTCCATGCCGAACTTTTCCATATCTTCTTTGCCGAAGTGGATGATATCATACGCACGGTTAACGTCGTTTTGTTCTTCTTTTTCGATCAACAACACCTTGAAGCCTTTTTCGGCCATGCGGCGGGCAAACCAACTGCCCGTTGTGGAAGCACCGGCGATCAGAATGTCATACTGTTTCATAAGAATCCCCCGTTTTCTCTTTTTATTACAGTATACCATGTTGCATGCAAGTGTGCAAGTCACTATTTTGTAAACATTTTTATTCATTGCTGTTGCATTTGTTCTTTTTGAATGATTCAAGTCCATTTTAATCATTGCATTTTATATTATATTGTGATAAACTGAATCTGTATATTGTAAAAAAGGAGTTGAGAAAGCATGGGAAACAATCCGATCTGGCAGTTCACTTCGCAGTTCGGCGGTTTTTTGGGAAACATTGTTTTTAATATTTCCTCGCGTTATACAGCCGATCCCATGCCCAATCAGCAACAATTGCTCCTTTCATTGATGCAGAAAAACGCCGATACGGAATACGGAAAGAAATACGGGTTCAGGGACATAAAAACCTTTGATGATTACCGTGCACGTGTTCCGATCACCGATTATGACGATTATGAACCGTATATCGATCGCATGATCGCAGGGGAACAGAATCTTATAACTTATAAAAAAATTAAGCGTTATATTCAGACTTCGGGCAGTGCGGGCAAGCCGAAACTCATTCCGCTGTGCGGAAAAGCGATCTGGAATTTTCAGATCATGGGCTTTTGTGCCCCCTTGGGCTCTACGCTGAATTACTATAAAAACCGAAACGAGAAGATGCCCGGTCAGCATTCTTTTCTGACCATTGAAGTCATCAACAGGGATCTGCCCAACGGAAATACCGCCAGTTGTCTTTCCGCAATTCCGTTCAATCTTCTGCGTCCCATTGCACAGTTCTTCTCGGTTACACCCAAAGCGGTTCTGTATCCCGAACAGCCGGAAGAAACGGATATGAATTACCTCAAACTGCGGTTTGCTCTTGTGAACCGTGACGTGACTGCCCTGACGGCGGCATTGGTAACGTATCTTGAAAGTATGTTCGAGTATCTTGAAAAGAACTGGCAACTGCTGGTCAGTGACATCGAAAAGGGCATCATCTCCGAGTCCGTACGCTGTCCCGATGATCTTCGCAAAAAGCTGTTGAAAAAATGCAAGCCCGATCCCGCACGTGCCGCAGAACTGCGTGCAGAGTTCGAAAAAGGTTTTGATACCCCCATCGGTCCGCGTATCTGGCCGCGTCTTGCGTGGACGTCTGCCATGCGCAGCGGTTCACTTGCTCTGTACGCGGAGAAACTCAAATACTACTGCGGTGATCTGCCGTTTAATAACACAGGTTACGCCGCGAGTGAATCGTTGATGGCAATGCCGCTTGAAATGAGTGCGCTGGATGCCGTTCTGTTACCCAAAAGCTGTTTGTTTGAATTTTTGCCCGCGGATGCACCCGAAGGCACGAAAACGCTTTTGATGGATGAACTGGAAGTCGGCAAAGAGTATGAAGTCATCATCACCAATCTTGCAGGGCTTTACCGTTACCGTATGTACGACGTGGTGCGTGTGACGGGATTTTATCAGAAAACGCCCAAGGTGGAATTTTTGTACCGTTCCAATCTCGTTCTGAATATCACGGGCGAAAAGACCACACAGCAGATGCTTGACTGGTCGGTGGAACGTGCCTGCAAAGAGGTCGGGCTGTCTTACAGCCGTTTCTGCGTGCACGGTGTCATGCAGCAGGGAAGAACACCCTATTACGACGTGCTCATTGAGCCGCTGAATGATGAATTTACCGATCTTGCGGCACTGGAAAAAGCCTTGGATGAAGCGTTGCGGCAGTCTAATCTCTATATCGACGTCCGCCGCCGTGAAGATGTGTTGGCTCCCACGCAGGTGCATCTTCTGCATGGGGGTACGTTTGATGCCTATACCGATACATTGCGTGAACAGGGAATCAACATCAGCCAGGTCAAACCCGTTACCATTCTCAACACGGAAGAACGGCTTGAATTTTTCCTTTCCCGTATCGTACACTGAAAGGTGTGAACACAGTGAAAAAACTCAGCATTCGTTATTCAAAAGTGCCCGGATTCATTCTGGGCATTTATTCTCGCATCCCGTTTTACAATATGCTCTTTTACCGCATTTTAGGCAATGAACCGGAGCATTATCTTGAAAAGTTTTTTCCGACGTCCGGGTATCCCGCATCGGATAAGCAAAGCGTTCTCAAGGATATGGAAAAAGAATTCTGGTTGCACGGCACGCATTTTGACGAATATTTCTATTATGATTTTTACGGCAAAGACCGTGCATACAAGGATGCATTCATCAACGAAACACAGCGTTTTTCCTATTACAACAAACTCAACACCCTCAGGGGCATGAAGCAGTTTGACAATAAATGGCTGACCTATCTCAAACTCAAACCTTTTTACGGCAGAGAGATCATTCTGTGCCGAGCCGAAAACGACCGTGCCGCTTTTATTGCCTTTGCACAAAAGCATAAAAAAATCGTCAAAAAGCCGATCGATTCCTACTTCGGAAACGGCGTTGAAGTTGAAAAAACAGACGAAAGCACCGACCTCAATGCACTGTTTGACCGTTTTCTGGCGGACGGAAAATTTTTGCTCGAAGAATTCGTTTCACAGCATCCGTTTTTTGCAACACTGAATGCGAGTTCGCTGAACACCGTCCGCATTCCGACCGTGCTGACGGGCACAAACCCCGACGATTATGAAGTGCATATTTTCTATCCGTGTCTGCGGATCGGCAGAAAGGGAAGTGTGGTGGATAACGCAGGTGCAGGCGGACTCCTTGTGCAGATCGATGCACAAACGGGCACCCTTTACCCTGTTGCAAGGGATGAAGCCAACCATGCCCTTACAGCCCACCCCGATAGCGGTATCGTGTTTGAAAGTCTGACGATCCCGCAATGGGACGCGGCTTTGGAAAAGGCAAAGCAACTCGCGCTGTCCTGTCCCGAAAACCGCTACACAGGCTGGGATCTTGCCCTGACGGACAAGGGCTGGGTGATGATCGAGGGCAATGCAAGAGCACAGTTCCTGGTCGGTCAGATCTGCGACCGCGTGGGCAAAAAATACGAAATGGACGCACTCGTAAAACGCTGTAAATAAGTACAAATCAAAAGAGAGAAGTCACAGCGGCTTCTCTCTTGTTTTTTTATTCTGCTATTCGGATGTCATTTCCGATCGCATCGGCAATGGATTGGTGTGTGATCGGATCGTCCTTTTTGCTGACAGGCACCACGCAATGTCCCGTTTCGTCCTGTTGAACGCTCGTTTTACAGGGTACTGCACAAAGATCCGCAAGTTGTGTTTTTCCGTTTTCTTTTTTGAGCGTGAGTTGCAGCATCACACTTTCCTGCGTTCCTTTTTTGGTCTGCGAGGAAATGAAATTGCCGAACGAAAACAGGCAGGGAACACCGTTTGTGTATTCAAACGGTTGCAGAACGTGGGCGTGCGAACCTGCGATCAGATCGCAACCGCATTGTGCCAGTCTTTTTGCCGTTCTTCGCTGTCGGACACTGACTCTGTGGGTGTATTCCGTGCCCCAGTGCATATAAACGATCACAAAATCCGCACCGTTCTGCTTTGCGTTTGCAATGTCGCGTTTTGCCTTTTTCGTGCGGTAAAGATTGAGCGTGATCCTGCGTTCGTCGGGGGTAAGGGAAGTGCTTTTGAAATTGAAAAAGGATGAATACGCCAGCAATGCAATGCGGATACCGTTTACGTTGAACATGATGTGCCGCGGTTCTTTTTCGTTCTCAAAAATACCTGTTACGGGAATGTCCGCTTTTCTTAACGCTTGCAACGTCTGCATAATGCCCCCTTTGCCGCCGTCGCAGTTGTGGTTGTTTGCAGAGCAGACGGCATCAAAGCCCGCGTCTTTGAGTGCCGCGAGAAACTGCGGCGGTGCGTTGAGAAAGGGAAGTCCGTCGGCTGTGATCCGTTCGTGCATCCACGCAAGCGAACCGTCGCAGATGCATTCGAGATTGCCCACTGCAAGATCGGCCGAATGCAAGGTCTTCTGCACGGGTGCAAACATGGGGTTAAAATCAAAACTGCCGTCGGGTGTGCGGTACGCATTCTGCTGTTTGCGTTGGCACAAAAGATCCCCCGTCAACAGAATCCGTGCGGTGTCTGCGGTTTGGTTGTTCGTATATTCGCCGTTTTCGGTCTTTATAAAGCGGCTTGTGCGGTCGGGAAATTCATAATGCGGTTGCTCTCTTTGCGGAAGATGCAGTTTGCATTTTTTTCCGCTTAAATAACAGAAAAAAGACCGCAACAGCAAAGAGAGCATCTGAAAGATCTGTTTCACAGCAATCCTTCCTTTTCCAAGATACTTGCCATTTCGTCGGCTTTGCCGCTTTGACGGCACTGAATGAGGGTGAGCCCCTGGTTCCAGTTTCCCTCCACGATCACGGCACGATCATCTGTTACCGCAACGTCCCAGCCGATGAAATGTCCGTCGCCGTTTTCTTCACAGCGTATTGCGGCATCGGTTACAAGGCTGCGGACGCTTTCCCAATTCGGAATGCTGAAACCTTTGAACGTGCAACCGGAAACGGGATGCGTTTTATGCGTGTGCAGATCGTGGTCAAAGCCGTCGGTAATGACCTTGCCGCTTTCAGTCTCCACACCGCAGCCGACACCGCCCTTGACGAGATTGTCAACCGAACTGTTGCCGTTGCCCGTTTTGAAGCACGCGCCGATGAAATGCACTTTGCCGTTGATGCAAAGCGTGGAAATACGCAACGTGTTTACCGTCAGCGGGTTGAACGCGGCAATTGCTTCATGTTGCACGATCACTTCTTCCGCGATCGCATTTTCCTTTTGCAATGCAAAAAATCTCCGTTTTGCATCTTCTTCGTTTGTATATGTATACCGTTCAATACCGTTGCCCTGGAAGGCATCCGTACGTTTGAAAATGACCTGTTTGTGTTGTTGCAGAAAGCGGATGAATTCTTCAAGTGACGCGGTGTTGACCGACAGCCATGCTCTGCCTAAATAATCGCCGTATTTTTCGTTGAAGGCGTTTTTGCTTCCCGTGACCGTCAACGCCGCGTGACGATCCCCCAATGCGGAAATATAACGGTGTTTGCGGTACATGGTAAGGTAGGTGCGTATTTCACTGTCCGATTTGTTGAACAGTTCATAGTCGAGATATTCTCCCAAGGTACAGTGTATAAGCAGAAATGCACGCAGGTAATGCAGATAAGACATTTTCTGTCCGTCGGTGCATCTTTTTTTTGCTTTTTTGCGGAACGTAAAATAATCCGCGATCACCGTAAAACGGTAAATAAATGCCTGTTCGGAGAAAAAATGATACAGTTTATTCTTCATTTTCTGCCTCCTTGTGTTGTACGTTGCCGTGTCTGATCCACGGGCAGAACGCGAGTGCAGGTACCATAAACGCCGCCGCCGTCGGGTACAGTGCACGGTAACCGAATTGCTTGCCGTCCAGCATGAGTCCCGTCAGAAACGGCCCTACGACCCTGCCGAGTTTGCAGGAGTCGGTGTAAACGGAGGTGACGATGCCCACCGTGCCCGATCCTGTCATTTCCATGAGCATCGGCAGGGGCAGAACGCTCTCCATGGACCAGCCCACACCGATGAGCAACAAGGATACGACGGCAACGATGCCGAAATCCTTCGTTGCCGTTGCAAGCAGGAAACCGAACAGCATGATGCCGTAAGAAAGCAACAGCGTGCGTTTTCTGCCGAGTTTCTGTGCGATCTTTGCCGTCAGCAGAATGCTCACAAGACCTGAAACGTAAATGGCTGCGGTCAGAAGTCCGCTGTGGGAATATTTCATGTTCCATTGCACGACGGCATAATTGAGGTAAGCCGAAGAAAAGGCGTAATACGCCGCCTTTGTGAAAAAATTGGCGGCGAGGATCATCACAAAACTGCGTTTTTCGGAAGATTGCAACCGTCTGAACATCACCGAAAGGGAAGTCTGTTCGTCTTGTTGTTCGCCGTTGTATTTTTCCAATATCGGTCTTTGCCGTGTCAGCAGTTTGTTTTCGGGCACGGCAAATAAATAAAACAGGGTGCTGTTGAGGATCGTACCTGCGGCAGTCAGATAAATGACCGTGAAGTCCGTATCGAAAAACAGAATGAGCAAAACCACCCATGCTCCGCCCAATGAACAGACGATACGGTTAATTACGCTTGCATTTGCGTTCAGCGGCTTTGGTGTCAGATCGGGTACGAGTGCCGTGGCGGCGGGATTTGCAATGCAGACGGCTACAGCACATACAAAAAAGCAGATCAGAAAACCGTATAAACTGTTCTTTTCCAGAAACAGAACGGACAGAGCCAAAGATGCGGCACACAGAAAACCGCCTGTCAGTATAAACGGCGTGCGGCGTCCTCTTTTTGCACGGCAGCGGTCGGAAAGGCTACCCCAGACGGGAAGCAACAACATCGTCAGCAACTGGCTTGCCGCAATGATGCCGCCTTTGAAAGTCTCACTTTTTCCGAAGCCCATCACGAGTACGTTCTGCAATGTGGAATTGAGGATCTCATCCCAAACACCGATTGCCAACTGCACGACCGAAATGCGTACGATAAGCCCCGTATTGAGTTTCAGTTTGCTTTCTGCCATATTGCACCGCCTTTCCCTGCAATTTCTTTTATTTTAACATTATACGATTCATTCTGTCAACAGGCTGAAAAGTCCGTGAACATAATTTTGCAAAAGGTTTGCAACAAAATAATAATAAGTGTGGCAATTGTGCGATTGTGTTTGACAAAACGCAACCGATTGTGTTATTTTTAATTTATATTTATACGGAGAAGAATGAAGATAAAATGAAAAAAACGGGTTTGGTACTTGAAGGCGGTGCTTCAAGAGGGATCTATACGGCAGGCGTAACGGACGTTCTGTTGGAAAACGGCATTTATCTTGACGGTTGCATGGGCGTATCCGCAGGGGCGATACACGGTGTCAGTTACGTTTCCCGTCAGGCAGGCAGATCCTATTGTTTCAGTACGAAATATTGCAAAGACAGCCGCTTTATGAGTTTGCGTTCTTTTTTGCGGACGGGAGATCTGTGCGGTGCAAAGTTTTGCTATTATGATATTCCCGAAACGTTGGTTCCCTTTGCACATGAAAGTTTTGAAAACAGTATCACAGCGTATTACTGTGTCTGCACCGACGTAAAAACAGGCTTGCCCGTTTATCATAAAAGCGATTCGATGAAAGGAACTGAAATCGAATGGGTCCGGGCATCCGCATCCATGCCCATGGTTTCGCGTACGGTGGAAATTGACGGTCAACTCCTGCTCGACGGCGGCATTTCCGATTCTATACCGTTTCGCAAAATGCAGGAATTCGGTTATGAAAAATGCGTGGTCGTCTGTACACAGCACGACGGCTATCGCAAAAGTAAAGAATCGTTAAGCAAACTGATGCCTTTGCGGTACGGTGATTATCCCGCTTTCGTGCAGACCATGCAGAACCGTCCGACGATGTACAACGCGCAGTTGGACGATCTGAAAACGGCGGAGGAAAAAGGCGAGGTGTTCGTGATCCGTCCGAGCCGACCGTTGGAAATCGGCCGTGTTGAACACGATGAAAACGTCATCCGTAGCGTGTATCTTCTCGGCAGAGAGGATGCAGAGAACGCTTTGGAGGCACTGAAGGTGTATTTGCGTTAATAGTTTTTTAACAGAATCTTAATTTTTTATTCAGTAAATCGGTATAAACACTTGATTTGCAACATGATGTTGTGTATAATACTTGTGATATTTGTTTTTGCAGAAAGGGATGATTGTGATGCGGGCAGGTTTTTCTGCTCAAAAACGTAAAACGGCATCCGATTCTGCATTGAAAGATCTTTGGGATCTGGTTTTTCGTTTGCGTACGTACGGTACGGATATTGCCGTGATTGAAAAAAGCGGTGATCAAAAAATATACTACACCGCCGAAAAACTCAGTGCGGACGTTACGGCTCTTGCAACCGAACTTCTCAACAGGGGTTTGCACAATTGCAATATAGCGATACTCGGTGAAAACTCATACCGCTGGATCGTTTGTTTTCTTGCCGTTGCCGGCGGTGTCGGAACGGCGGTTCTGCTCGATAAGGAACTGACCGAAAACGAACTCGACGAACAGTTGAAAAAAAGTGACAGCACGGCTTTGTTCTGTACGTCCACTTTTTATGAAACAGGGCTTCGCAATAAAAGGGAAAACGCCTGTCTGCGGGATGTTTTTCTGATCGACGACAAAGAATCGGAGTTTGCCGATTTTTCGGAACTGCTCACAAACGGAAAAAATCTGCTGAACAGAGGCGATAAGACCTTTGAGCAGATACGGTGCCGTGAGGATGATATTGCAACACTCATCTTCACGTCCGGTACCACGGGGCCCAACAAAGGCGTGCTTTTGACACAAAAGAATCTCGTCAGCAACATAAACACCATTGCGAACAACGTATCGGTAAAAGAGAGTACGATCTCCGTGTTGCCGATGAATCATATATACGAACTCAATTGCAACATATTGCCCATGCTCTATATGCAGACGGTGATCTGTATCAATGACCGTATGCGGAACCTGATGCGCAATCTCCGTTTTTTTCAACCGCAGATGGCGGTCGTCGTACCGCTGTTTCTTGAAAGTTTTTACAATAATATTTGGCAGAAACTGCGAAAAGACGGTCTGGACGTCAGATTTGAACGCAGCATTGCCATGAGCAACGCTCTGCTCGAAAAAGGCATTGATATCCGCCGAGCACTTTTTTACCGCGTGCATGAATATTTCGGAAATGAACTGACTTTGCTCATTTGCGGCGGTGCACCGGTCGATGCCAAATACATAAAAGGTCTTACCGAACTCGGATTTGATATTTACGTCGGCTACGGACTGACGGAGTCTTCACCCATTGCCGCATTGAATACGGACACCGTATTGCACCCGGAGAGTGTCGGAAAACCCTTTCCCAACGTTTCGGTGCATATTTACGCTCCCGACGAAAGCGGGGAGGGTGAAGTATGGTTGCGGGGCGATAACATTACGCCCGGTTATTACAACGATGTTGCCGCTACGAAAGAATCGTTTGAGGACGGTTGGTTCAAAACGGGCGATTACGGCAAGTGGTTGTTGGACGGTCATCTGCAACTGACGGGACGGAAAAAGAATCTTATTATTCTCAACAACGGAAAAAACGTGCATCCCGAAGAACTGGAAAGTGTGATCCGTGCCGAACTGCCCTATGTGCTGGAAGTCGTGGTCATGGAAACGGAAAAGGAAATCTTCGGTGTAATGCAGAAGATCATTGCCGCCGTTTTGTATGTGGATGTACAGCAGTTTGACGGTATGACTTTTGAACAGATACAGCAAAAAGCAAAAAGCGACATGAATGCCGTCAATGCAAAATTGCCCGGCTATAAAACGGTCAGCCACGTGCTGATCGCAGAAGAAAGTTTTCAGAAAACATCAACCAATAAAATAGTAAGACGCAAGGTCAAAGAACGGTATTGTGACCGTTCTCAAGGGGAAACTGCACCACGGGAGGGGAATGTATGATCGAACGTCTGATCGCGGTTGTCGGAGAATATGTGAGCGTGGACCGCAGTACGATTACGGAAGACACATCATTGCGTATGGATCTCGGATTGAATTCCCTGGATCTTGTCAATCTCGCGGTTTCCGTGGAAAATGAATTCGGTGTTGAGATTTCAGACCGCAAATTAACGATGATCAAAACCGTCGGAGATATGATCCGACACATTGAAAATGCAGAATAAACGAAGTACGGGGAAAGAGAAAATGAAAAAACAGCCGATTTTGTATGTGCTGTTGGGTGTGTTGATCGTTGTATTCTGCGGTGCGTTGCTTATGACGATGCGTTCAACCGGTGAATCGGCAGGCAATCTTCTTGTCGGTTTACAGGAAGCGGCATCCAATGCTTACAATCAACAAATGCAACCCACGCAGTATTATCAGCAACCCTCGCAGGCAGTCACACAGCCTGCGGCACAGGAAGCAATCAACATGAGTCTTGTGTTGCCCGTCACGGCAAGCAAAGAGGAGGTCCTTGCTGCCATGACCACGGCGGTCAATACGGTAAAAACCGCAAAGAATTTCGGTGCGGTAAAGTATCAGAATATCAACATAAAACTTGATGAATGCAGCGTGCCGTTTGCGGCAACGATCGTTAATCCCATCATCAAGAGTTTTACGGGTGAGGAAACGCTCAATTATCAGTTCGTGGACGGCTCCTGTATCGGGCCGAAATCGGGAGAGCCCGTCACGCCCAATCTGGTCATTCCTCCTTCTGACGTTCTGTTTGCGGTGGACGGCAACGGCGTGATGGCTTATGAAATTAAAAAAGAGGGGACCGATACCAAATACAGCATCGGTCTGGTTGCCGAAACGGCGACCTTGGAAGTGCCCGCACCCTATTACCATTCCATGTGTATGGATTATCTGAACATTGCGGCGTTGGATCTCGGCAGTGCCGCCGATATGTTGACCAAGGCGGATTTTTCCTATCCGGGGGCTACGGTCAACGTGACCGTCAACGCTTACGGTCAGATCGTCCGTTATGAGGAATATATGCCTTTGTCCGCTTACGGCGAAGGTTCGATCGGTGTTTCGGCAAACGGCACCATCAGCGGATATCTGCACGAAATATGGACTTTTACATGGTAAACAAACTATTAACAAAAATATATAAAATGGGGGATATGAAAAAATGAAAATCTTATTGGTTGGTTCCGGTGCGATCGGCTCCTGCATTGCAGTGCTTGTGAAAGAAGCAGGCTACGACATCGACGTTCTTGAACTCAAGAGCGAATTTGCGGATATTATCCGTGACAAGGGTATTCATCTGACGGGTGCAAAAGGTGAACATACCATGAAACTCAACGCCTTTTCTTCCGTGGATGAACTTCCCGGCAAATATGACGTTTGTTTCATTGCCACCAAGACCTTTTCCATGGCTCCTGCGGCAAAGAGCGTTCTTCCGGTGCTTACGGATGATGCACTCGTGATCTCCATGCAGAACGGTATCTGCACGGAAATTCTTGCCGAAGTGGTCGGTGCAAACCGCACGGTCGGCTGTGCCATCGGCTACGGTGCAACCATGCACACGTTCGGTGAAGTGGAAATGACCTCAAGCGGCGACCTTTATATCGGTATGCTCAAAGGACAGTCTTCTCCCAAACTCGAAGAAGTCCGCAAGATGATGTCCGCATTGTTGCCCACGATCATCGACAAGGATATCATTGCACGTCAGTATTCCAAACTCATCATCAATTCCTGCATCAATGCCCTTGCCGCGATCTGCGGTGAGAAACTCGGCGTGTTGCTGGATGATCCCAGAGCCTGCAAAGTGTTCCTCGGCATTGCCCGTGAAGGCATTTACGTTGCAAAGGCAATGGGACTGAAAGTTCCGCCCTTCAAAAAGGTGCTTGACTACAATCTGCTGACGCTGACGGATGCGGCATGGTTTGATGCCTGTGCTACGTTCCTGTTCCGTATGATCGGCAAAAAAGGCTTCGGTGCCGTCAAGCCCTCTACCTTGCAGGCACTTGAAAGAGGCGAAGTGACCGAAATCGATTACTTCAACGGATACATTGCCGCCAACGGTGCGAAATACGGTGTTGCAACACCTGTCAACTCTTTGGCTGTTCAGCTTGTCAAAGAAATTGAAAAAGGCGAACGCAAGATGTCGCTGGACAATCTTGATGAATTTAAGCTGTAATGCTGATTTTGTAAATAAATCGGTTTCATAGCCGTTTTTAAATACCCCTGAAAAAGGAGATACAAAAAAATGACTTCTATTGAATTGACACCGCAAGAAAAGAAAGTACTGGATGCCATTCGTCATGAGATCCACATGATCGGACCGCTTGAACACGTCAAGGATATGGTTCTGCGTGTTGAAGGTGCCTACGGTGACAGAGTTGCTTTTGTTGAAAAGCAGCGGAAAAAAGGCCGCGAGTTTGACGTTGTGAATCACACCGTCAGCGAATTCAAAGAAAAACGTGCCGCATTGGGTACGGCTTTGACGGCCATGGGCTTAAAGGGTAAGCATATCGCAATCATCGGTGAAACTTCATTTAATTGGATCCTCTCGTTCTACACGATCGTCTGCGGTGTCGGCGTTGCCGTTCCGCTTGACAAGGAAATGACGGACGAGGAGATCAGCCATCTGATCGAAAAGGCTGACTGTGATGCCGTTTTCTGTTCCAAAACATATTTCAAAGCCGCAAAGGCACACATGGACAGCCATCCGGAATGCATCTGCTGTGTCGCGTTCAATAAAGAAGTTGAGGAAGACCGTTATTTTACCGTTGACGCTTTGATTGAAAAAGGCAGAGAACTGATCGCGGCAGGTAATACGGAATATGTTGATGCCGTTGTCAACGCAGAAGATCTTTGTTCCATCATTTTTACCTCGGGTACAACGGGTGCCAATAAAGGTGTTATGCTCTCGCACCGCAATTTCTGTGCCAACGTCGATAACGTTATCGAAACCATTCCCACCGAGTATTCTTCATTTTCACTGTTGCCCATCAACCATGTTTTCGAACTCAGTTGCAATATGATGGTTGCATTCTATATGAACGCCGTTATTTATATCAACGACAGTCTGAAGAATATTCTTCCCAATATTCAGATGTTCCAACCCGATGCCATGAACGCCGTTCCGCTTGTGCTGGAAGGCATTTATAACGGCATCTGGGCAAAGGCAAAAGAAGGCGGAAAGGCTGAGATCCTGCAGAAACTCGTCAAGGTCAGCAACAAACTGCGTAAACACGGTATCGACATCCGTCACGTTTTGTTCAAGACCATCAGCAAGAGTTTCGGCAACCGTTTCCCGACGCTTGTCTGCGGCGGTGCACCGTCGAGAAAAGATTACGTTACGGGACTCGGTGACATGGGTTTCCGTGTCTATAACGGATACGGACTTACCGAAACGTCTCCCTCCGTCACGCTCAATCTGCAGGCGGACAAGGATCCGACCTCCGCAGGTTTTGCATTGCCGCGTTGCGAATTCATGATCCACGAACCCGATGCAGACGGTGTCGGCGAGATCTGGGTAAAAGGCACCAACGTGTTCAGCGGTTATTATAAAGATCCCGAAGCCACTGCCGCATCTTTTGAGGGCGAATGGTTCAAGACCGGTGACTACGGTACGGCAACCCCCGAGGGTGAACTGTTTGTTGTCGGCAGAAAGAAAACGCTTATCATTCTTGATAACGGTAAGAATGTGTTCCCCGAAGATATTGAATTTGCCGTTATGGATAATCTTTCTTACATCCGCGAAGCCTGTGCGCTGGAAGCCGTCAAGGAGATCGCAGGAGATGAACGCAAAATCATCGCCGTTGTTGCTTATGTTGAGCCCGGTGATTTTGAAAATATGAGCGAGGAAGAAATCAGACAAAAAGTTGCCGATGACGTTTACAATCAGGTCAACCGCAAAATGATCTCGTACAAGAAGATCCAGGATGTTCTCGTCGTGTTCAAGGAATTTGAAAAGACCACAACGAGAAAAATTATCCGTCAGAAAGTTGCCGATACCTATAAGGCAGCAGGCAGAGTTACAGTGTAAGGAGTGTAAAAATCATGCTTGAAAAACTCAGAGAAATTATTTGCGAATTTGTGCAGATGGATCCGCAGTCGATTACGGAAGACACCAATATCCGTACCGACCTCGGCTTGAATTCTTTGGAACTTGTCAATCTGGCGGTTGCCATTGAAGATGCTTTCGATCTCGAAATTCCCGACCGTGCCGTTGTCGGCATCGAAACCGTTGCGGATGTCATAGAACTGCTTGAAACCTATCAGGAAGACTGAGAAAAATGCAAAAATCCGCGAGGCTGTCCTTGCGGATTTTTCTTTGTAGGAGTAAACATGGTTTATTATTTTTCATGGGAAAACGGTATTCCGTCCTTGCCCCCTCATTGGGAGCAGATGCTGCCCTGTGAGCGTGTGCAAAAAGCAATGCAATATAAACAGGAAAAAGACCGCCTGCTGTGCGTGTGGTCGTTTTTGCTGTTGCGTTATGCCTTGTACCGTGAAGCAGGTACGCTTGCAATGCCGCAATGGACGGTCGGTACCAACGGAAAACCGTACGATGCAAACGGAACGTATTTTTTTAATCTTTCCCATTGCGATCATGCCGTTGCTTGTGCGGTCGATACAAGGGAAGTCGGTGTTGACGTGCAGGAATACCGTTCGGTTTCCGATTCTGTCATTCGGAAAGTGTGCAGTGACACCGAAATCGAAACACTGCGAAAATCTACCGAACCCGAAAAACTGTTTGCGGCGTTCTGGGCAAGTAAGGAAGCCTTCGGTAAGCAATGTGCAGACGGCATCGGGTATGATCTGAAAACAAGATCTTTTTGTCTGCAAAACGATTTTCCCGTTGTTACCCGTTCGGATGAGCTGTTTGTGAAAACGCAGTTGATGCATCGCTTTGCACTTTCATTCTGTGCCTCTCACGTGTCGGAAACGATCGCGGTTTCTTATTCGCAGTTGACCGATTTTTTGTCAGATATCATGGGTTAATTTTGGCGAAAATGTAAACTGATTGTAAAATATAAGTTACCAAGTTTTGTGTTTTTGTAAAATAAATGTTAAAGAAAGAACAATATTGAAAAAATGATAATAGTGTCTTGCTTTTTTAGAATTGTTAATGTAATATAAACTTATCACGATAATTAAGAAAGCGAGTGTGTGAAAATGAAAAAGTATCTCAAGAAAGCAACGGCTCTTTTGCTGGTCGTGCTGATGCTCGTTCCCATGGCTGCACCTGTCGGGGCTGCCTCCGGTGCACAGGTCCCTACGGTTTACTGTCAGGGACAGGGTTCGGGATTGATGAATAAAAATCACGAGAAAATCTATCCTTTGGGAATTGAGATCATGCCCATCGTGGAAGAATGTATGCCGTTGTTTATTGATGCACTGACAAAAGGTGCTTACGATGCATGGTATGACAAACTCCGTGAAGAAGTCATTCCTCTGTTTGCCGAGATCCAGCTCGATAAAAACGGTGAAGCTTCCGACGGTTCTTATGTGGATTGGGACTGGACTTACGATTCAATCAAAGGAAAATCCTCTGTTTATTATCTGCGTGACTACGTTTTTGAATCGGATTGGCGTCTGGATCCCTTTGCAAATGCAGATACTCTGCACGCATATATCACCGATATTATGAACAAAACGGGTTCCGATAAAGTCAATCTTGTCGGCCGTTGCGAAGGTGCAAATATCATAATGGCATATCTTGCCGAATACGGATATGAAAACGTCAACTGTGTGGAATTCTACGTTCACTCTCTTTACGGTGTGGATGCCGTCAGTGCTGCCTTCAGCGGCAATCTGGAGATCAATACCGCTTCTCTGGAAGCATGGCTTGACGGAAACGTGGATCTCGGAGACGACATTCTTTCCGAACTGCTTTATTCTTTCCTTTCTCTTGCACAGTCTACGTATTCCTTGCCCGTTACGGCTGAAATGATCGAACTGTTCATCGGTAAACTCTACAGAGAGATCATGCCTGAGATGCTTCTGAATACTTACGGCGGTTTCCCCGGCATCTGGGCACTCGTCAACGAGGAAGAATATGAACAGGCGAAGGAAGTTGTTTTCGGCGGCAAGGAAGAAGAATATGCAGGCATGATCGCAAAACTTGACGATTATAACGTCAGAGTCCGTCAGCGTGTGGATGAAATTCTTACCGAAGCCTCCGAAGCCGGCGTTAAGATTGCCACCATTGCAAAATACGGTTATATCAACATTCCGATCGATGAAAGTGCCGCCGAACTTTCCGATTCGTTGGTAACGCTTGAAAATGCTTCTTTCGGTGCAACCTGTGCAAAACGCGGTGCGGTTTTGTCTGATGACTATATTGCATCTCTCACCGAAAGCGGAAAAGACATCTATCTTTCTCCCGATAAGAATATCGATGCTTCGACTGCTATGTTCCCCGATACCACGTGGATCATCAAGGATTCTTCACATAAGGATTTTCCGGAATCCATTCACGTTCTTATGGAAAAATTCATGCATTCCGACGGTACCATGACCGTGTTTACCGATCCCGCATATCCGCAGTATATGGTCAAGGATGCCGAAACCGATCAGATCACTCCGTATGAAGGTTCACCCGTTGAGGACGTCGTTGAAAAACCCATGAGCATCCGTGAACGTTGCCTGCGTTTTGTCAATGCCATCCTTGCGTTCATCTTTAATGCTCTCGGCATTGAAATTCCCGGAATCACAACTCCGAAAGCCTGATAATCAGCTTATCCGTAAAAAACTGTCGTTTTATAACGGCAGTTTTTTTTCAAATATTGCAATCTGTGTATTGATTTTTATTTTTTTCCATAATATAATAAAAATATTATATTATGGCGGTTTGTTTGTTTTTCGTACCGCAATTCTCATCGGCAAGGAGTTATAACCATGAAAAAATCGTTCCGTATCCTTTCAGTATTCCTCTGCGTGCTTCTTTTGGCAAGCATTCTTATGCCCATGTCAGCCGTTGCCAATGTGCGCACATCGATCCCCGTTGTGTACGTCCGCGGTCAGGGTACCCCTCTTTACAATGCAGAGGGTGAACAGATCTATCCGCTGGAAGTTGAGGACGGCTATATCGGGCAGGCTGTCAAGGATTGTATGCCCGTATTTCTTGAGGCTGTTCGCACCAATAACTGGGATGCATACAGTGATGCACTTTATGAAGCGGTTTATCCGATCTTTGAGCCCATTGCACTGGATAAAAACGGTGAAGCCTCCGACGGATCGGGCATTGACTGGACGTGGTCACGTTCTACGCTGAAGAATACAAAGCAAAACGGTACCTACGGTATGCGTGACTATATGTATTACTATGACTGGCGTCTGGATCCGTGGGCGGTTGCCGATGATCTGAAAGGCTATATCGAAGCGGTCTGTGCAGTGACCGGTTCCAAAAAAGTCAATATCATCGGCCGTTGCGAGGGTGCCTGCGTCGTACAGGCTTACATGAAAAAGCACGGTACTTCCAAAATCAATAACTATTGTCTTTACAGCCAGGCTCTGTCGGGCGTCAATACCGTCAGCGGCACCTTCAGCGGCAAGATCAAACTCGATGCCGATTCCGTTGACCGTTACGCCGATTACTACATGAACGTGAACAATACTACCGTCAACGATCTTCTGCAATCAACCATCGATCTGGCGGTTGCCACGAACAGCCTTGGACTTGCAACTTCTTATATCAATGAGATCTATGCCAATGCGTATGCAAGCATTCTGCCCCGCCTTGTTATGGCTACTTACGGTACCATGCCCGGTATCTGGGCAATGGTTTCGCTTGATGATTACAACGATGCCATGACTTTGAATTTCACCGGCAAGGAAAAAGAATACGCAGGGTTGATCTCCAAAATCAAGAATTACCACAACGAAGTTGCGGTACCTTTTGAATCGGATCTGTCAAAATGGTCAAAAAGCGGTGTCGTAGACATTGCTGTTGTTACAAAATACGGTTTCCAGAGCGTTCCGCTGTTTGAAAATAACGAGGTTATCTCCGACGGTGCTTCCACGGTTGAAAACACGTCGCTCGGGGCTACCACGGCACTGGTCGGTCAGACGCTTTCCTCCGATTATATCGCACGTCGTGAAAGTGCAGGCAAGGGGAAATACATTTCTCCCGACCGACAGGTGGATATGTCAACTGCTTTGTTCCCCGATAAGACGTGGATCGTAAAAGGTCTTGAACACAGTGTGTTCCCCGATTGCGTGGAAGAACTCATTTCCGCATTCTTTATTACGGACGGAAAAATGACGATCGACACGTATGATGTATTTCCGCAGTTCACCGTTTATGATGAGAATACCAAAACCCTTTCACCCATGACGGCTGAAAACAGTGCGGATTCATGGGAAGATGACGGGCTGTTTGCAAGATTATACCGATTTTTTAACTCTTTGCTCAATACGCTTATGAATCTCATCAACAAAGTGTTTAACTACGATCTGACAAACTGATTGCCCCGAAAGGAAAGTCATTATGAAAGATGCTCCCGTGTTTGCATTGTCGCAGGCAGTGCACGTTCTGCCTCCCAAGGCAAATAACGCACGCAACAGTGAAGGGGATTTTGCCCGTCTGAAGGACGGACGTATTCTCTTTGCATACAGCCGCTATAACAGCGACGATTCGAATGATGATGCAACCTGCGATGTTGCGGGATTGTATTCCGACGATAACGGGCAGCATTTTACGGAAGAACCCGTTATTCTCGTACCCGCATCCGCACACAACACGCTGAATCTGATGTCCGTGTCCCTGCTTCGGTTGCAAAGCGGCAGGCTTGCACTTTTTTATCTGTGCAAGGTAGGCTCCTTTTCCGAAGGCTATATGCGATTTGCAAATGACGACGAAACCGCGTTCGGTGAGGCTGTGAAGTGTTTTCCGTTGCATGATGCGTGTTATTACGTTATCAACAACGCCCGCATCGTACAGTTGTCGGACGGTCGTATACTGCTTCCGACGGCACGCCACCACATGATCGAAAATGAGGACGGTACGGTAAGTGCGGATTATTTTGCCGATTGCCGTGTATACGCTTCGGATGACGAGGGGGATACATGGCAGGATATAAGCGGTCTTATCAAAATGTCCGATCCCGGTTATTCCGAAACGGGATTGCAGGAGCCCGGTCTTATCGAACTGCCCGACGGCAGAGTGTATCAGTATTTTCGCACCGACCGTATGTTCCAGTTTGAGGCCTTTTCGTCGGATCGCGGGGCTACGTGGACAACGCCGATCCCGTCCCGTTTCACTTCTCCCGAATCTCCCATGCTCATCCGCAGAAATCCTTATTCGGGAAAGTACTATGCATTCTGGAATCCCGTTCCGCTTTATAACGGCAGAATCGATCCCGATGCAAAATGGGTGGATGCAGGCAGAAATCCGTTTGTCATGGCACAAAGTGATGACGGGCTGGAATATTCGGCTTTTGCAGTTATTGAAAGCGATCCCGCACACGGGTATTGCTATCCTGCGGTGTTCTTCCTCAGTGAAAAGGAGATGTTGCTGTCTTATTGCAGCGGCGGTCCCGAGGACGGAATGTGCCTTGCAAAAACCACCATCCGCAGAATTATTCTTGAATAATTATTTGATGCTTGACATTATTATACATTTGTGATAGGCTTGTCTTTGTCGATTTTGTATATTAATGCACGAAAGGTTAATATTTATGAACTTAAAAGGCAGAGATTTTTTAACGTTGCTTGATTATACGCCGCAGGAGATCGAATATCTTCTTGACCTTGCGGCAGACCTGAAAGCCAAGAAAAAAGCAGGCATTCTGCACGATACGCTTCGCGGAAAAAACGTTGCTCTGATCTTTGAAAAGACCAGCACGAGAACCCGTTCAAGTTTTGAAGTTGCCGCCCACGATCTGGGGATGGGCAGTACGTATCTCGATCCGTCCGCATCGCAGATCGGTAAAAAAGAAAGCATTGCCGATACCGCCCGTGTACTTGCGGGAATGTTTGACGGAATTGAATACCGCGGATACGGACAGGAAAAAGTGGAAGAACTTGCAAAGTATTCCGACGTGCCCGTCTGGAACGGTCTTACCAATGAATACCATCCCACGCAGATCCTTGCCGATTTTCTGACCATCCGTGAACATTTCGGCAAACTCAACGGCATCCGTTTCGTCTATATGGGCGATGCACATTACAATATGGGAAATTCGCTGATGATCGGCTGTGCAAAAATGGGTCTGCATTTTACAGCCTGCTCACCTGCAAAGTATTTTCCCGATGAAGCACTCATTGCACAGTGCCGTGAGATCGCCAAAGACACGGGTGCAACGCTTTCTTTTGAAGAAGATCCGCTGAAAGCAGTAGCCGATGCCGACGTTATTTATACCGACATCTGGGTTTCCATGGGTGAACCCATTGAAGCGTGGGAAGAACGTGTGAACGATCTGCTTCCGTATCAGGTCAACAAAAATCTCATGGATCACGCAGGCAAAAACTGCATCTTCATGCATTGTCTGCCGTCTTATCACGATCATAAAACGCAGGTCGGGAAGGAAATGGGTGAACGTTTCGGTCTGGATGCGTTTGAAGTGACGGATGAAGTATTTGAAAGTGAAGCCTCCGTGGTTTTCAAGGAATCTGAAAACCGTATGCATACCATCAAAGCGGTCATGTTGGCAACGCTTGCATAGGGTGAGGGATATGATCCGAACCCGCCCGAAAACGGCTCTTTTTAAGAATTTTAACGAAGTATCGACGGAAATCCGCCTGTGAAAAACGGATTCGGAATACACCCGTCAGCCTAAAAAAAGGGGAGTATCAAAAATGAAAAAGATTATCAGTTTATTGCTCTGTGCCGTTCTCTTGATCGGTTGTGTCATTCCGGCTTTTGCCGCAGAAAAAAACGAATATGACGGCCCGCCCGTGGTGGTCGTACGCGGATTTGATTTTATGGGATTGCAGTATGAAGACGGCTCTCCCGCATTGACGTTCACGTTCGGCAATATTTTCCCCGGTGTCGTAAAACTTCTTGCGAACACAATGCTTCTCAATAAAGAGGGTATGGTGGATACGCTTGTTGAAACCGCAAACACGCTGTTTGCACCCATTGCCGCCGACAATGACGGCAACTCGATCGAAAATATCGGTGTCGTGCAGTATACTGAATCCATGGCATCGTATCCCGATTTCTTTGAAACGCATGACAAAGGCAATGAAGAAGGTATCCTTGCAACAGCCATTGACGTTGTCGGTGCCGAAAATTGCTACTATTTTACATACGACTGGCGTAAATCCCCCCGTGTGTTGGCAGAACAGCTCAATACGCTGATTGAAACCGCCAAGGCCGATACCGGCAAAGAGCAGGTTCGCCTCGTCAGTGCCAGCATGGGTACGGTCGTTGCCTGTGCGTATATGTACTATTACGGTTACGATTCCGTTTATAACTGCACTTTCCTTTCCGGTGCACTCAACGGCATCTACACCATCGGCGATCTGTTCAAAGGCGATATTGCATTCGACGGTGAGATCCTCGGCAGTTTCCTTGAAAATGCAGTAAAAGAATCCAATGTTATCGTAAAGCTTCTTGTTAAAATGGTTACGAGAACCAAAGTTCTCAACGTTGTCTGTGATCTGGTCAACGGTCTTGTGGATGAACACAAGGAACGTGTTTTCGATGAGGGAATGCGTAATTCTTTCGGCCTTGCCATGGGGATCTGGTCGATGTGTCCCGAAGCGGATTTCGATGCCTGCGTTGAATTTATGTTCGGTGATTGCAAGGATGAATATCCGCTTGTTATGGCTGAACTTGCAGAAATGCGTAATTTCCTGTTCGCAACCGAAGACATCGTAAACGGTGCCATCGCACGCGATATTCCCGTTGCATTCCTGTCCAACTACAATCTGCCCATGACACCCGTAACCGTCCGTTGCGGTGCACAGGGTGACCGCGTAATTGAAGTATACGGCACGTCTTTCTATGCAACCGCCGCCGATTTCGGCAAAACGCTGAGCGATGAACAGCTTGCAGGCGTTGCGGACGAATACATTTCTCCCGACCGCGTTATCAACGCATCCACCTGCCTGTATCCCGATTGCACGTGGTTCATCAAGGACGCCGCACACGTTGCATCCGATTACGGAACCGATTATGCACGGTTCGTGTCATGGCTCGTGATGAGTGACGAACAGAAAACGGTGTATGACAACGCTCTCTATCCGCGTTTCATGCTCTCGGATACCGATCAGACACTTACTCCCGCAACCGCAGAATAAACTGAATAATAATAAAAGCAACGAAGACTTTTTCGGCCTTCGTTGCTTTTTTCTTGGTGACTTTGTTATTGAGCAAGGCTTGCATCAAAGCCGGCATCTTCGATGATGGTGCGTACGGTGTCGGCATTGCATTCGGCTTCTACGGTTGCCGTTTTGTCGGCAAGGGATACGTCGGCACTTCTGACGGCATCTTCCGCCGTCAGCACGTTGGTCAGTCTTGCCACGCATTTTTCGCACATAAGTCCTTCTACGTTGAATACATACTTCATAATTCATTTTCCTTTCAATTTGGGTTTGTAATTTATTGTTTTTGTTTTTTCAAAAGCCGTAAAGAGTTGGTTACCACAGCCACCGAACTCAAGGACATTGCGGCGGCCGCAAGGATGGGATCGGGCATCGGCAGTCCCAGCAGGGTAAGCACGCCTGCCGCAGAGGGGATCATTAGAATATTATACCCGAATGCCCACGCAAGATTCTGTTTGATGATTCTCATGGTCTTTTTTGAAAGCGTGATCGTCTGTGCTACGGAAAGCAGATCGTTCCGCAAAAGCACTGCATCCGCCGTTTCCGTTGCAACATCCGTACCCGAGCCCATGGATATACCGACGTCCGCACTTGCCAGAGCCGGTGCATCGTTGATGCCGTCACCTACGAAGACCGTTTTGCGTTGTTCTTCTTTCAGTTTTTGCATGATCTCGCTTTTTCCCTGCGGCAGAATGCCTGCATAGGTGCGGTCTACGGGCAGTTTTTCCGCAACGGCTTTTGCGGCGGCGTCATTGTCACCCGTCACAAGCACGGTCTGCAGGTGCATGGATTTCAGTTTCAGCAAAGCATCTTCTGCGTGTTCGCGTACTGTATCGGATGCACTGATGCGGCCGAGATATTCTCCGTCCGATGAAACGAAAATATGAGTTGCCGCAGGTGCGTTTCTGTCTGCATCCGTCGGTATCGCAATGTTGTTTTCGGTTAAGAAGGCGAGATTGCCGACGAGTACGGTTTTACCGTCGATCTCAGCTTGTACGCCTTTGCCTGCAACCGACAGCATTTCCTGCGGTTTTGTAATCGGGATCGCGTTTTCGGTTGCATGGGTGACGATCGCTTTTGCAATCGGGTGTTCGCTCTCTGAATCCGCGGTAGCGGCGTAATACAGGAGTTGTTCCCGCGTGCAATTGCAAGGGCATACCTCGCTGACGGTCAGTTTTCCGTTGGTAAGCGTCCCCGTTTTGTCGAAAACCACCGTGTCAACGGAGGCCAGTTTTTGCAGTGTTTCTCCGTTACGGATGAGAATACCGTCTTTTGCACCGCGTCCCGTTGCCGTAATGATCGCCATCGGCGTTGCAAGTCCCAAAGCACACGGACATGCCACGACGAGTACGCTGATGAACGTCGTAATTGCTTTTGCGACGTCTTTTGTTGCGATGAACCAACCGATCGCACTTGCAAACGCGATACAGAATACCGTCGGTGCGAAAATGCCCGAAATGCGGTCTGCAAGTTTTGCAACGGGGGCTTTGGAGGCCTGTGCCTGTTCGACGGTGCGGATGATGTTTGCCAGCAGTGTTTGCGAGGTATTGTGTGTGACGCAGACGTGCAACGCACCGTTGAGATTGATTGCACCGCAGTACACACGGTCACCGACCTTTTTGTTAACGGGCAGACTTTCACCGGTCAGCAACGATTCGTCCGCATCGCCCGTACCGTTCATCACAATGCCGTCGGCAGGGAATTTTTCACCGGGTTTTACAAGAATGATGTCATCTGTCTGCAGACACGAAGCGGTAACTTCCACGGTTTCTTCGCCGCGGAGCAGATTTGCATTCTGCGGTCGCAACGCCACGAGGGAACGGATCGCCTTTGCCGCTTTGTTGCGGCTGTTTTCTTCGAGTGCCTTGCCGAGCATCACGAAAAACAGGATCATACCCGCCGAGCCGAAGTAAAGTCCTGCCGCCGAGCCGCCGTTTGTCAGCAAACGGAAGAATAAATATAAACTGTACGCGGTGGCGGTCAGCGTACCCAGACTCACGAGTGCATCCATGCCTGGGGCTTTGTGTAAAACCGAGGAAAACCCTTTTTTATAAATATGCTTTGCGGCAATGAGCAACGGTATCAATAAAACGATTTGCAAACTTGCATTGCAGACGGCAAAGTCCGAACTTCCGAGAAACCGTGAAAAGGGGAGCGGCAGTTTTGCGGAATAGGCGAGATACAGAAGAACTGTTGCAAAAGGGAGAAGCAGAAAGATCCGTTTCAAAGGAGATACGGTTTTCTTTTGTTGCGGTTGTTCTTCCGTAAAATCCCGCACTTCGGGAATGCGGCAACCGAATCCCGCTTTGTTTACTGCTTTGCGTAACGTTTCGGCATCCGTTTCGTCATTTTCGGTCGTTACCAATGCCGTTCCCGTGGCAAGATTGACGTTTGCAGATGAAACTCCCTGTATGCGTAACAGTGCTTTTTCAACAGCCGCACTGCACGCGGCACAGGACATTCCGTCAACCAATAATCTGATTTGTTGCATTTTTAACTCCTTTTTTTTGTGAGGTCTATATAAAACAATGATATAATATTTGGTAAATTTAATCAAGATACCTATTGAAAAAATTTTTTTCTTTGCTATAATGTAATATGGCTTTTGATGTAAAAACCAAAATTAAAGGAGTTATTACCATGGAAAAAAACAAAAAGATGTATATTCTGTTTGTTGTCGTTGTTGTTGTTCTGATGTTGCTTGCCGCACTTGCAGGTGCAGGCATTGCCATTCATTTCAACAATAAAGATGCAGACACAAGCGTTTCCGACGATGCAAACACACCTGTTGTTGATCCCACTGCAACGGTCGATCCCACAGGAACCGTTGAACTGCCCACCGGAAACGAACTTCCCACTGAGACTGCAACAGGCAGCATTATCGATCTTGATCCCACTGTACCTGCCGAAGATGCGACCACTGTCGGCGGCGGCGTTACGGTAGGCCCCTACACCACAGGCAACTATTATTTCTACAATGCAGACGGCAAGAACCTTAAACTGCGTGCATCTGCAAGCGTTGACGTTGACACGGGTGTTGAAATTCCCTCCGGTGCAAAACTTGTCGTCAAGCAGATCATTGCTTCCGACGTTCCCGAATATCCCTACTGGGGTGCTACTTCCTACAAAGGTACCGACGGTTACGTTGCCATGCAGTTCCTGATGACCGCTGCTGATTACGAGGCTGAATTCGGCAACCAGCTCAATGCGGATACCGGTGCATACACGGTCGGTACTTATATCGTTGCAACCGGCGGCTACGGTGTCAAAGTCAAGGATGCTCCCGGCAACGGCGACGATCTTACGGTTGTCGGTGACGGTGAAGAATTTGAAGTTCTTGACATCCAGGTATGGAACGATGCTCCCGAAGAAGACAGAGTCTATTGGGGCCATGTCGAATGGGAAGGCTGGGATGCTTACGTTCCCATGGCTTACATGGAAAAAGTCGATTGATTTTCAATCAAAAACAAAACAAACAAAAACTGCTCAGATCAGTCGGTCTGAGCAGTTTTTTTGCTTGCTGTTTAGAGTTCGGATTATATCCGTCACCTTACAGTACGCTTTTTGCAAATGCGAGGATATCGGAAACGACTTCTTCGCGGATGGCTTCATTGTGGATTTCATGACGCATCCCTTTATAAAGTTTGCACTGTACGAGGCAACCTTCGGCTTTGTATTTTTCGTGTACTTCGGTAACGCCTTTGCCGAAATTTCCGACGGGATCCATGTCACCTGCGATCAGATACAGCGGCATATCTTTGGGTGTATCGGCAAAGCACTGTTTTCCCGATACGTAACCCAACAGACGGAACAGGTCGCGGTAAGCGGTTGCCGTGAACAGATATCCGCATTTCGGATCATCAATGTATACGTCAATATTCTTTTTGTCCACGCTCAGCCAGTCAAAAGCAGTTCTGCCTTCAAATTTTTTATTGTATGTACCGAATGCAAGGCTGTTGATAAATTCACTGCGGTGGTGACTTCCTTTGATCTTTGCGATCATATCGGCAAGAAAAGCACCCACGGATGCTGCAGGATTGGCACCTGCCGTGCCGCAGATCACGGCGGCTGTTACTGCATTTTTGTATTTTGCAAGGTAACTTCTTGTCACAAACGAACCCATGCTGTGACCCCACAGGATCACTTTTGTGTCGGGATATGTTTTTTTTGCAAGTTGCGTAACGGCAAAAGCATCCGCAACGATGCGGTTATGGCCGTCCTGTTCTCCGAAATAACCGAGATCTTCCTCGGATTTGATTGATTTGCCGTGTCCTGCATGGTCACTCATAAAAACGGCAAAGCCTGCATCTGCCATCATTTTTGCGATTTCAATGTAGCGGTCGGTGTGCTCCGCCATGCCGTGAATGATCTGAATGATGCCGACAGGATGTACTTCGGGGGCGATACACTGTACGTAAATATCGGCAACACCGGTTGCGGAGGGAATTGAGTATTCATTGTGCAGATAATTCATAAATACAACTCCTTATCATTTAATAATTCTATCATAACACAAGAAAATACAATTGTACATAAAAAATATAAAAATTTTGAACTTTTATATTTTGTGCTTGTTGTGGCAGGCAGAATGTGATATAATTCATTTATATATGCAAAGAAAGGACGGTTTTGGATATGCTCGGACTTCGTATGGGGATCGATCTCGGCTCTGCAACGCTTCACATCTGTGTTGCGGGCAAAGGTGTCGTTGTGTCGGAACCGTCCGTTATGGTTTGTGATGTCGATACGGGAAAGCCCGTTGCAATGGGCAATGCGGCGGTTGAAATGCTCGGAAGACTGCCGAACTCCCTGAAAGCCGTGCATCCCGTCCGAGACGGTGTCGTGGATCACCTTGAAGCCGCACAGCAGATGTTACGTCCCTTTATCACTCGTCAATGCGGCAATCGTATGTTTAAACCCAACGTGCTCATGAGTGTGCCGACCGCAGTTTCAAGAAATGAAAAGCGTGCGTTGCTGTCGATTTTGTCCGATTGCGGTTGCGGCAGAGCCTGTTTTATCGATACGCCTCTTGCGGCAGCCATCGGTGCGGGGGAGAATTGCTTTAAGGCAAGCGGTGTGCTGTGCGTGGATATCGGAGCCGGCAGTGTGGATGCGGCTTTGATCTCGATGGGAACGGTCGTTGAATCCGCTTTTACCCGTGTAGGCGGCAGAAATATGACCACAAGTATCCGCCGTTATCTGACACATACGAAGGGATACAGCGTCGGTTATCTTTCTGCTGAGGAACTCAAAAGAGAAGTCGCAGGTGCCGTTCTTCGCGGTACGGAAGTAGCTTATCTTGTAAACGGTAAAAGAATCACTGACGGTCTTCCTGAAGTGTTTGAGGTGACGTCTGCCGAAATTTATTGGGTTTTACGCAACGAGTTGGATTCCATTGCCAAAACCGTTGAAAACGTATTGGAAAAAGCCCCGAATGAACTTGCCGCAGACGTGCTTCGCAACGGCATCGTTCTTACGGGCGGTTGTGCGAATCTGTTCGGAATCGGCCCGTGGCTGGAGGAACGACTGTCCGTTCCCGTCCGCGTGGCACAGGAACCCGAAAAGGCGGTCGTCCGCGGACTTGATTTTGTTCTGCGTGACGTCGGACATCTGTTCAGAGGCGAATACGTCTATCTGAATGCACAAACCCAAGAGGATTGAGTTCTTATGGATTACAAAGCCGCAGATCAAATAAAAATAACCGCAACCGTTGAGCGTGTTACTTATCGCAACGCGCAAAACGGTTTTTGTGTGGTGGAACTCAACGGCGACGGGGATTATTTTACCGCCGTCGGTGAATTGCCCGAAATTGCCGCAGGGGAGGAACTTACCGTTGTCGGCAATTGGACAACGCACGGTACGTTCGGTCGGCAATTCAAGATCGAAACGTTCTCAAGAACACTCCCCGATACCACTGCAAAACTGCTTTCGTATCTCTCGTCGGGTGCGATCAGAGGTGTCGGTCCGAAAATGGCTTTGAAGATCGTGGAACGCTTCAAGGAACGGACGTTTGAGATTCTTGAAAACGAGCCCGAACGCCTGGCAGAGATCAAAGGTATTTCTCAACGCATGGCAAAGGATATATCGCAGGAGTTTATACGTCAGTTTGCTATGCGAAAAGTACTCATTGAATTGGAAAACTACGGTATTTCACCGTCTGAAAGCACGGCTGTATATAAATACTTCGGAGCCGGTGCCATTAATACCATACGGCAGAATCCTTACGTTCTTTGTAATATGGACGGTTCGTTTTCATTTGACCGTGTGGAAGAACTCGTGCAGAAAATGGAACTGTCTCCCGATCCGTCTTACCGCAATACGGCGGGTATACTTCACGTCATCAGACACAATCTTTATAATAACGGACACACCTGTCTGCCGAGAAGAAAACTGATCGCTCCTTGTGCTTCTTTGCTGGATCTGACGGAGGATGAGGTTGAGATCGCACTCGATGCAATGCTGACCGGTCATTTGCTGTATGAAGAAACGATCGAAAACGAACCGTTTCTGTTTTTACCCGATATTTACATGGCTGAACACAGCATTGCCGAACGGATGCGTACCATTCTGCGTTTTCCGCCTGCGGGTTTTTCAGATATGGAAAAAGAACTTGACGAAAGCGAAGAACGCAACGGTCTGTTTTATGCTCCCGCACAGCGTGAAGCAGTGCGGCTTGCCTGCGAAAAGGGACTTCTGATCCTCACCGGCGGTCCCGGTACAGGTAAAACGACAGCCGTCAAAGCGGTGATCGACGTGTTTGAAAGCCACGGTCTGCAGGTTTTGCTTGCGGCACCTACGGGCAGAGCCGCCAAACGAATGAGTGACGTGACAGGGCGTGAATCCAAAACCATTCACCGTTTGCTTGAGGTGGAATGGAATGAAAATGACAGACCGACTTTTGGCAGAAATGCCGAATATCCCCTGGATGCACAGGCTCTGATCGTGGATGAAATGTCCATGGTGGATTGCGAACTGTTTGCCAATCTTTTAGATGCCGTTCCGTTCGGTTGCCGTCTTGTACTGGTGGGGGATGCCGATCAACTTCCCAGCGTCGGTCCGGGGAACGTGTTGAACGATCTGATTGCCTGTGAACGCTTACCGGTCGTTTGTCTGACCGAGATTTTCCGACAGGCACAGCAAAGCCTGATCGTTACCAATGCACACCGCATCATTCACGGTCAATCTCCCGTTACCGATAAAAAAGACAGCGACTTCTTCTTTATGGAACGTAACGATTCCCAATCCGCAGCGGAATGCATCGCATCACTGGTTGCACAACGTCTGCCTACTGCTTACGGTTTTTCTCCCATTTCCGACATACAGGTGCTTTGTCCGTCCAAAAAAGGTACCTGCGGAACGTTCAATCTCAATCGCATTTTGCAGGAGCTTCTCAATCCGAAAGATCGCATCAAAAATGAAATTACCGTTTCCGCTGCACGGTTTTTCCGTGAAGGGGACAAGGTGATGCAGACACGAAATAACTATGATATTGAGTGGGAGAAGGACGGCGAAGAAGGACAGGGAATTTTTAACGGAGACGTCGGTATTCTTGAATTTATCAATTACGCGGCGGGAATTCTGAAAATACGTTTCGATGACCGCCTTGCCATGTATCCCGTTGACCATATAGCCGACCTTGAACTTGCGTATGCCGTAACCGTACATAAAAGTCAGGGCAGTGAATTTGAAGCCGTTGTGATTCCCGTAACGGACGTACCGCCGCAGTTGTGCTACCGCAATCTTTTGTATACGGCGGTCACGAGAGCCAAGAAACTTGAAATATTGGTTGGCAGACAAGGTATCGTGGAGCAGTTTACGCAAAATGACCGCAGTCACCGTCGCTATTCCGCACTGAAAGACTTTTTGTGTGATGAAACGAAATAAATTTTTCTGTTTTTGATGTAAAAACTTGACAAATGCGTGTAATGGTGCAATAATTAAATGATAGATTTTCTGAGAGGAAGATAAAAATGTATAAAGAACTTGCAAAACAGTATGAACCTCAGATCGTTGAGGACAGAACATACAAAGCATGGATCGACGGCGGCTATTTCAAAGCACCCTGCGATCCGAACAAAAAAACGTATACCATCGTCATTCCGCCTCCCAACATCACAGGACAGTTACACATGGGACACGCACTTGACAACACCCTGCAGGATATTCTTATCCGCTATAAGCGTATGCAGGGCTTTGATACCCTCTGGCTTCCCGGTACCGACCATGCATCCATTGCAACCGAACTCAAGATCGTTGAAAAGATGCGTGAAGAAGGCATCACCAAGGATGATCTCGGCAGAGAAGGATTCCTTGTCCGTGCATGGGACTGGAAAAAGCAATACGGCGGCAGAATCGTCGAACAGCTTAAAAAAATGGGTTCTTCCTGTGATTGGAGCAGGGAGCGTTTTACCATGGACGAAGGTTGCTCGAAAGCCGTTAAAGAAGTGTTCGTCCGTCTTTATGAAAAAGGACTCATTTATCGCGGCAACCGTATTATCAACTGGTGTCCCGAATGCCGCACCACCATTTCCGATGCGGAAGTGGAATATGAAGATCAGGCAGGCCATTTCTGGCATCTTCGCTATCCGTTCAAGGACGGCAGCGGTTATATTGAACTGGCTACCACTCGTCCCGAAACCATGCTCGGTGACGTAGCGGTTGCCGTCAACCCCAAGGATGAACGTTATGCCGATAAAGTCGGTAAGATGCTTGTTCTTCCTCTTGTCGGCAGAGAAATTCCCGTGGTTGCCGATGAATACGTTGAAATGGATTTCGGTACGGGTGTTGTCAAGATCACACCTGCACACGATCCCAACGACTTTGAAGTGGGTGCACGTCACAATCTGCCCATCCTCAACTGCATGACTGACGATGCAAAGATTACCGACGACTATCCCAAGTATGCCGGTATGGATCGTTTTGCCGCAAGAAAAGCCATCGTCAAGGATCTTGAAGAAGGCGGATATCTCATCAAGACCGAAGATTATACCCATAACGTCGGCACTTGCTACCGTTGTCATACCACCATTGAGCCGCGTGTTTCCCTGCAGTGGTTCGTCAGCATGAAATCTTTGGCAGAACCTGCCATTGAAGCAGTTCGTGACGGCTCTATCCGTTTTATTCCCGAACGTTTCTCCAAAAACTATTTCCATTGGATGGAGAATATCCGCGACTGGTGTATTTCCCGTCAGTTGTGGTGGGGACATCGCATTCCGGCATGGTACTGTGCCGATTGCGGTGAGATCACCGTTTCCAAAGACGAAGCCCGGGTCTGCTGCAAATGCGGATCGAAGAACATTGAACAGGATCCCGACACACTCGATACATGGTTCTCCTCTGCACTGTGGCCGTTTTCCACCCTCGGCTGGCCCGACAATACCGAAGATCTCAAGCATTATTTCCCGACCAACACCCTTGTCACGGGTTATGATATCATAACGTTCTGGGTTTCCAGAATGATCTTCTCCTCGCTCGAAAATATGGGCAAGGCTCCCTTTGATACCGTTCTCATTCACGGTCTTGTCCGTGATGCACAGGGACGCAAAATGAGTAAATCCCTGGGCAACGGTATTGATCCGCTTGAAATCATTGCCACCTACGGTGCCGATGCACTTCGCTTTACTCTTGCAACCGGCAACAGCCCCGGAAACGATATGCGTTTCTCCAATGAAAAGGTGGAAGCCAGCCGTAATTTTGCAAACAAACTTTGGAATGCTGCCCGTTTCGTGCTGATGAATCTCGACGAAAACGAGCCGGCTCCCCATGTACCTTCCGATCTTGCACTTGAGGATAAATGGATCCTCAGCATCTTTAACAAGACCGTCCGCGACGTTACGGATGCTCTCGACCGTTTTGAACTGGGTATTGCCGTTCAGAAACTCTACGACTTTATCTGGGACATCCTCTGCGACTGGTACATTGAACTTGCAAAGATCCGTTTGAACGGGGAAGACGAAGAAGCCAAGAAGACCGTCCGCGGTGTTCTTGTGTACGTCATGAGCAATACGCTCAAACTTCTGCACCCCTTTATGCCTTTCATTACCGAGGAGATCTGGCTGACCTTGCCGCATGACGGCGAGACGATCATGCTGTCCGATTGGTGTAAATACAGTGAAGAACTCGACTTCACCGACGAAGAAGAACAGATGAACAAGATCATGGCGGCTATCAAGGGTGTCCGTAACCGCAGAGCCGAAATGAACGTGGCTCCCTCCAAAAAAGCGGAACTGTTCATTGCAACGGCGGATGCCGAAACGTTCAGCCTCGGTGCCGGTTTCTTCAAACGTCTTGCTTCTGCATCTGACGTGCAGATCGCCGCTGATTTTGCCATTGAAGGTGCCGTCAGCGTGGTTACCGATTCCTGCACGGTCTATATTCCGATGCGTGAACTCGTTGACTTTGAAGCAGAACGCAAGAGACTGAACAAGGAACTCGAAGCCACCGAAAAACAGCTCGCCCAGATCGATGCCAAACTTTCCAACGAAGGTTTCCTGGCAAAAGCACCTGCCGCAGTTGTGGAACAGCAGAAGCAGAATCGCGAAAAACTGGCTGAAAAAGCGGCAAACATCCGTGCAGAACTTGAAAAACTCAACTGATGAATTACGAAGAAGCCTTACAGTTTTTTCATTCTTTTGACAGATTCGGCGTACAACCCGGTTTGGATCGGGTGTACGCCTTATCGGTGTCTTTGGGTGATCCGCAGAACGATCTTTCGTTTATTCACGTTGCAGGCACGAACGGAAAAGGCTCCACCTGTACCATGCTGTCACAGGTGTTCCGTGCCGCAGGATATACCGTCGGTCTGTACACTTCTCCTTACGTTCTGAATTTCCGTGAACGTATACAGATCAACGGTCAGATGATTGCAGAAAATGAACTTGCATCTCTTGCACAAACGATGCGGGATGCGGTCGGAAAATGCAATGAAAACGGCGTTTTTCCGACCGAATTTGAGGTCGTTACCGCCGCCGCATTTTACTTTTTCAAACAAAAAAAATGCGATATCGTGATTCTCGAAGTCGGCTTGGGCGGCCGTTTTGATGCCACCAATATCATCGAAAAGCCGGAAGTCAGCGTCATTGCCTCCGTTTCGTTTGACCACGTAGGTATATTGGGGGATACGCTTTCAGCTATTGCGGGTGAAAAAGCAGGTATCATCAAACCGCAAGTGCCTGTCGTGACGAGTGAGAATCAACCCGAAGAAGTAAAAAAAGTGTTGCAATCCCGTTGTTCGGAATGTGCAAGTGAACTGCATTTTGCAAAGGGCACTTTGCCGCATGTTTGCGAAACCCTCAACGGAACGCTCGTGCATTGGAATAACGGCGATTTGCACGTGCCGTTTGCGGGCGTACACATGGTTGAAAATGCCTGTCTTGTCATTGAAACTGCCTTGCTTTGTGCTGAAAAATGGCACATTACCGAACAGCATATCCGTGACGGCATTGCCGCGGCACGCATTCCTGCCCGTATAGAAATACTGTGCGAAAAACCGCTTATCGTACTGGACGGATCGCATAATGACGGCTCCACGGCGGCTTTGGCGCGGGTATTGCAAAAAAATCTGCCCGATCGGAAGATCCTTGCTTTGATGGGTATGATGGCAGACAAGGAAGTGGACAGAGCACTGGATAATCTCTTGCCTTGCTTTGATTATGTCATTGCGGTTACTGCATCCAATCCGCGTTCTTTGCAAGCGGAGGAACTGGCAGAAATGATAAGAAACCGAGGCACGAAAGCCGTTGTTTTAACTGATATGGATGCCGCTGTTACACAGAGTTTGCGGATGCTTTCCGATTTTGATGCGCTCATTGTCTGCGGATCGCTGTATCTGGCAGGTGATGTCAGACAAAAATTTGTTTCTCTTATTGACAAAATAAAAAAATAATATTAAAATAATACAAATGTGCAAAAAAAATATTTGTATGTGATTATTTTCAGGATGTGATTCGATGAACTATACAATTCGCACTGCTGCTGTCACACAGAAAGCAACCAACGGCAGTTTTAACGGTGATAATCTGAACCTCAACGGACGTGTTCTTTCCATGGATGCGGCAAACAACGGTTTCAAAGGTGCGGGAAAAATGAATCTGCCCTTTGCCGTTGCCTTGGCATCCTCTGCATACAACGGTTTTGCGGGTGCGGCACTGACGGCTCTCAATGACCGCCTTGCGGATCTTAAAGCCGATCCCGAAGCTTTTATTACGGTGCTGGATGAATATTTTTCAGACAGCCGTTATGCACTGGAAAAAAGCGGAAACGATGTCAGCGGACTGTCTACCGCCGTGCTTCTCGGTCATGAAAACCATCTTGTCGCCGCACGCATGGGTAACGTCATGCTGTTGCGTTATGCACAGGGTGAACTCACAAGTGTCGGTTATGTGCCTGAAACGGAGGGAGAAGAACGTCCCCTTTGCAGTTGTGAACTGATTGAGGACATCGCAGACGGTGATATGTACGTTCTTTGTACCGATGCCGTTTTTTCTGCGGTCACGGAAGGCGAGATCATCGTAACGCTTGCCGCTTGCGACGGCAATGAAAAAAAGGCAGTGCAGATGCTTGTCAGCAAAGCCGCAAAACGTTGTCCCGATTCGGCTGTCAGTTTCATTGTTGCCCGTGTAGTTGCTGATGCGGCACCTGTTGCCCCTGTTTACACACCTGTCGAAGAATCGGTACAGACTGCAACCCCCGCCGCAAATATGCAACAGGAACAGACCTATGTTCCCGAAGGTGATGTTGCTTTTGCCGATACGAAAAAAACAAAAGGCAAAAAACGTCCGTGGATTTATGTTTTGCTTGTTCTCGGTTTGATTCTCGTTATGGCTGTTACGGCTGTTGCATCTTATAAAATTTCGTATGACCGCAAGCATGACGATGCTTCTGCCGGTATTGTTGCAGGCGGAAGCGAAGCACAGTACGATGCGGATATCACTCTGCCCACCGAAGAACCGACGGAAGAACCGACGGTTGAAATGACCGCTACGGAAATGCCCACGGAAGAACCGACCACCGAAGAACCTACCACCCAAGAGACGACCACGCGCCGTCAGACGACAACGACCACAAGATATTACGGTAATTCCACCACGACCACAACGACAGAACGTGCAACGCAGGCTCCCACGCAGGCTACGGAAGCCACCGAAGCTACGGAAGCAACCGAGGCTACGGAAGCCACCGAAGCTACGGAAGCCACCGAAGCTACGGAAGCCACCGAAGCTACGGAAGCCACGGATGCTACCGAAGCTACGGATGCTACCGAGGCCACGGATGCTACCGAGGCCACCGAGGCTACGGAGGCTACAAATGCGACAGAAGCCACTGAAGCCACCGAGGCTACAGCAGCTACCGAAGCCACTGAAAACAATGAGCCTACCGAAGACAACGGTGACGGCACGTTTGAAATTTTTTAAGACAATTGCATGATTTGAAAAAGGTGATTTTTACGGTCACCTTTTTTATTTTTATTTAAGATAATAATTTATAATTTTTTTTATAAAAAGGTTGCCAATTATGCACTTGCGTGTTATAATATACTGACAAAATTATGTAGCGGAGGATCAGTATGGTCATTCTCGGAATCGATCCCGGTTACGCCATCGTCGGCTGGGGCATCGTGCGGTATGAATCCAACCGTTTCAGGACACTTGACTTCGGGGCTGTTACCACACCCGCCGGGATGCATTTTTCCGACCGTCTTGAAAAGATCTATGACGGAATCGATTATCTGCTCACGCAGTATAAGCCCGATGCTCTGAGCATCGAAAAACTCTTTTTCAATACCAATCAGAAAACCGCCATTGACGTGGCACAGGCAAGAGGTGTTATTCTGCTTGCCGCAAAAAAAGCAGGTGTTGAAATATTTGAATACACCCCTTTGCAGGTCAAGCAAAGTGTGGTCGGCTACGGCAGGGCCGAAAAAAAACAGGTGCAGGAAATGACGCGTGTGATCCTGAATCTGAATGCCGTTCCGAAACCCGATGATACCGCCGATGCGTTGGCTCTTGCCATTTGTCACGGCCATGCAAGCGGATCTGCACTCGGCAGATTGTTGCGATAAAAGCATAAAAAAGGAAAAAAGCCAGTAAACTAAAGAGGTGTGAATATGTTTTACAGCCTGACCGGAAAAGTAGTATATACCGACGTGTCCTGCCTTGCCGTTGATTGCGGCGGTGTAGCGTACCGTTGTTTTGCAACCCTGAATACACTCAAAAAAACGGCACAGATCGGGGCAACGGTTACGGTGTATACTTATTTGTCCGTCCGTGAGGATGCCATGGAACTGTTCGGTTTTGCCGAAAGGGAAGAACTGGATTTCTTTAAACTCCTGATCGGTGTGTCCGGTGTCGGACCGAAAGCCGCCCTGTCCATTCTCTCCGAACTCACACCTTCACAACTGAGTATGAGCATTGCTTCGGGAGATGTCAAAAGTATTACCCGTGCCAACGGTGTCGGTCCGAAGATCGCACAGCGTGTGGTGCTTGAACTGAAGGATAAAATTACGAAGATCGCACCGTCGGGTGTGTCAAATGCACAACTGGAAAGCATTGCACAGACCGCACAGCAGGGGAGTGCAAGTGCGGAAGCGGTCAGTGCGTTGGTCGCTTTGGGGTACGGGCAGACCGAAGCCGCCCGTGCGGTTGCAAAACTGGACATCAGCCTCACGGTTGAGGAAATGATAAAACTTGCACTCAAGGAATTGATGAGAGGAGTATAAAAGCGTGTTTGACGAACAAGATATCGGCGGCAGACTGTCGTCACCTGAATTTTCGGCTTTTGATTCGGATACGGAAATCAGCCTGCGTCCGCGCACGCTTGATGAATACATCGGACAGGAAAAGGTCAAAGAGAATCTGAGCATTTACATGGAAGCGGCACGCAAACGCAATGAACCGCTGGATCACGTGCTTCTCTACGGCCCTCCCGGTCTCGGTAAGACCACGCTGGCGGGGATCATTGCCAACACCATGGATGTGCAGATCCGTGTCACTTCGGGCCCTGCTATTGAAAAACCGGGTGATCTTGCCGCATTGCTTACAAACTTAAATGCAGGCGATGTTCTTTTTATTGACGAAATTCACCGTCTGTCCCGTGCCGTCGAAGAAGTATTGTATCCGGCAATGGAAGATAAAGTGATCGACATTATCATCGGCAAAGGCCCTTCCGCACGATCCATCCGTCTGGATCTGCAACCCTTTACACTTGTAGGGGCTACCACGAGAGCCGGTCAGTTGACCGCCCCCTTGCGTGACCGTTTCGGTGTGATTCTCCGTCTGGAACTGTATACTCATGAGGAACTCGCACAGATCGTCAGCCGCAGTGCAGGTATTCTCGGAATTGAAATCGAGCCTGACGGTGCTTTGGAGATTGCATCGCGTTCACGCGGTACACCGCGAATTGCAAACCGACTTCTGCGCAGGAGCCGCGATTTTGCACAGGTGGTCGGAAGCGGCATCATTACCGCACAGGATGCAATGCTTGCACTGGAAAGAATGGAAATAGACAGTCTCGGACTTGACAATATCGACCGTCTGATGCTGACCGCCATGATCCGCAACTACAACGGAGGCCCCGTGGGGCTTGAAACCATTGCGGCGGCAATCGGTGAAGAAGCGGTCACGATCGAAGACGTATACGAGCCTTACCTTATGCAGATCGGCTTTCTGAGCCGCACTCCCCGCGGGCGTATGGTAACGCCTGCCGCTTATCGGCATCTGGGACTTCCCATGCCGGGACAGCAATCCATGCTGTAAATTTTTGACAAAGGGGTTTTTTGAATGGGCAGACTGTTCGGCACCGACGGTGCCAGAGGTGTTGCAAACACGGAGATCAGTTGTGAACTTGCCATGAAGATCGGCAGATACACCGCTGTTGTGCTCGGTGAGGGAAAGGAGAATAAATCTCTGCGTGTTCTTATCGGAACCGACACGAGACGTTCGGCGGATATGCTTTCCAATGCCATTGCTTCCGGTTTTTGTTCGGCAGGTTGTAACGTGCTGAACATCGGTGTGGTTCCCACACCTGCCGTAGCCTTTCTTGTTAAACAGTACAAATACGATGCAGGTGTCGTCATTTCTGCATCGCACAATCCGTTTGAGTACAACGGAATTAAAATTTTCGGCCCTGACGGCTATAAACTTCCCGATGAAACGGAAGAAAAGATCGAAGCGTTTATTTTGGACGATGTTTCTCCCGTGATGCCCAAGGTCGGTGCACAGGTCGGCACCGTAACGTATTCTCCCACCGCCGTCAATGACTATATCAAACATCTTGAAAATGCGGCGGATGCTCATTTCTTCGGAATGCGTATTGCCGTGGACTGTGCAAACGGTGCGGCATCCAAAACCGCAGGAGAACTGTTCGGACGTCTCGGTGCGGAATGCACGCTGATTCACTGCCATCCGGACGGAATCAATATCAACGCCGATTGCGGCTCCATGCACCTGAACAGATTGTGTGAATATGTGCGTGCAAACGGATTTGATCTCGGACTTGCGTTTGACGGAGATGCCGACCGCCTGCTGTGCAGTGACGAAAACGGCAATGAGGTGGACGGCGACAAAATGATCGCCATCTGTGCTAAGTACCTGAAAGACAAAGGTGCACTCAAAGCCAATACCGTAGCCGTGACCGTCATGAGCAACATGGGAATGCTCAAATATCTTGAACGAAACGGCATCCGTTATGAAAAAACAGCGGTCGGTGACCGTTACGTACTGCAGAGAATGCTCGAAACGGGCTGTAATCTCGGCGGTGAACAGTCGGGACACATTATTTTCTCCGATCACGCCACCACGGGTGACGGTGAAATGACTGCCGTACAACTGCTCAATATCATCCGAGCAAGCGGAAAAACACTCGGTCAGCTTGCAAGTGAGATCGAGCTGTATCCGCAGATCCTTATCAACGTCCGCGTTTCCGCACTCGGAAAACTGCGGTTGGATGAAGATGCAGAGGTCCGCAACGCCGTTGCTTATGCCGAAGATCAACTCGGTGATGAAGGCAGAGTGCTTGTGCGTGCATCCGGTACGGAGCCGCTGGTACGCGTTATGCTGGAAGGCCGCGATCAAAAATTAACCGAAACCCTTGCACACGAAATTGCGCAAGTTGTGAAAGAAAGGCTTATCTGATGCGAAAAGCAGAGAATTGGAAAGATTATGAACTGTTGGATTGTTCGGACGGTGAACGTCTTGAACGCTGGGGCGACGTGATCCTTATCCGTCCCGATCCGCAGGTGATTTGGAAAACCCCGAAACAGCATCCCCTCTGGAGAAAAGCGGATGCAAGATACATCCGTTCCAATTCCGGAGGCGGACGTTGGGAGGTCTATAAAAAAATACCCGACGTGTGGTCGATCGCATACGGCGAAATGCAGTTGCGAGTCAAGACCATGGGATTCAAGCACACGGGTGTGTTCCCCGAACAGGCGGTCAACTGGGATCTTGTTGCACGCACCATTAAAGAAGCAGGCCGTCCCGTAAAAATGCTCAATCTGTTCGGTTACACGGGTGCGGCAACCGTTTCTGCCATGGTTGCAGGTGCCGCCGCCGTACACGTGGATGCGTCCAAAGGCATGGTGCAATGGGCAAAAGAAAATGCCGTTGTGTCGGGTGTTGCGGATAGAAGTGTACGCTGGCTGGTGGATGATTGCATCAAATTCGTTGAACGCGAGATCCGCCGCGGCAATACATACGACATCATCGTCATGGATCCGCCTTCTTACGGCAGAGGACCGGGCGGTGAGGTCTGGAAACTTGAAGAAGAAGTCTACAAACTTGTGGAACGCTGTGCCGAATTACTGCATGAGGATTCTTTGCTGTTTTTGCTCAATTCATACACGGCGGGGTTGTCCCCCTCGGTCATGCAGTACATTTTAGGTGCTACAATACAGAAGAAGTTCGGCGGAGAAACGTCTGCCGATGAAATCGGATTACCGGTAACCGCATCCGGCATGGTTCTGCCCTGCGGCTCTACCGCGTGTTGGAAGAGATAATCGTGGAAGAAAAACTTTTAAGATTCGAAAATGTAACGTACCGTTACGATGATGACGGTGACGAGGCTCTCAGAGGAGTCAGTTTCAGCGTACGGAAAGGCGAGTTCGTTGTGATCCTCGGACACAACGGATCGGGTAAATCCACCATTGCAAAGCTGTCCAATTCCATTTATCTGCCAACCGAAGGCAAAGTCTTTGTCAACGGTGCGGATACTGCGGATGAAGAAAACGAAATGCAGTGCCGCAAAACGGTCGGTGTCGTCTTTCAGAATCCCGACAATCAGATCGTTGCATCCATTGTGGAGGAGGACGTTGCATTCGGCCCCGAAAATCTTTGCGTGGAGCAGTCCAAACTGCGTGAACGTGTGGACGAAGCACTGAAAAGCGTCGGTATGTACGAATACCGTATGCATGAAACGCATAAACTTTCGGGCGGTCAGAAACAGCGTGTCGCCATTGCAGGCATTCTTGCCATGCGTCCGCAGTGTATCGTGTTGGATGAACCCACCGCCATGCTCGATCCCAAAGGCAGACGTGAAGTGATGAATACCGTCAGACGTCTGAACCGCGAAGAAAACATGACCGTGTTGTTTATTACCCATTTTATGGAAGAAGCGGCGTTGGCAGACCGTGTGATGGTGGTCGATGACGGCAAGATTATCCTTGACGGTACGCCTGCCGCCGTATTCCAAGAAGAAGCATTGCTCCGCAAAGTCGGTCTGGATGTTCCCGAAGTTGCACGTCTTGCTGCTGTTTTGCGTGAAAACGGCTGTGACCTCGGTGACGTGCTTACCGAAGACGATTTCGTGCAGGCATTTGCCGCAAGAATGGAGGGCTGATATGACTTTTCTGGAAGTAAAAAATATCGGTTACTCCTATTCAAAAGGAACGCCGTTTGAAATCGTTGCTTTGCATGATTGCTCTTTTTCGGTTGAAAAAGGCGAATATGTCGGTGTGATCGGTCACACGGGTTCGGGCAAATCCACGTTGATGCAGATGCTCAACGCTTTGGTAAAACCCGATTCCGGAACGGTCATGCTCGACGGCAAAGACATCAACGCCGATAAAGTGACGGCAAGAGACACTCGTTTTCGTGTCGGTCTTTGTTTTCAGTATCCCGAGTATCAGTTGTTCGAAGAAACCGTGCACAAGGATATTGCATACGGACCGACCAACATGAAACTTTCTGCAGAGGAAATTGAAGCCCGCGTGCTTGAGGCTGCTGAAATCGTCGGTCTTGCACCGGAATTGCTCGAAAAATCTCCTTTTGATCTGTCCGGCGGTGAAAAACGCCGTGCCGCCATTGCCGGTGTCATGGCAATGAAACCGGAAGTGCTGATTCTCGACGAACCTGCAGCAGGGCTGGATCCCATCGGCAGAAAAGTAATTATGGACATGATCGAAAAATACCGTCTTGCAACGGGTGCTACCGTCTTGCTCGTATCACACAGCATGGAGACGGTTGCGGCTGTTGCAGACCGTATTCTCGTTCTGAATAAAGGCGGCATTGCCATGGACGGTACCGTGGATGAAGTATTCAGCCGTTCGGATGAACTTATCACCATGGGACTGGACCTTCCTGCCGTTACACGCATTGCCGTCAGATTGAAAGAAAAAGGTTATCCTGTCGACACCTGCGTTTATTCCGTACCGCAGGCGGCTGCAATGCTTTTGAAGTTGCTCGGCAAAAAGGAGGGAACGGTATGATCCGAGATATTACCATCGGTCAGTATTTCCCCGGAACATCCGTGATTCACAAACTGGATCCGCGTATGAAGATCATTCTGACCGTTCTGAATATCGCCTCCCTGTTTTTGTGCAGAAACTTTTTTTCATTGCTTCTGATGTTTGCAATGTCCGTTACGTGGGTGTTGCTGTCGCGTATATCGTTCAAAACCATTCTCAAAGGGCTTAAAATGATCCTCGTCATTTTACTCTTTACCGCATTTTTGCAGATCTTTTACAATGACGGCGGAACGGTGCTCTGGCATCCGGTGGAAAGTTGGGATTTTAAGATCACCACCGAAGGTGTCTTTTTCGCGATCTTTATCGCCGTCCGCATCGTGGCCCTGATTTTGTTGAGCACTTTGCTTACGTATACGACTTCTCCCACTTTGCTGACGGATGCGATCGAGCGGTTGCTTTCTCCTTTGAAGGTATTTCACATCAAAGTGCATTCTCTTGCCATGATGATGACCATTGCTCTGCGTTTTATTCCCACTCTGATCGAAGAAATTGACATCATTATGTCCGCACAGAAGGCAAGAGGTGCCGATCTTGAAACGGGCTCACTCATGCAAAGAGCCAAAGCGTTGGTGCCCATTCTCGTTCCTTTGTTCGTCAATTCGTTCCGCAGGGCATACGAACTTGCCTTTGCAATGGAAGCACGTTGTTACGGCGGTGACGGAAAACGAACCCGTCTTCGTGTGATGAAACTGCAGGGAAGGGATTTCGTAATGCTCGGCGTTGCACTTTTGTGCCTTGCAGCCGTTATCGTTACATCGGTTGTCAATATGGGCGGTTTCTTCCTGTTTGAGAAGGTGATCTGATGACGAATTATCTTCTGACCATCCGTTTTGACGGAAGCCGTTATCACGGTTGGCAATACCAGGAAAACGCAATTTCCGTACAGCAGAGGATCATGGAAGCCGCGGCGAGAATGTTCGGTGAAACGCCCGTTGTCAACGGATGCAGCCGAACGGATGCAGGCGTGCATGCCAACCGTTTTTGCTGTAATTTCAAAGTTCCTAAAGAGTATCCGCCCGAAAACGTGATTGCGGCACTCAATACGTATTTGCCCAATGACATTGCGGTGCTGGAATGCCGCACGGTCGATGAGGATTTTCACGCAAGGTTTTCCTGCAAAGGAAAAGAGTATGAATACGTGGTATGGAACGCTCCCATCCGCGATCCGTTTTTGGAAAAAAGGGCTTATCAGTATAAGTATCCTTTGGATGCCGATCTGCTGGACAGGCAGGCAAAGGATCTGCTCGGAAAGCATGATTTCTGCTGTTTTATGGCGGCAGGAAGCGATGCGAAAACCACCGTTCGCACCATTACGAGAGCAGACGTCCGCAGGGAAGGGGAAAAGGTGATCTTTACCTTTGCCGCCGACGGTTTTCTTTATAACATGGTACGTATCATGACGGGTACACTTCTTTATATCGGCGGCGGTAAGATCCCGCAGGACTCCATTCCCGCGATCATTGCCTCCAAAGACCGTTTGCAGGCAGGTATTACGGTGCCCGGAGACGGTTTGTACCTGAACAGAATCTTTTATTGAGAGGAGACAGATATGGCTGCACAACAGGAAAACAATCAGAAAAAAAGCCTTGCGGTCTTGCGAATCGTCGGCTTGCTGTTGTTATTCGGTATTCTTGTTTTTGCGGTTGCACGTGTGATGATCGGTTCTTCACTGAACGTCGAGAATCAGCAAACGCTTGCCGTTGATACACAGGGTGACGTTTTATATTCCGTTTCACCTGAAGCCGTGGCTGACGTTTGTGCGTATGAAAGCGGTATTGCCGTGCTGACGGACAGTGAAATGCTTTATTTTGATGCAGGCGGCAGTATTACACGCAGCGATGCCCATACGTACGGCAATCCCTGCATGGCTGTTTTTGACAGGGAAATATTGGTATATGACCGCGGAAACAAGCAGTACAGAATTGAGATCAATGCCGCCGTATTTGATGAATACACCGCCAATGCCTCTTTGTTGACGGCGGCGGTCGGCAAAAACGGCAACTACGCGATCGCCACGCTTGCAGACGGCGGCTATCAGTCTAAACTCTACGTTTATGCACAGGACGGTACGTTGCTGTTTGAATGGGGGAGTGCAAAACACTTCATTACGGGTATTGCACTGGCGGATGACGGTAAGCATTATGCCGTATCTCTTGCGGGATCGGAAAACGCCGTATATACGGGCAGTGTGCTGATGTTTGAAAGCGGCAATACGCAGACCGTTTATACGTGGCAACAGAATGACAGTACGGTTCTGCATCTGGACTACATGAAAAACGATACGCTTTGCTTCGTAACCGATTCTTTTGTTTGCTTTGTTGAGGACGGTGAAGAAGAAAAGAAACTTGAATACAATCCGTCTGCACTGCTTGCAACGGATCTCATCCACGGTGAGCGTGTTGCGGTTTTGCTTTCAAGCGGCTATGTGGATGAAGAAAATCACCGCGTTTACGTGTGGGATGATGACGGAGATGAAATTCTTTCATCTTCACCCGTATCTCCCGACGCCGTGAACCTGAGTTTGTCAAAAAAACATTTTGCGGTCAGCGATGCGAAAAATATTACCGTTTACGATCGCAAAGGTGCTTTCAGCGGCGAGGCAAAAACGGGGTATAATATAGAAGTTCTGCAGGTCGTTGGCAATCAGGTGTTCTGCCTGCATGAAAACGGATTTACCGCTTTTTCGGTGCATGCCCGACTTGCACAGGAAAGTGAAATTGTCGGTTGATTCAAATGAATATAATAAATCTGCAACATTTTTCTTTTATAATACAGTTAAACGCATTGGAGGCATGAGCAATGGAAAAATACATTGTTGATATACTGTTGATTGCGGTGGTTGCACTATCAGCCGTTATAGCCGCAAAAAAAGGATTTTTCCTGACCTTGATGAGCATCGTCTCTGCGGTAGCCGCACTGATCGGCTCCAAAATACTTGCAAATCCGATTGCCGAGTTTTTATATTCTTCATTTGTCCGCAATCCCGTGCTTGCCAAGGTGCAATCCATGTTGCCCGAAAGTCTTGCAGGCAACGATCCGCAGGCGGTGCTTGACGGATTGCTGGAACAATTGCCTTCGGGGGTTGTATCCATGGCGGACAGTTACGGGTTGCTTGACGGAGCAAAGCAGTTTACGGGTGATGCGGTTGCTTTTTTCAATATAGATAATCTTGAAATCAACTACATCAAACCTTTTTGCATAACTGCACTTTCAGTTCTTGCAACGGTGGTTGTGTTTTACATTCTGTTTGTGGTGTTGCGACTGTTTTCAAAACTGCTCAACACTCTCATTTATAAAAACAAAAAACAGCCTGTCAACCGTTTCCTCGGGGCGGCACTCGGTGTTGTCAGAGCTGTCATTCCGCTTGGTATTGCTGCCGTTTTGCTGAATTTTGCGGCTGATTACAATATAAATGATACCTTGACAACCGCAGTTGAAAATTCTAAAATATGTGCATGGGTAGAAACGGCATCTGTTGATCTTTTGGCAGATGTGCAGGATCTGAATGCAGTACAAACCGAAAATACATAAAAGGACGGGAGAAAGTTATGGAAAACGCAAACGTACAAAAACACAAGAAAACAGGAGACCTGTTTGATAATGTCTGGACAATTCCGAATCTTTTGTCGGCATTGCGTATTGTTATGGTGCCCATCATTGCCGCATTGTTCCTCAAAGGCGAAACCGTATGGGCGGTCGTGGTGCTTGCACTGTCCGGTCTTTCCGATTTCTTTGACGGCAAAATTGCACGCCGCTTCAATCAGATCAGTGCATTGGGTAAAATTCTGGATCCCATTGCCGATAAACTGACGCAGATCACCCTTGCCGTCGTTCTGTTTTACGTGTTCTTCAGAGCCGAAAACGAAAGCATTCACGCTTTTGCATGGGTGTTCCTGCTGTTTGTTGCAAAGGAACTCATCATGCTCATCGGCGGTGCGGTCATGCTCGCATTTGAAATTCGTCCCGGTGCTGCCGAAATGCCCGGCAAAGTGGCTACCATGGTGTTTTATGTCGTTATGGTGCTGGTCGTTGCATTCGGTCCCGAAGTCGGCGCTTTCCGTGACACACTGTTCACCTTGCCCGAACTTGTAATGAAAGTGCTGGTTGTTATTTCCGTCATTCTTACCTTTATTGCTTTTGCATTTTATCTGCCGGAAACTTTCCGTCAGTTCAAAGAACGCTTTTCGCAGAAAAAAGAATCTGCAGACAAAGCGGAATAAACGATTTTTGTTATAGGGGTGGGGAAGCCCCTGAAAGGATAATTCAATGAGTTTACAATTATGTTCACGTTGTAAAAAACGTCCTGCGGCCGTGTTTATCTCCAAAATTGAAGGAGATAAAACCACGCAGGAAGGACTTTGCATCAAATGTGCCATGGATCTCAACATCGGTCCGATCCGTGATATGATGAGTAAAATGGGTATTACGGAAGACGATCTGGATGCATTCAACGATCAGTTCGGAGATATGTTCTCCAATATGGCAGACGGCGATTCTTTTGAAAACGGCGGTGCCTCCACGTTGCCGCTGTTACAGAGTCTGCTCAGAGAACAGGGTATTATACCCAAAGACGACGATGTGGATCTGCCTGCCGAGTTGGTGGAAGAAGGCGAAAAAGGACGTCGCAAATCAAGTCCGCCGCCGCGTGATCGTGCAAATAAAAAGAAAGAAGACAAACGCCGTTTCCTTAATCAGTATTGTACCGATCTTACCCGCCGTGCAAGAGAAGGCAAACTCGACCGTATCATCGGTCGTGACAATGAGATCTACCGCGTTACGCAGATTCTCTGCCGCCGTTCAAAGAACAATCCCTGTCTGATCGGTGAGCCCGGTGTCGGTAAGACCGCCATTGCGGAAGGCCTTGCTCTGCACATTGCAGAAGGTAAGGTTCCTGCACGCCTTATGGATAAAGAAATTCATCTGCTCGATCTGACGGCTCTTGTCGCAGGTACACAGTTCCGCGGTCAGTTTGAAAGCCGTATCAAAGGTTTGATTGAAGAAGTCAAAGCCGAAGGCAACATCATTCTGTTCATTGACGAAGTACACAATCTTGTCGGTACGGGTGATGCGGAAGGCTCCATGAATGCCGCCAATATTCTCAAACCCGCCCTGTCAAGAGGCGAGATTCAGGTTATCGGTGCCACCACGTTTACCGAATACAGAAAATATATCGAAAAGGATTCGGCTCTTGAACGCCGTTTCCAGCCTGTCAAGGTCGAAGAACCCTCCGTGGAAGATGCTTTTGAGATGCTCAAAGGGATCCGCGGTTATTATGAAGATTATCACCACGTCCGCATTTCCGATAATCTTCTTTATAAAGCGGTCATTTTGTCCGAGCGTTATATCACCGACCGTTTCCTGCCCGACAAGGCAATTGACCTGTTGGACGAAGCCTGTACCTGTGCAAATTTACGCAATCCTGCAATCAGTGCCTATGAACTGAGTGAGAAAAAACTTGCGGAACTTCGCAAAAAAGAAGAAGAACTCAGCAAACCCAGTGAAGATATGGATTACGATCAGATCGCACAGGTGCGTTCCGAGATCATCATTGAAGAAGGCCGCAATGCGGAACTTGCAGAAAAAGCCAAACAGAACGCCGTTATTGAAGACGATATCGGCAGAGTTATCAGCCTGTGGACGGGCATCCCCGCACGCAAGGTGATCGATACCGACTTACACCGCCTTGCAAATCTTGAAGAAAACCTCAAGAAACGCATCATCGGACAGGACGATGCCGTGGAAGCGGTCAGTGCCGCCATCCGCCGCAGCCGTATTCAGTTAAGCCCGCAAAAACGACCTGCATCCTTCATTTTCGTAGGTCCCACGGGTGTCGGTAAGACCGAACTCGTCAAACGCCTTGCCGATGAACTGTTCGATACGCCCGAAACCCTCATCCGTCTGGATATGTCCGAGTTTATGGAGAAGCATTCCGTTTCCCGTCTGATCGGTTCTCCGCCCGGATACGTCGGTTATGACGAAGCCGGACAGTTGACCGAAAAGGTACGCAGAAAGCCTTATTCCGTCGTGCTGTTTGATGAGATCGAAAAAGCACATCCGGATGTGCTGAATATTCTCCTGCAGATCCTCGACGAAGGCAAGACCAACGATGCACAGGGAAGAACCGTTAACTTCGCAAACTGCGTAATCATTATGACCTCCAATGCAGGCAGTGAACGCAAGGAGAATCTTTTGGGCTTCGGTCAGGATAAAAACGACGTATCCAAAGACAAAGCCATGAAAGCATTGCGTGATTTCCTGCGTCCGGAATTCCTCGGCCGTGTGGATGAGATCATCGTGTTCAACGAACTCAACGAAGATAACTTCCGTGTGATCGCACAGATCCTTATTGAAGAATTTATCCCCGCACTGGAAGACAAAGGCATCCGTCTTACGGTTGCAGACGGTGTTGCCGATATCGTTGCCAAGGAATCGGCAGGCGGATCCAGAGGTGCAAGAGATATCCGTTATTGCATCCGCCGCAATATTGAAGATCCCATTGCAAATCTCATCATTGCCGCAGGTGACAACGGGCTTTCGGAAATCCGTATCGGTGTTGACGACGGTAAGATCGTTGTATTCTGACCGCAACAAATAAGCAAAACAATGTGCTGTGCATTCCCTCGGTCTGCATAGCACATTTGCTTTGGAGAAAAAGTTTGACGAAAACAGAGAAAACCGCATTGATGTGAAAAATTTATAATTTTCCTCAATTTGGGCTTGACAAAAGGCAATGTTAGTGTTAAAATAGCATCTGCTAATGCGGGTGTAGTTCAATGGTAGAATCCCAGCCTTCCAAGCTGGTTGTGTGGGTTCGATTCCCATCACCCGCTCCATTATTTGCGTTTGTAGCTCAGGTGGATAGAGCAACTGCCTTCTAAGCAGTAGGTCCGGGGTTCGAGTCCCTGCAAGCGCGCCAAAAGAAAAAACCACCCTTGCGGTGGTTTTTTCTTTTGGCGTGAAAACAAAGGACCCGAAGCGGAGCGGTAGTGAATGACAGTCCGGTGGACTGTCAGAGCCGCGACTGACCGAGCACCGCAGTGCGAGAGTCGACCCCCGCCATCGGCACCAAAAAACCGACTTGTTTCGACAAGTCGGTTTTTTAACGAAGTTTGCCCTTACGGGCAAGTGAAGTTGCCTTCGGCAGTGAAGTTACTGCGTAGTGAAGTTTGCTTTGCAAGTGTTTTTGGGCAAACTTTACTTCACTTTGCGGCATCGCCGCAACACTTCACTATGGCGATTGCCATAACTTCACGTCAGTATGAACTGACGCTTCACCAATGAAGTGCTTATATATGATATACAA
>JAZNRU010000018.1:0-5000 GCA_045590895.1 Acutalibacteraceae bacterium
TTTCCTACTCTCCTGCGCTTTTTGAAGGAAAGGGGTGTTTCGCCCGTTGCGACGGGCGACGAGAGGCTCTGCCTCCCGACTCCGCAAGCTTTTGCAAAAGCTTGACCAAAAATCTTTAAATGCTGACGAAGCAATTTACACAGTGCAAATAAGCCGCTAAATCATAATTTATCTTATTTTGTAATCCCCCAACTTTCCGCGAAGAACAAAAAAACGGAATGAATTGCTCTTTTTGCAATCCATTCCATCTGCCTTTGCAGGTCTGTTAACTTTCAATTCCTGTTGATTTGTAAACAAGCGGATCTTCATATTCCGCATAGGTTTTGTCCCTGTTTTTCTTGTCCGCCCAATCGTCTTTCAGCCACAAATAGCGTTCCCCGTCGGCGGTTTCATATATGTAACAATAATAGTTTTCCGTATCGTATCCACCCGTTGCCAACGGATAAAACACATCGTAATCCTCAAGAAAAGATTTTTCCGCATCCGCAGGCAAACCGCCGTCAAAAAGCACGAACACTTCATCGAAACACTCCAAGCGTTGCAAGTCGTTCGAGACGATCACTTCGGGCTCCGATGTCATTCCCCACCAACAGACGGCAATGATCACAGCCAACAGGACACCGCCTTTGAGCAGTGCAGAAACACAACCGGCTTTTTCTTCTTTTTCCTGTTTTTCAATTTGTTTATTCAGTATTTGCGAACGTTCTGCGGTCGTTTTTGCATACAGACCGCACAAAAGTTTTTTCACAAACAACCGCGACGAATAAAAACGAACAAGCAGATATTCGGGTAAAAAGAAAAACAGATCCAAAAACAGAAAACCCCAATGCTTGAACAGCAACACGTTTCGCATCAGCCGCAGAAATTTTTTACGGTTCGTAACAAAAGCATCACAAACGGCAATGCGACCGGGTGCACATTCTGCACGCACAAAGAGAATGCCGATGGGCAGCAGATCCATTACGTCTGCAAACTTTCCGTCGCAAACGGAATATACGCCGTCCGACAGATTGACCGTGATGCTGTCAACACCGCCGCAATCAATTCTGTATTTTACAGCCGTACAGGCAACCGTTTCGGGAAGTTTTTGCAAAAGTTTTCCCGCCATTCGGTCAAGCACTCTGTTTTTCAGACTTTTTCTGCACTCTGCCTGTGCCGCATCGTCCGTAAAATCGAACTTCGGCATCGGTTCAACGGTAAACTCCGCAACAGCAGCCGAACAAAAATGTTGCACGATACCGTTTGCATCCAACAAATATTCCCGTCCGTCCGCGATCAGTCTTACCCGATCACCTGTGTCGCCGTTCTTAAATGTGATATACATATACGATTCACCATGTTATTTGTCTTATTCAAAATCAAACTGCATCATACTGTTATCGGGATTAAAGCCGTTGCGTTCATACCACCGTGCCGATTTTTTACTCGGCCAGACGATCGCCATTTCACAACCCTTTTCCTGCAGATCCTTTTTTATATATTCAAGCAGTTGCGTTCCGTAGCCCTTGTTGCGGTAAGTCGACAGCGTATGCACGTTGGTAATATACGCAAGGTGAGAATTGCTCACTTTCGGCTTCGGCACTTTGTTGATGACCGCCACGTACATTGCAGAGATCACGATGCCGTCAAGCTCCATTACGTATACGGTATACGTGGTATCTCTTTTCAAGAAATCGACGAATGCATCAATAAACTGCTGCTTGTCAACACCGACGGTATTCGTTTCCCCGTAGGTCACGTCATCCTCTGCGGAATGCTCCCATTTCATTTCGGCAAGTTGTAAAAAGTCCTTTTCTTCTGCCAATCGGATCATAAGTCTTATGGCTCCTTTCAAAAAATCAAAACATTATCCGAACATCTTAAAATATTGCGTTTCGTTGTCCGTTCCCATTGCTTTTTCGTATGCATCCTCTATGCTCACACCGTCTTTTGACAATTCGTAAAACAGAGAGATCGTAAAATACAAAGCGGCGTTTCCCTCGGTGTAGTCAGCGGATGCAATGTAGGTGTTCTGTTTTGAAAACACCGTTGCCAAAGCCGTCGCACCTGTTGTACAGCCGAGATTCAAGATCAGTTTTCCGTGCAACTGCAGATGCTTTTCAATATCCGCAGCTGTCATATTCCCTCTCGGCTCACGCTCATCATATACGTCCGCACCGAGTTCGGGCATGATGATCGCACCGTCCTCTCCGTGACAGGAAAGAATGATGCAATCCGGATCCAAAACAAACTCCCCCTGCAAAACCGCAATCAGATCATTCGGCCTGCCGACGTATTTCACGGCAACGAAGAAACCGAAATATTCAAGCGATTGCCGCAACGCCTCCGGCTCATTGCCGACACTACCGATGACAACGATCAAGATGTTTTTCATTTTCTTTACCTTTTCATTGTTATTATTTAAGATTCTTTCAAATCCTCAAAAGCCTCAACTATCCATTTGTGAGGCATAACCAACAGATTGTTATCAAATTGATATTTTATATAAAGATAACAGGCTTCATTCAACGATTCAACAGCCGCACTTTTTAATAAATCATCATATAAAGGCACACCTTTTTGATCCCATGAGATTTTATCTGCAATAAATATAACCTTATCATACAAGGTTGCATTTTTTCTCAACGTTGTATGACATTCGACAGCATCCAGAATATCTGTATCCGTAATACCATACTCATCCTGTGCGATTATTCTTGAAACTCTTTGATGCAACAAAGCATGATATTTTTCCTCTGCAGGATCGATTTCCAATCCACGCATGATTGCAAAATCATACATTTCCTGCGGTGTCATTATACCACTGATATCATGAAGCAATGCTGCAAGTTTTATCTTTGTAATGTCAATTTTATATACTTTCGCGAAACCAACAGCGATATCTGCAACACTTTCAACGTGTTTTAACACATCTTCTTTGCCATTGGACAGATATTTATTTTTAATCAAATCGATCATTCCGAGGTTTTCCATTCAATCTCACCCGTCAATTTCGTTTGTTTGTATTTCGGAAGTTTCCCGACAATCGTATCTTTCCGATCGTAACAAAGCGTAATAGCAGGCATCGCAGATCCCTTGGTTATTCCAATCGGAACTGCGCAACGTACCTTCGTACTTCATGCCGCATTTTTGCATGACCTTTCCGGAATTCGGATTTCGCGGATCATGCCTTGATTCAATGCGATTTACGCCGACTGTACAGAAAAGAAAATCCATCACCGCTTTCAGTGCTTCGGACGTGATCCCCTGATGCCACCACGTTCTGCCGATGCAATAACCGATATGCATCATCGAAACGTCTTCATTCATATTCACCACGGCAATATCACCGATCGGCTCGTCTGCGTTCTCTTTCAGAACGATCGCCCAATGGTAATACCGTTCGTCGGAATACTGTTTTACCCATTCTTCCGTTATATTTCGGCTGACCTCTTGATTTTCATGCGGTTTCCACATCAAAAATCTGGTAACTTCCGAATCCGACGCCCAGTTCTTATACATCGCGGCGGCATCTTCACGCACATACCGTCTTAAAATCAACCGTTCGGTTTCCAATTTCTGCGTTCCGCAATGGTTCATTCCCTTTCATTCCCCTTTTTTCGGCTTTGCATTGCCCATCCTGCACAAAGACCACTGCAGCGTGGAAACTTTGACGGCATCCGCTATACTCTGTAAATTATCCGTAATGCGGATCTCAACACTTCTGTCGATCAGAGCCGTAAACAAATCCGTTATCGTATGTTTTGCAATGGGTGTCTGCTTGCTTTTTGCAACGTAATAACCTGCATTCGCATCCTGCAATTCAAAATCGGCAACATCAAATTCATACAGATACAACGTCGTATGTCTCATTTTATCAAACCAATCGTGTTCTATAACAACGGCGTGTTGCACGGTCGGCGAGGAGAAAAATGCAATTTTATCTTGTTCGGTGGTATTCTTGCCGACATGATATGTAACTCGCGGACAATCTCGCGGTGTTAAAAAATTCGGTAAGCATGCTTCATCAATTGCCCAAACCAGACCGACGTTTTTATCCAAATCATTGCGATCGGGTATTCTCGGCTCAAAAACCGTTATGTTTTCTTCTTCACTGACATGAAACAAACGCATAAAATCACCGCCTCAACCAACAGAACATTCCTAAAAAACTACATCAAACTGTTTCTTCAAATAAAGCAAACCTCAAGTTCCCTGCATTGCCATTCTTCACCCAGAATGCTGTAAGACTCGGCTTCTTTCACAGCGACATCCCTGAAGCCGACAGACTTATAGCAATAATAAGCCCGTTCGTTATTTTCAAAAACGCCCAATGAAACCTTTTTTGCTCCAAAGATCTCTTTTGCATATTTCAATCCCAACAAAAGCATCGACTTTCCGTAACCTTTTCCTCGTTTTGTCGGATCAATGATTACAAAACCAAACCGCAACTCGTCAAAACTGTCTGTCGGACAACGCATAGTAAAAAATCCTACAATACCCTCTTCATCAACGGCAGTAAAAGCCATAAGATTATTCACAAAATCAAATTGTTCTGTCGTTATGGGAAATTCTCCCATAACACCGGCAGACCATTGATAAAAAGCTCTTTCATCCTTACACCACGATAGAATTGCATCTGCATCACTTCTTTTATACGGTCTTAATCTGATCTGCATATAATTACCTCTTATTTGATATCGTATTTCCATGATCCGTCAAAATGATCTTTGTAATAATAAAACTCGCTCTTATCGTCATCCAGAAAAACGGTAAGCATATCATCCATATCCCGTGCGAGGGATGCGGAATTGCGAAGTTCCGTCAATGACATCCAAAACACTTCTCCCTCATCGGAAGATGTGAGTTCTCCCTCAAAACGGTTTGTCTTATAAAATAAAACTATGTAGCGTTCCGATTCAGAAGACGGCCATTGTTTGATTCCGCAAAGATGCGGAGAATAAATCGTCAATCCGGTCTCCTCTTTTACTTCACGGATCACGGCATCAGTAAAGGATTCA
>JAZNRU010000019.1:0-67602 GCA_045590895.1 Acutalibacteraceae bacterium
TTTTGATTCGGAAACGGAAAAATGACCGTCGGACAGCAGGGAGGAGAGGGAAACACCCTCATTCTCGGCCAGAGCGTCCGCAGCCTTGTTTGAGTATATGATATTGTCATCGCAGATGACCGCAACGGCGGTGTGTCCGCACGTACGGGAGAGCCGAGATCGTATGCACAGTTTGCAATCGCATAACCGCTGGCAACGGAAGAAAGTGTATCCGCACCTGTCAGACCGCTTACGGAATAACCGTAGGTGGGAGCCGGATCGCCGTAGGTCAGCGTGTAATTGGTGGCCGTAATGACGATCTGTGCCTTGTTGATAACAAGGGTAACTTCCTTTTCAACCGTCTTGTAGTTGACCGTATCGTTGGGCATATAGACAGCCGTGTATGTTACAGTGCCTGCACCGGGTTTTACGTTGCCGTTTACCCAGGACCAACGGGAGTCACCGAGAGAAATATCATCCAGCGTTCTGCCGCTGTCGTAGGTCAGAATGCCGACTTCAGGCATCGGATAATCGGGTGTTGCTTTGTCAATAAGTACGGTTACTTCATCAAGGTTTGTAATCTCCCAGACGTAGTTGCCGCACTTTGCACCGTTGAGGAGAATGACAGACGTATCGACGGTAACATCCTGCACACCGGCTTTGTCACTGGAGATGCTTGCAAGTGCATTGTTGAAGTAAACGTCTGCATCGGTATCCCCCTGGGCGAGTGTAGAAAGATCAATGTCGAATGCGATTTCAACAGACGTATTGCCTTCTTCATATTCACGTTCAAGAGCAACGATCGCTGCTTTGACGGTTCTTGCGGTAATCACACCGCCGTTTGCATTGGTGAGATCGACAGACAGCATATAGTTGTCTTTCGATGCACCGACAAGTGCGGAACCACCGATGGTGACGGTTTTGTTGACACCGACGTCAGCGGAATCAAAGAGGTAATTTGCATTGACGGCATCAAATGCAACGTCATCCGCAATGCCGTTGTTGACGATTGCACCGTTGACGATCTCAGTATTGATTGCTGTTGCAACGTTGGTTCCGTCATATACTTTATCGTCAACCGTTACTTTCACTTCATAAACAGCACGTTCAATGACGAAAGAACCGATGCTCATATTGGAAACGGGAGCATAGATCTTTTTACCGTCTGCATAAGTCTGTGTTGCCGCATCACCGGTGACCGTCATGCTTGCAAAATCATCGGGAAGTGCAATATCGACTGTGACGTTGTACACACCTGCAGCAGTGGGAATGGTCTCGGAACCGTTGTACTTGACGGTAATGTTGCCCATAAGCACTTCGGATGCATTCTTGTTGACTGCAGTGACCTGCTGCTGGGTTGCATTGTAAACTTTATCTTCAAGACCTGCGATCGTCAGAATGCTGTTGAGATCTGCAATGGTCAGAGACTGAGAAGCAACAACGCTTGTTGAAGCAGTGCCGGTGTAAGGACCTGCGGCAGTTACGGTCAGGACGACCGTTTCATCGGCTTTGACAACCGTATAGGTCTTTGCGGTGGAAACGACCGCACCGTTTACCGTCCATGCGTAGGTGTAGTTATTTTCTTCAGCGGGAACCATGCTGCTCAGATCTGCCGTCAGCGTCTGACCTGCCATGGGATAACCGGAGATCAGAGGCGTACCGGTCACACCGCATTTTTCGATGGTCAGAACAACTTTCTGTCCGCCGAGTACGTTGTAGTTTACCGTATCAGCAGGAATGAAGGATGCGGAATAAACAATCACATCCTGGTTGTAAGGAGTGGAGCTGTAAGGCGGTTTTGCATCGGCAGCATCAAACACGAATCTGCCGTCAACATTTGCTTCAAAGTTTCCGAAAACTGCTTCGGAAAGCGGAGAACCGAAAGGAATGCTTGCAGTGGGAACGGAAATGATGGAGGGATTGATCTTATTGACAATAATTGTACCGATGGTTGTGGAAATGCTGTAGTTTGCGGATGTAACACCGGAGAAATCAAAGTAATAAGAATAGCCTTCAGCGGTTACGGGAGAGCCTTTGAGATAGGTGGTAACCGGGTTGAGTGTGCCGCTGATTGCCTGCGAAAGTTCGGTTTCACCGTGTGTAAGACCGGTCAGCACGTAGGCATTGCTCAGATCCACGTTTTCATTGTAGTCGACGTTGACGGTGGTACCGGCAATCACCAACGAAGCCTTTTTGACCTCAAGCGTACCCGATACAAACATGATCTCGTAGTTCGGCGACATTTCATCGTCATTCATGGTAACATAAATGGTATAGTTACCCGTGTTGTAATTGGTGGTGTAATCATAATCTGAACTGAAATCAAATTTCGGTTCAGAACCGTTTTTGGTCAGTGCGTTGGGCGTATCGGAACCGACAAAATCATCGGAATAACTGACGGTTCTGCCAAACAGGGTATTAAAGGATTCACCGTAGGTAATGGACGCATCATCCGCCGTAACGGTAATGGTCTTGGGTGCAACCGTAATCAGGCCGTTTTCAATGATAAGATTATAGTTGCCGTTGACATCCTTGTAGTTGGAGTTCATAAGCGTTACGACGTAACCTTCTGCCGTAACACCGTCGAACTGATCGTACGTCGTGGACGGATAAATGTTACCGGAAGTGACAACCGAAGAAATTGTGAAATCGGGATCGGTCACACAGGAGTATGTATACTGCGTGATGTCAGGTCTGGGATCACCGTACGTCAGGCTTGCATTGTAGGTGATGGTAACGTCCGAAGGACGAACATCAACGGGAATTTCGGCGGAATAGGTCAGATAGTTATCCGTATCAGCCGGCGTGAACGTTGCGGGATAGGTCTTGACAAGCACCTGCGGATTCGTATTGGCATCGTCCCATGCCCACGTACCGTCAATGGCAGGCGTATAACCTGCATTGAGGTTGATGTTTGCAAGTTTACCGCTGACAGTGTAAGAACGCGATCCTGCAACAACAGGATGTGCAACCGAAGGAACAGCCTTTACGATCTCAACCAAGGGTTTTGCTTCGCCTTCAACAAAGGTAAGGGAAGCAACCGTGTAGTTTTTGGCATCTGCACCGGTCAGGGCATTGGTGGCAACCGTCTTATCCACGTCTTCCACCAGTTGTTTGCCGACGGTGTTCAGTTTCAGATTACCGACGACGGAACCGATGGATACGATGTCGTTTTCAAAAATACCGTCGGTGATCGTCAGCTCCACTTTTGCGGTCATATCGGCAGGATCGTACGCTCTGCTGACAGCCGCGGCGGAAACAGACAGCGGACGTGTCGAAACGGTAAGCGCAGCGTAGCCTTCCCCATAATTATAAACAACATTATAGTTTGAGATAAATGAGGGAATGGTAGCCAGTTTGGGCTGAATGAGATAAGAACCTACACTGACTTCACCGGGAACATACGCAATATAATCCGCACCCGTATTGATGGTGTAAGCAAGAGATTCAAGAATACTTGCTTTCTTTTCTTCGGTATTGTCGTTGGCAACGAGACCGTCGATCACGGCACCGTACGGTGTGTTGAATTCGGAATTACCGTACACAACGGTTGCCGAGGTGGGTGTAACGGTCAGCGTTGCGGGTTTTACGGTATAATAAATGTTAAAGGTGGTCTGCTGATAGTTGGGAGAATTTGCAGACGGATTCCATGTGATCTGCAGAATGTTGTTGGTGCAGACGTTTTTGAAAGAATTGGAGTCAGCCGTTCCGTTTGTAAAACTGAACGTACCGGTAGGTGCTTCATTGTTGACACCCTCCGCCTGCAAACCGTTAAGCGGTAACTTGTCGCCGAGTTTTTCACCGTAGGTCAGCGTCAGCGACTCGGCAAGATTTCCGCGGCCTGCATAGGCTCTGTTGATACGCAGGGTGAAACTGCCGGACAGGGATTTTCGGTTTTTGGAATACACTTCATCATCACGGTCAATGTTCGTGTCGTTTTCAAGAGAATACGTAACCGTATACGTACCTGCACTGGCGGGGAGACCGATGCCCGTATCTTCCGTGTTTGCATTGTTGATGTACGTATATTCAACACTCAGCAAAGATTTGTCTTCCACGCCTGCAAGGTTGTAGTCAGCAGTCCAGTCCACACCGGTGTTACCCTGTTTATAGATCTTTACGGGGAAACCGGGTGTGACGTTGGGAACGGGAGCCTGGCCTGTGTAGGTTACTTCCGCAACGTTGGAAGAACCGAATGTTGCCTGCACGGCAGAAGATGGAGCCTGGTTATAATCGACGTAAACGTACAGCGGGTCGGCAGAAGTAACGTCCAACTTGTAGTCGACATACTTTGCACCCGATGCGGCAGTGCCTTCTGCAACTTTGGTCATGACATCGCCTTTGGAGGCAGAGAATTCGTTTGCAACAAAGTCATTATACCATGCGGAGCCGCCCTGTACGGAAGCGACGTTGAGCGTAGCCCAATAGTAAGGATTGGAGGATTCATAAATACGAACGGTCATCGTCTGGGGATCGTTTGCATTACCGACCTTGGAAGCATTGTTGTTATTGGCCGTTCCGTTGATATAGAGTTCTGCCGGATTTTTAATACGTGCATCATTGGATTCGGCACCTTTAATGACATAGTCTAACAGATTGGTCTTACCGGAGGTTTCCCAGAAACGGTAAACAACGTGAATACGGGTATTGACAGTACCGCCCGTACCGTTGACAGCACCGCGCTGAACGGTCTTGACGGCAGTGCCGCCGGAAGAATTTGCAGAACCGGGGGTATGTGCCCAGCCGGTTTCGTCAATGAAGTTACCGCTGGAGGCAGCATTCTTGTATGTATTAAAAATGTCAACACTTCTGCCGGGATTGCTTACGGTAGGAACCTTGAAATCCTTGGAAACAGTAGAAATGGTATACTGACTCAATCCATTTTCACAGCCTTTAGCGTCATTGACTTTGACACTGAAGTTACCGTCGGTAACAACGGGGGCATTGTTCTTATAAGCAAGAACACCAATGTTTAGAGTAGAGTATTCAGAATCGACAATCTCTTTATCTTCACCATTGTACATACCTGAAGCTGTGAAATTACCACCGTTGACCGTAATATTGCCGGCAGTGGCAATACAATAAGCTTCACCGACCGAATAAACACCGCCTATTCTTTCACGGGCAGCTTTATAATACGTCTCAGCATGTGCGTTAAGTGTACTATCGCCATTGACGGTAACAGTACCGCCCAAAATGGCTCTTGCAAACGCAAATTCACCTTGGGAATGAGCATAGTCATATGTGATACCTTTGGACAATGCGGATGCATCTACGGATGCCGCATTGAGCTCACATGTAGCAGAATTGGAGGTATTGTAAATACCGGTTGCCATTGTAAGCACGTCGACATTACCGCTGCGAATCCATACCAAGCCGCTGAGTTCTGCGTCGTCGTATTGCATTTCAACATAGGCGTTAATATTTACACCCTTATTCACAACAACTTTATTGCTGTTTTGAACAACAACAAGGTTACCGGTACATACCTCAAATCCGGGATCTTCAACGAGTCTTGCCGTCATACCCGTTTTCGTGTTGTTCACTTTCAGGAATGAATTGCCGGATTTGGGATTGGCAGGTGTGCCGGCATAAACATTCAGTGTACCCTTATTGTTGATAAGGTTCATATTTACGCCGTCCCAACCCTCATGGGTCATGGAAATGGTCTTGCCGCACATATACAAGTTAACGGTAACACCTTCCGGAACAAGCAATGTATTCCCGTAGGCAACTTCAAAATTTGCCGTTAACTGCACGTTGACCGTATCGCCGGCAGTTGCACTTTCCACAACGTTCTGCCACGTTGTGAGAGATGCAACCTGGCCGTCTTTGGTTGCGGCAGCCGCACGGAAACCGTCGGCAGGCATCACGGCAATGACCATGCAGATCACAGCCATAACAAGTACAAAGCGAGAAACAAATTTCGTCAGTCGCTTGCCCATGTTCGTAGAGTTCATAAAGATTTCCTCCTTTGATTGCGATGTGCAGCCGTAAAAACCGCACTTTTGTAATAGTTCTTTACAATCGTTTTTATTATAAATAATATAATTAAACTTGTCAACATTTCTTTGGACAAAATAAACATTTTTAGATACTTGACTAAATTTGTATTTATATTTTCAGCATTCTTGCCATGTCCGCATCTGAAAAAAGAAGACATAAAAGTGTTGCAAGAAATAATAAAATATGTTATAATATATTTTCGCATTGATAAAACATCTATAACTTTTCCCGGAGGTTTTGAATATGAAAAAAAACGGTGCAGTGATCCTGGCAGGCGGTCAGGGTACGAGAATGCGTTCCGATAAACCCAAAGTAATGGCCGAAGTGCTGTTCAAACCCATGATCGATTGGGTAATTGATGCCGCTGTTGAAGCGGGAATTGAAGACGTCTGCGTGGTCAAAGGATACGGTGCGGATATACTGGAAGCACACCTCAACGGCAGATGCGAGACCGTCCATCAGGCTGAACGTCTGGGCACGGGTCACGCCGTCATGCAGGCAAAAGAATTCATTGCAGCCCATACGGGCGGTAATATCCTCATTCTCAACGGAGATGCACCCTTTGCAGATGCAAAGACCATCCGTGATGCCCTTGCACAGCACGAAAATGAAAAAGCCGCACAGACCGTCATTTCCGCCTGCGTGGAAAATCCCTACGGCTACGGCAGGATCGTTCGCGATGCACAGGGAAAATTCCTCTGCATCACCGAAGAAGCCTCGGCTACCGAAGAAGTCAAAAAGATCAACGAGATCAATTCGGGGGTCATGTGGTTTGATGCCGATGTGCTGTATGAAGTTCTCGGCAAACTCAAAAACGACAACTCAAAAGGTGAATATTATCTGACCGATACGGTCGATATTCTGCTCGGTGAAGGCAAGACCGTCAGTGCGTTCACCTCCGAAAATCCCGATGCCGTTCTCGGTGCAAATACGAGAGTACAGTTGCATGAACTCAACGAGATCGCAAGACAGAAAGCACTCGAAAAATTCATGCTTGACGGCGTTGACATTCCCTTTACGGACGGCGTTATCATCACCCCCGACTGCAAGATCGGTTCCGACACGCAGATTTTACCCGGCACGATCATCCGCAACGGCTGTGTGATCGGCAACGGTTGCATCATCGGTCCGTCCTCGCTGATTACCGATTGCAGGATCGGCAACGGTTGCGTTCTCAACCGCGTACAGGCTGAAAACAGCACCGTTGACGACGGTGCAGATCTCGGTCCGTTCATGCACGTGCGTCCCAATTCCCATATCGGTAAAAACGTACACTGCGGCAACTTTACCGAGGTTAAAAACTCCGTGATCGGTGAAAAAACAAGCATTTCCCACCTCACCTACGTCGGCGATTCCGACGTGGGAAGCGGTGTCAATTTCGGTTGCGGTACGGTTACGACCAATTACGACGGACTTCGCAAACACCGCACCGTCATTGAGGACAACTGCTTCATCGGTTGCAACACCAATCTCATTGCCCCCGTAACGATCGGTAAAAACGCATACACGGCGGCAGGTTCCACCATTACGGAAGACGTACCGCCGATGAATCTTGCAATCGCAAGATCCAGACAAACCAACAAGGAGGGCTGGGTTGAAAAAACCGGCCGTAAGAAATAAAAATGGCATTTTTCAGAAAGAAAAAAACGGAACCGACCGTGGCGGTCGGCAAGCCCGAATTCATCATTGCAGGTTTGGGCAATCCCGGAAAAGAATATGAACTGACACACCACAACGCAGGCTTCCTGTGCATGGACGTACTGTGCAACAAACTGGGTGTGCGTTGCGATAAGGTCAAATGGCAATCGCTTGTAACAACGGCACTCGTCAACGGGCATCCCTGTCTGCTGATGCGTCCGCAGACCTACATGAACAACTCGGGTACCGCGATCAGACAGGCGGCGGATTTTTATAAGATCCCTCCCGAAAAGATCATTATTCTCTTTGACGACATTGCCATTCCGTTCGGCACGCTCAGAATCCGCAGAAACGGAAGTGCAGGCGGTCACAACGGAATCAAAAGCATTATTTATCACCTCAACAGCGATCAGTTTCCCCGTATCAAGATCGGCATCGGTGAACGCAAAAATCCCGAGGACGATCTGAAAGATTACGTTTTGAGCAAATTTTCAAAAGAACAGTGTGAAGCACTCAAAAAATCTTTTGACCGTGCCGTTCTCGCTCTCGAACTGCTTGTGGACGGCAATACGGAAGGTGCCATGAACAAATACAACGGTTAGGGCCCGAAAGGACGTATTGTATGGAAAAAACGAAAAAAGTCATCACAACCCTCTGTTCCGTATTCGGAACGGTGTTGGTTCTTGCACTTTCCATGCTTGCGGTCAATACCTATTTCGGTAGTGAAGCCGGTATGTTTTTCGATACGGCATCCGCTTTGGGTGTCACCTGCAGGATCATTTCCCTGTTCCTGCCGTTTTTGCTGACAAGTCTTACGTTCCTCATCGGACTCATTTTCGGCAAAAACAGTTTTCGGGCAGAATTTTTCGGCATTGCAGGTGTTTTGTCCGTTGTCTGCGTTGTAAGTCCCTTTATGACACAGTTTATTTTTACAGACGGTGCAAACAATGCGTTTTCCCGCTTCGTTTTATCCGTTTCAACCGTTCTTGCAATGCCCGTCAACAGCATTTGCTTCGCTTTCAACGAAGCGGTCAATATTTTTCTGACCGATTTTTCGGGCAGTCGCATTTTTGTTTTCATTGCCGTACTTTTTATTTTCCTGCTTCCCGTGATTCTTACGGGCGGTTTTCTTGCAGGTAAAGCAGCAAAAGAAAAAGCACATAAAAAGAAGGAGATCGGGGAATGAGTTGTTTTGCCCGCCTTTTGCACGATTGTGCGGAATACAACACGATTCGCACAAACATTGAAAAGAATAAATGCCCGATGGGTGTCATCGGTCTGCCACCCGCACCGAAAGCCCATCTGATCCATTCGCTTTGCGCCGATACAGGTCGCAAGGCGTTTGTTATCATGCCCGATGAATCCGCCGCAGTCAGGCTGTGTGCGGATCTCGTCACAATGGGTACCGACGCACAGCTCTACCCTGCCCGAGATTTTCGTTTTCATTCTGCAGAAAGCGTTTCCAGAGAACTTGAACAAAAACGTATCGGTGCATTGTCTGCATATCTCAACGGTGAATGCGACGTGCTTGTTTTTTCCGCGGAAGCCGCCGTTCAGCGTACCATTCCGCCCAAAGAACTGAAAAAACGCAGTCTGCAATTATCGGCAGGTACGTCGATCGATCCGCAGGAGATTCTGTATGCCCTTTCGGCGGCAGGATACGTATCCTGCGATCTGGTGGAAGGTCCCGGTCAGTTTTCCGCACGCGGCGGTCTGCTTGACTTCTTCCCGCCCGATGCACAAAATCCCGTTCGAATTGAATTCTGGGGTGACGAGATCGATTCGGTATCCGCATTTGAAGTACAAACCCAACGAAGAACGGATGAAATCGATTTTATCCGTATTACCCCCTCAACGGAAGTTTTGTTTGATTCAAACGTCGGTTTCGGCAAAAAAATAGAAGCATTGGCAATGTCACTACGCGGAAAATACGCCGCAAAAGCAAAAGAACTCCTGCTGAAAGACGCCGAACTTCTGCAAGCTGACATCCGTATCTCCTGTGCGGATAAATATTTACCTCTCGCATACGAAGAAAGTACGACCGTACTCAATTACATAAACGGTGACTTACTGTTTGTATGCGATTCTTTCAACGTCAAAGAAAAGGCAAACAATGCAAGCGATCTGCTCCTGACCGAAATCAAAGATCTGTTTGAGGACGGCGTGCTGTGCAAGGGGCTGGACGATTTCTGCATTACGTTCAAAGACATGATCCGTGTTTTTGAAAAATGCGGTGCGATCTACTTTGACAATTTCACACGCGGCAGTTTCGATACGCCCGTAAAAGACCTTATCACGTTCAACAGTTCCCAGGGCTCCGGTTGGGACGGCTCATACCGCTTGCTGACCGAGGACATTGATCCGCTTCTCAAAAGGGATTATACCGTCATTGTGTTTGCAGGAACGGAAAAAGCGGCAGAAGGTCTTATTGAAGAACTCGCCGCAGACAACTATCCCGTTCTGCTGTGCCGCAAAACGCCCGAACTGTTCCAGAAAGGTTTTATAAACGTTCTGCCCGGTGCCATTTCCTACGGCATTGATTATCCCGGTGAAAAAATACTGTTTGTGACCTACAGCCGCATGGCAGGCAGAACCCAAAAAACCGTAAAACGCACGAAAAAGAAAAACCCCAATGCGTTCAACTCACTGGATGAACTGCACAGGGGGGATTACGTCGTTCATGAAATCAACGGAATCGGTATCTTTGACGGTATCGAAAAAGTGGAAATGAACGGTTTTGTCAAAGATTACATTAAGATCTTATATGCAAAAAACGACGTTTTGTACGTTCCCGTCACAAAACTCGATCTTGTCAGCAAATACATAGGCCCGCACGAAGAAGACGGCAACCGCACCGTCAGGATCAATCGCCTGGGCTCTCCCGAATGGTTCAAAACCAAAACGAGGGTAAAAGGTGCGGTCAAGGACATGGCAGAACAGCTTATAAAACTGTATGCCAAAAGGCAAAGTACCCCGGGTTTTGCGTTCTCCCCCGATATAGATATGCAAAACGATTTTGAACGCCGTTTTGAATTTGACGAAACGGACGATCAGTTGCGTTGCATTGATGAGATCAAAGGCGATATGGAAAAGGGTTGTCCGATGGACAGACTTCTTTGCGGTGACGTCGGCTTCGGAAAAACGGAAGTGGCTCTGCGTGCCGCATTCAAATGTGCCGCCGACGGTAAACAGTGTGCGGTGCTCGTGCCGACCACCATTCTTGCCCTGCAACACTACCGCACCATCCTTCGCCGTTTTGAAGGCTTCCCCATTTACGTGGATATGCTGTCCCGATTCCGCACGCCCAAACAGCAGAAGCAGATCAAAGAAGCCTTGAAAAAAGGCAGTATCGATATTCTCGTCGGTACGCACAAACTGCTCGGAAAAGAAATAGAATTCCGTGATTTGGGACTTCTCATCGTGGATGAAGAACAGCGGTTCGGTGTAGCACAGAAAGAAAAACTCAAAGAACTCTTCCCTGCCGTTGACGTGCTGACACTCTCGGCAACTCCCATTCCGCGTACGCTGAACATGGCAATGACGGGCATTCGCGATATGTCGGTCATTGAAGAAGCCCCCATGGACAGATTCCCCGTGCAGACCTACGTCATGGAGTACGACAAGGGAATTCTTGCCCAGGCGATCTCCAAAGAACTGCGTCGCGGCGGTCAGGTGTTTTATCTCTACAACAAGACAAGCGACATCTCATCCAAAGCCGCCGAGATTCAGGAGTTGTTCCCCGATGCGACCGTTGCCTACGGTCACGGTAAAATGGCTGAAGAAGCACTCTCCGAAATATGGCGAAGAATGACCGAAGGTGAAATTGACATTCTCGTTTGCACCACCATCATTGAAACCGGTGTGGACGTACCCAATGCCAACACGCTCATTATTGAAGATGCGGACCGTCTCGGTCTTGCACAGTTGCATCAGATCCGCGGCAGAGTCGGCCGTTCCACACGCAGAGCCTCTTGCTACCTCACGTTCCAAAAAGACAAAGAACTGACCGAAATTGCCCGCCGCCGTCTGGATGCCATCCGCGAATACACCGAATTCGGCTCGGGTTTCCGCATTGCCATGCGTGATATGGAGATCCGCGGCACGGGAAATCTCATCGGAGCCCAGCAACACGGCCATCTTGAAGCGGTCGGTTACGATATGTATATAAAACTTCTCAACGAAGCCATGGAAGAACAATCCGGCAATGTGACGGAGAAAAAACGCGATTGTCAGGTCGATATTCAGATCGACGCCCACATCCCCGAACCGTACATCGGCGTGTATGCACAAAGGCTGTCCGTATACCGCCGCATCGCGGACATCCGCACACAGGAAGATGCACTGGACGTGACGGATGAACTCATTGACCGTTTCGGCGAACCGCCTGCAAGCGTAATGGGACTTATCAAAGTGGCACTGCTGAAAAACGCGTTCGCAGACAAAAGCGTTTACGAGATCACGCAACGCGGAAACGCTCTGCTGCTGTACGTTGAAAAGATCGACAAAAACGTACTTTCGGTATTGTCAACGCAACTCAAAGGCAGAGTCATGGCAAGTGCAACACAAAAACCCTACTATACCGTCAAACTCCAATCGGGTGAAACCTCGTTGGAGTGCATGGAAAAGATCGTTGAAGCTTTGGCAACGGTACAATCCGAATAAGCGTGAAAAAGATTGCAGAACCGCAAAATCTGCAATCTTTTTTCTTATTCGGCACAAACAACAGCCCGTTTAACTTTAAGTCGATTGCTTTTTTTCGCAACGGCGGTTAAAATAAAGGCAGAAAGGGGCAATGAAAATGAATGAACAATTGACGGGTGCACGCATAGTACAGGCACGAAAAGCAAAAAACCTGACACAAAAAGACCTTGCCGAACGTCTGCACGTTTCGACCGCCGCCGTCAGCAAATGGGAACGGGGGCTTAACTACCCCGATCTTTCACTTTTAGAGCCGTTGGCGGATGCACTCGGCATTTCGGCGGCAGAAATACTGGGCATAGAAAACGAACCGACCGCCAAAGCGGTACAGACCGTAACGCACCTGTCCGCCGAAGAAAAAGCAAAAGCAGACAAACAAAAGAGAATAACGATCCTGTTTCTTGCACTCGGCGTTGTGTTTGCCGTTGTGCTGTGGATCCTTTTTATCATCATCGGCAGCAGTGATAACGAGATCCCGAGTTTCGGTATTATGGAAAAACTGTTTCATTCGGGACTTCTGAATCTTGTCGCGATCACACTCGGTTTATGTGCATGGGGATTCGGGATCACGTCCGTTTTTTCGGACAATGCGATACATTCGGTCTATAGTTTTTTATGCTGTGCATGTTCCGTTTATCTGCCGACTTTGATTTGCGATCTGCAGGTTCGCTTCGGTGATTTTGCGGCATTGGAAGATACAATCTGGGGATACGATTTTGCGGCTGTGACCGTTTTATCGGGAACATTTCTTCTGTTTGTCTGTAAATTATTCCTGCACAAAAGAAAGAAAACAGAATAAACAGAAAAATCGGTACGATCTTCACACAAAGACCGTACCGATATATTTTTTATTCCACGTTTCCGTTTTCGCGGAATTTTTTCCACACATCTTCGAAGAAACCGCCGCCTGCTGGCAAAGGACGCGGTTCACGTAACCGACTTACAAAACCGTCACCGTCAAACACGGTTTCGACCACGGCATTCAGAAGATTCTCATCTGCCGTTTTTGTCACATCCGTCCAGATCGCACCGCCGCGTACGATGCCCTTTTCCGCCGACAAGCAGAGTGCATTCAACATAGCCGTCTGTGAATACAAAACGTGCAGACAGCGGTAATACTGCTCGTCGCGGCAAAGAGCGGTCTGTGCTGTGTCCGTAAAGTTTTTCACCTTTTTGCACAAGCGGTCGTATACTTCTTTGCAATCAGCGAATGTCCGTACGGCACCTGCATATTCACTCATGGAAACGCGGCTTGAGAGCGTTTGCAGATCAAAAACCGACCGTGCATTTTCTGCGTTTTCCGACAAAAACCGTTCTGTCGCAGAGAAAAATGCGGCTTCATCGGCTTGCAGTTCTTTTCGTTTTGCGTTGATGAATGCAGATGCACGCAAAGCACCGACCTGACCTGCATTCAAAGCACTGCCGCCCGGACGTCGCACGCCGTGCGTACCTGCCGCTTCACCGCAGACGAACAAGCCCGCAACCGAAGATTGCCACCATGCATCCACGGCAACGCCGCCGTTGCAATGCTGTGCACAAAGGGCAATTTCCAGAGTCTCACAGGCAAGATCGACACCCTTGCCGAGATACAACTCGTATGCAGGTGTATTCATGGCAAGCAAACGCTGCAAAGGCGTTTCACACAGTGCATCGGCAGAAGCAAGATAGTTTCTGCTTTCCCCGTCCAACAGTTCCAACGAAAAATCTTCCCCATACGGATTCACGCTGTAATCAAGATACACCGTATGATCCATGCAACATTCTTTATGCACCAAGAGATCAATGACCGACGATCCCGTTTCGGCTTTCACACTGTCAAACGGCCATTCGTAGCCTTTGCGGAACAGCAGGGAAAGCCCCGTTTTTATGTCGGGGATGTATTTCTGAAGAATATCGGTGCGGTTGCCCTCGGCATCCTCACTGATAAGCGAAGGAAGGCTTTGCATATACGTTCCCGAAACATTCCATTTCGGAGATACGCTTGCAAGTCCGTATTGCCATTCGGTCAGATTCTGCATCACAGCCCCTGCCTGCACGGCAATGCCGGATGAACCGTAAAAACCGTTGGGATATACCGTATCCCAATACACCGCCGCGTGACCGCCCGTGGCAAGAATGACGTTTTCACACTGCACGAGCACGAAACGGTCATATTCATCCGTGTTTTGCAAACGCAATGCGACAACACCGCAAACGGCATTGCTTTCGTTTTTCAGAATTTCAACGGCATACAAGCCCTCCAAACGGGCAATGCCGAGTTGGTTGAACTGTTTTTCCCAACATTCGGTCATCATTTTGGAAGTCAGCGGTCCCGCACTGGTGGCTCTGCCTGCCGTATCGTGGTCGGTACGGTAACCTACGAATTCACCGTAGCGGTTGACGGGAAAGGCAACTCCCATCTGTGCGAGTCTGAAAAAACAGGGTAAGGAATTGGCGGCTTCACAGTAAGCGGTATCTCCATCGGTCGCACCGCCCGAAAACAGATCTTCTGCCATTTTGGCAGGACAATCCGCACCGTCCGCACTGATCCCCATTTTATAATAGGTCTGCTTATCGGAGCCTGCATTGCGCGATGTTCCGCAAAGCACGTCTTCGGTCAGCAGGGCAATGTTATTATTTCCGCCTTCCCAAAGGCGTACCGCCGCCGCATAGCCTGCCGCACCGCTGCCGATGACAAGGGTATTGACGGTGTATTTTTTTATTTTTCTGTTGTGTAGGGTAATGTAATTTTCTTTCATAACAATTTACAGTGTCCGGATGTGCAGACCGCCGTCGGCAATGACGGATTGTCCCGTGGTAAAGCCCAAAGAGCCGTCGTACAGCGTTTTAACGGCTTTTGCAATATCATCGGGCGTTCCCCAGCGTTGCATCGGAACAAGACCGTCAGCGATCAGTTTGTCGTATTTTTCCTGCACGGGTGCGGTCATATCGGTCGCAATAATTCCCGGGCAGACCTCATTGACCGTAATGCCTTCTTTGGCAAGTCGGTCGGCAAAGAGCATGGTCATCATCGTCATCGCCGCCTTGGAAAGACAGTATTCACCGCGGCTGACGGAACTCGTATATGCCGAACACGACGAAATGCTGACAATGCGACCGCGTACACCCTCTGCAAGATCATTTTTCAGCATTTCATTGGCAACCGCTTGTGTCAGAAACAGTGCACCTTTGAGGTTAATATCCATCACGCGGTCATAACTTTCTTCCGTCATTTCCAACAGATCGCGGCGTACTGCGGGGGCAACCCCTGCGGTATTGACAAGCACCTGCAAACGGTGTCCCGTCCGCAAAGCCGTCTGTAAGAAGCGGTTGCGGTCGGAGGAATCGGCAATATTGCCGCTGACATACACAAAGTTCTCTCCGAGCTGTGCAATCTGTTCCCGTTTTTTTTCTGCGGCAGAAGTACCCATACCGACCACAAAATAACCGTCTTTCAGCAGAGTCTTCGTGATCGCATAGCCGATACCGCCCATGCATCCCGTTACCATGGCACAGTTCATTTTCCCGCCTCCGTTACTTTTTCTTTGTACATCGGTGCATACACCCGTGCATCGCGGACGATGCATCCCGGTGTGCCGCCTGCACGCATCAGTTCACTGCATTTGCCGCAACAAATGCAAAGTTTGTTATTTTCAACACAATTTCCGACAATATCTTTTGCAATATTCGGATATGCGAGCGTTTCCCTGCCGAAACCTGCAAAATTAAACGCACCCTTTTCAATATACGCCGCCGCACAGGCGGGTGCCGCAGCACCCAGGAAGGACAGTCCCGAACAGATCACGGGAATCTCTCCGACCGCCTGTTTTATGATTGCTGTGCCCTCAAGCATTCTCTGTACGCCGAACAGCGGCTCTTCGGGCGGATCGTAAAGCCCCTGTGCAAAGGGACGGTTGACGTGGGGATTGACGTAAGGGTTCCCCATGGTGATATTCAGAAGCGGCATTCCCATTCCGACCAATTCTTTTACAAGGCGGACAGGCTCCGTGTAATCGGGTGTGAGCGTACCGTCATCCGAAACACCGAAACCGTAGGGATATACAAAACCGTCATATATATTCAAACGGGTACTGACGATAAAATCTTCGCCGCAAAGCGACATTGCTTTTTGCACGCTCTCACGCAGCAATCGGGTACGGTTTTCAAAACTGCCGCCGTAACGTCCCTCACGGTTAAAAGCGGAAAGCAGTTCGCTGTTGAGATAGCGGTGACAGCATTTGATATCGCAACCGTCAAATCCTGCCTGTCGGGCAAGATAAGCCCCTTGTGCGAGTGCATCGCTGACGGAATCCAGATATTCATCCGTAACGACACATTCGGCGGACAGCGGTTTATCCTTTTCAAACAAAGGATTGTTGTAGGCGATCAGCGGTGCGGGAACGCCCTGCGGCTTGCTGTAACGCCCCGAATGGGTCAGTTGACAGAAGATCAGCGGCTCGTATCCGTTTTCACGCATACAGACCGAACGGATCATTTCCACAGCCTGCGAGAATGCACAAACGTTTTCTTTTGTTATGTACAACTGTCTCGGATTGGCTCTCGCTTCGGGCAATACCGCCGTGGCTTCAAACCATATAATACCCGGACCGCCTTTTGCAAAGCGTTCGTAACGGCGAAGCGTCAGCACGTCGGGAGATCCGTCCGCAGTGCCGTCACAGCCTTCCATGGCCTGATAACAAATACGGTTGGCGGCTGTTTTTCCTCCTATCCGCAAAGGCTTTGCAAACACGGCCATACTGTCTGCACAAGGTAAAAAAGTATTCGTCTGTTTGCAAAGTTTTTCAAGATGTTCTTTGTTTTTCGGCATTTCAAACATACGCATTCGCCCTCGTTTTCCTTTTTTCTCTTTTCAGTATAGCCCAAAGAACAGTTCTTGACAATAGGTGAAATATATTTTATTATGAAAAAAAGAACAAATATAAAGGAGAACCTGTTATGCATTTCAATGAAGCTGTCAGCAAATACATACAGAATCCGACACGGGAAACACTCAATGAAACCGCCGCCGCCCTTTGTGCAGAGATGACTCTCAACGAGAAGATCAGAATGTTACGCGGTCACGCAATGAGTGCAACGGCACGCAATTTTTTGCGTTACGGCCGTTATTATAACGCAACGCCCTACGGTGCAGGCGGATGCAAACGCTTAGGTGTTCCTGAGGTGCGGTTTACCGACGGACCGAGAGGTGTTGTTATGGGAAAATCCACCTGTTTTCCCGTTTCCATGCTCCGCGGTGCGGCGTTTGACGATGAACTGGAATACCGCATCGGTGAAGCCATTGCAAAAGAAGCACTCGCACAGGGTGCCAACTATTTTGCAGGTATCTGCATCAATCTTCTGCGGCATCCCGCATGGGGCAGAGCACAGGAGACCTACGGCGAAGATCCGTATCTTCTGGGCAGAATGGGCGTAGCCCTCACAAAAGCCGTGCAGTCTTACGGCGTGATGGCCTGTCCGAAGCATTACGCACTCAACAGCATTGAAGACTTACGTTTTTCCGTGGATGCAAAAGCCGATGACCGCACATTGCGTGACGTGTATCTGCCGCACTTCAAAAAATGCGTGGATGCGGGTGCCCTTTCCATCATGGCGGCTTACAACAAATGCAACGGTACGTATTGCTGTGACAGCAAGGAATTGCTGACGGATATTCTGCGTGACGAATGGGGTTTTGACGGCTTTGCCATTTCCGATTTCTTCTTCGGTATTCACGATGCCGCACAGGCACTCAACGCAGGTCTTGACATTGAAATGCCCTACACGTTCAAATATGCCGCCCTGCCGCTTCTCATTAAAACAGGCAAAGTCAAGGAAGAAACGGTGGATCTCTCCGTACAGCGAATTCTGCGTGCTTTGATCAAAAACGAACCGAACACGAAACCGCAACCCGAAAGCGTGGTTTTGTGCACCGAACACAGAGCATTGGCGAGAGAGGCCGCCTGCAAAGGTATTACCTTACTCAAAAACAAAGACAAGTGTCTTCCGATCGCAGAGGGCAAAACCGTTGCCGTGATCGGCCGTTATGCCGACAAAGTCAACGTCGGCGATCACGGTTCCAGTAACGTATACAGTCCTTATACCGTAACACCCTACAAAGGACTGGAACGCCGCTTCGGAACCCAAAACGTAAAAGTGTACAACGGTGCGGATATCAACAAAGCACTCGATCTTGCAAACACGGCCGATTATGCCGTGGTATGCGTAGGCAGTGACTACCTGCAGGAGGGTGAATTCCTCGTCAACCTCGGTGAAGTCAAGAAAAAACCGCAGGGTGCAGGCGGTGACAGAGAAAGCCTGCGAATCCCGTTGGAGGATATTGCACTCATCCGCACGGTGGCACAGAGCAAAGCAAAACTCATCGTCAATATCATGGGCGGCAGTGCTTACGTCATTGACGAATGGGACGGCCTTGCCGACGGCATTCTCATGAGTTATTATGCAGGTCTTGAAGGCGGCACGGCACTTGCGGATATTCTCTCGGGTGATGTCAATCCCTCGGGCAGACTTCCCTTCACCGTGGCAAAAAGCGAACGTGATTATCCGGATTTCCGCCGCATCGGTGACGATACGAAAGAGATCGGATACGGCTACTATCACGGCTATACGCTGTTTGAAAAAGAGGGCATCACACCCGCCTATCCGTTCGGATTCGGTCTTTCCTATTGCGATTATTCCCTGTCCCGTGTCAAAGCGGAATGCAAGGGTGATATTGTGAAAGTACATTTTGCGGTTACGAACAAAGGCGACAGAGACGGTGAATGCCCGGTGCAGATCTATGCATCCTCGTGTGCCGATAACCGCCCCGTAAAACTGCTCAAAGGCTTCAAACGCATTGCACTGGAAGCAGGACAAACGAAAAAAGCAACCGTAAGCATTCCGGTGGAAGATCTTGCTTTCTACAACACCGAAAACCAGGCTTATCTTACGGATGCATCCTACGTTTTCCACGTTGGCCTTAACAGCGTGCAAACGAAAGAAACAACGGCGGTGACGATAGAATGACAGGTTTCAACTCCGTTACGTTCCGAAAAAAAACGATCGACGAGATCTTGCTTCTTGCTCAAAAAACAGGCAGTGAGTGCATTGAATGGACGGGTGACGTTCACGTAACCGATACGAAAATCGCACTCGATACCGCAAGAAAGTGCGACGATCTGGGCATTGCCCACACATCCTACGGCAGTTACTACAAAACAGGACACACCGACCCTGCCGAATTTGAACGCTACTGCGAAATTGCCGCCGCTTTAGGGGCACAAACGGTACGTATCTGGGCAGGGCACAAAGGCTCTGCAAAATATACGGAAGATGAATTGAAAGCCGTGGCGGATCAGATCGCAAAAGACGAGCAAACTGCCGCAAAATACGGTGTGACACCCGCTTTTGAGTTTCATCCCGATACGCTCACCGACAGCGGTGATGCGGCATTGCGTCTGCTGTCTTTCTGCAAAACTACGGGCACCTACTGGCAACCGCGTTATCTCGGAAAAGACACTGAAAATCTTTCAAAAGTGGCACACCTTGCCAAAAACGTGCATCTGTTTTATTGGGACTTGCTCGGCTCCCGCAGATGCTTACTCGAAAAAGGTGAAACAACCGTTGCCGCTTTTATTGAAACCCTCAAAGCAAACAACTTCAGCGGTAATTATTATCTTGAATTCTGCAAAAACGACGATGCCGATTGCTTTTGCAAAGACATGAAAACATTGTTCCGATTGACAAAATGAGGTGATTAGGGTGCAATATCCGTTTGCGATTGACAACTACATGAACGCCCTGTTTGACACGGTTTATAAAGATCCTTTTGCGGACGTAACGGATGCGGAAAATGTCCGTGCCGTATGTAAAAAACTGCAAACGGATGCCGAAAGGATTTTTGCACTTGACAAAATCCCCTCCCGTCTTGCAGAAATAAAAACCGAATGCCTGCACGAGACCGACCGCGGTACGTTCGTGCAGAAAAAACTTGCCGTTACCTGTTGCGAAGGGCTTACCGTGCCCGTGTATCTGCTCATTCCGAAAAACAAAAAAGAAAAAATGCCGTGTGTGGTTGCTTTGTGCGGACACGGCTACGGTGTACGGCAGATCGTGGGCACAAAAAAGAACGGTCAGCCGAAAAAACTGCCGTTCTTTGATGAATATCAGAAACAGTTTGCCGTTCGTCTTGCCGAACGCGGATGCATGGTGATCGCCCCCGAACTGTTCGGTTTCGGAGAAATGAAACTGAAAAAGGATATGAAAATCCCGTTTTATTCCTCCTCGTGTAAAACCGTTTCAAGTCACCTGTTGCCGTTCGGTATCACAACCGCCTCCATGCGTATATTCCAGGCAATCATCTGTGCGGACGTTGTGTTGCAACAAAAACAAGCCGATGCCGACCGCCTTGGAATCATGGGCATTTCGGGCGGCGGATTGACGGCTCTGTATGCGGCGGTACTCGACGAACGGTTCAGACGCATCTGCATTTCGGGCTACGTCAATTCATTCAAAACCAGCATACTGCGTGTGTGGCACTGTCCCGACAATTATTTTCCCGATATTCTGCACAGCGGTGACATTGCCGATTTTGCCTGTGCTCTCGCACCTCGCAGACTTGTGACGGAAAGCGGCAGAAAAGATCCGCTGTTCTCCATTGAAGGCAGTGAAGAAGCCGTCAAAAAAATCCGCCGCATCTATTCCCTGCTCGGTGCAGAAAATCAGTATACGGCAGACGTATTTGACGGAAAACACCGCGTCAGCGGCTCGGTCAGTTTTGATATGTTGAGCGAATAAAATTAAAGATCATTGCTGCGGTAGGCTTCCAATTCACGTTGGAAGGCTGCCGTTTTATCATATCCGCATCCGAACATTTCGGGGCAGAAGCCGCGGTATACGCATTCACGCACCATGCAATGGGCAAGTTCGGGCTCACATTTTGCAACTTCATCCTTGACCATCTGCCATGCGGAACGGGTTTCGGGACTGGCACAGGCACACAGGCGTTTGCGGCTGATGTTGATCATGGTCTGACCGTCGCATTCACACTCATGCGACACGGGTGCATCCTGCGTTTTTGCGGTGCGGTCCTCACCCGTACGGTCACTTCTCTGACTTTTTACAAAATGCTCAATGCCGATCTTATGACGCACGAAATGAACGCTTACCCAATAAGGCAGATCGATCCAACGCCATGAGAATTTAAGTTTACGGATGGGCGAATGCTCAGCACGGATGAGTTTGAGTTTCCACTCGGAATCGGGATATTTGCCCGTTGCCTTGCCGATGGTGTTCATGGTGGCATCTTTTACATCCTGCCAGTTGTCTTCATGCTTGAAATTTTCAATATGTGTCATGTTAATTACCCTTTTCAATTCTCAATTTACTGTATTTTATCATATTTCGTTGCACAATGCAAGACGGGATTTGTCATTCATAGATCCAAACCGAAACACGCGGTTTTCCCTTGCGTGAAATTGACTCCACGCCCTCATAACGAAATCTTCCGAAACCGCGTACGGAAATAATTGCATTCTGCTCTGCCGTACGGCTTCCCTGCACCGTCCGTCCGTTTACAAACACTTTTTCATGGCGGAACAGTTCCGCCGCCGTCTCTCGTGAAAGTGAAAAAACAGCCGCAACGATGCAATCCAGCCGTTCGGATGCAACCAAAAAGGTTTCCTGCCGCAGGGCGGTTCCCACCCCTTGCGGTAATGTTTCGATCACCTCGCACTGCAACGGCGTATGCTTCGCCGCAGACAGTTCATTTAAGATCATATCCGCCATGTGAGAGAGTACGTAACAGTACCCGATGTTCTCATGCAGATAAATATCCCCGACCACGCTGCGTTCGATCCCAAGTCCCATCAATGCACCCAACACATCACGGTGCGTCAGTTTGTCGGCATATTTTTGTGAAAGCGGTGTCAATTGCAGTAAAGTGATCGGAAACGGTGCTTCATATCCGCATATTGTTTCATCTCCGAAGCGTGCGATGCGGCGTTCACAATCGTCCTGACCACCCCAAAGCATCAATCCGGCGTATTCCAATGCCGATCTTTCTTTGAGCAAAAGATTCTGTTCGTGCAGACCTAAAAATCCCGTAAAACGGTATTTCCCCGTCGCACACGCATTTTCCGCAAGGTCATATAAACGGCTGACAAAAACAGCATCTTCATTCTGCATTTCAAACACCTCCCGTCCCCGTTCTGCAGAAGTTGCGATATACACCATTGAATATACTACAAAATCGCAAAAACAGCAAGCGGTTACATGCTTCGTTTTGCACAATTCGGAATGCTTTATTTTGTCGGATTCTACAAAATAAAGCAATTTCTTTATATTAAAAATAAAAATATTGACGATAAGAAAAATAAATGATAAAATTAAGTATCTATATTTTTTGGTGATGACTATGCGGATCAAAAAATTACAAAAAAAGCTAAATGAAAAATTTCCTCATTTCTCAGTGCGGGAAGAAGACGGTTGCCGTATCGTTTCGGGTGAATCGGACAACTGGCAGGAGATCGTCGAAGCCTGTTCCATGTGCGTGTCAAAGGACAAGTCCGTTCATGTAGTAAACGACGTGCACTATACGGGAACGCCGGATGCCCCGATGCGTGTGCCCTTGGTACAAAGCGGTGAACTCGACGGAAAAACACCCGACGTACTTATCATCGGCGGCGGCATTTCGGGAGCCACCATTCTGCGGGAACTTTCAAAATGGCAGTTGGACTGTCTGCTTGTGGACAAAGAATCCGACCTTGCCATGCACGCTTCGGGCAGAAACGACGGAGAAATTCATCCCGGTGTGGATCTTGGAAAAGGATCCCTGAAACAGCACTATGTTTTATTGGGTAACAAGATGTTCCCCGACCTGTCTGATCAACTCGACGTGCCTTTTGACCGTTGCGGTCAGTATGCCTGCTTCACACAAGGATATTTGCACGGATTCGTCCGTCTGTATGCCCTCAAACGCAAATATGTAGACGGCTGTAAGGATACGCAGATCATTTCGGCTCATAAATTAAGGCAAAAAGAGCCGCAGTTGAATCAGGATTTCAAATTCGCCCTCTACAATCCGTCGGCAGGATGCATCTGTCCCTACGGTCTTACCATTGCCTGTGCTGAAAATGCCGTGCAGAACGGTGCAAAAGTATCCCTGAACACTGCCGTGATCGGTATGACGGTGGAAAACGGATGCATTACAAGCGTACAGACCAACAAAGGCACGCTGTATCCGAAACTCGTCATCAACGCCGCAGGCGTGTTTGCCGAAGAAATTGCCAAAATGGCACAGGACCGTTTTTATTCCATCCATCCGCGTCGCGGTACGAATTCCATTCTTGACCGCAAGGCAGGTTCACTCATAAGAGGAATTGCCTCTGTCAAGGTGCTGGAACTGAACACGGGTCACACCAAAGGCGGCGGGTTATTACATACCGTACACGGCAACGTGCTTGCAGGTCCCGATGCGGTGGAAACCAATGAAAAAGAGAACTTTGCAACCACGCCCGAGAGCATTCAAACCGTTTTCGGCAAACAGAAAACAACCGCACCCGATCTGCGGGAACGCGATATCATAACTTATTTTACGGGTGTACGTGCACCGGATTTCGAAGAAGATTTCATCATCGAAAAAGGCAGAAAAACAGAGAATCTCATTCACTGTGCCGCCATTCAGTCTCCCGGTCTTACCACAGCCCCTGCGGTTGCAAAAGACGTGGCACGTATGGCGATCGACTTTTTGCAGACACGGCAACTGGTGCTTCGCAACGACCGCTTCGACCCCGTGCGAAAAGCACCTCCCCGTCTTGCACAAATGCCCGTCGTACAACGCAACCGCCTCATAAAAGAAAATCCCGATTACGGCATGATCGTCTGCCGCTGTGAAGAAGTCAGCAAGGGAGAAATTTTAGACGCTTTGAATGCTCCGATCTGCGTTCCGACCGTGGACGGTGTCAAAAAACGCGTACGTCCCGGCATGGGCCGCTGTCAGGGCGGATTCTGTTCCCCCGCGGTGGCAAAGATCATTGCTGAACATCAAGGCATACCGCTTGAACAGGTAACCAAATCGGGCAACGGCTCACCGCTTTTGTTCGGACAGGCAAAAGGAGGCGACGTGCAATGAAAACAGTTGACGTAACCGTCATCGGCGGCGGTCCCGCAGGACTTGCGGCGGCCGTTGAAGCAAAAAAGAACGGTGCTGACGTTTTGCTCATTGAGCGTGAAGCCCGCTTGGGCGGTATTCTCAAGCAGTGCATTCACGACGGCTTCGGTCTCGTCCGCTTCGGCGAACGGCTCACGGGCCCCGAATACGCCCACCGCTTCATAAAAGAATTTTCCGACCTCGGCATTGAAGCAATGACAATGACCTTCGTCACAGCCGTTGACCGCACGAGCGAAGGCTATGCACTGACTCTGGTCAGCCGCAACGGCATGAGCAAAGTACTCAGCCGCACGCTTATTCTCGCAACCGGTTGCCGTGAAAGAACCTCCAAACAGGTTTTCATTCACGGTACAAGACCTGCAGGTGTTTACACGGCAGGCACGGCACAGAATTTCGTAAATCTTTGCGGTGTGATGCCCACCAAAAAATGCGTGATTCTCGGTTCGGGTGACATCGGTCTTATCATGGCACGAAGATTGACACTCGAAGGTGCAAAGGTGCTCGGTGTTTACGAGATTCAAGATACCCCGTCGGGCCTTACACGCAATATTCATCAATGCTTACACGATTACAACATACCGCTTCACCTGTCACACACCGTCACCCGCGTATTCGGTCACAACCGACTGACGGCGGTGGAAGTTGCACGTGTGGATGAAAACAAAAAACCGATCGAAGACACGAAACAGGTCATAGAATGTGATGCTTTGATCCTGTCCGTCGGTCTGATTCCCGAAAACGAACAGGCAGAAGCACTGGGTATTCAGATCGATCCGTTCACAAAAGGTCCGATCTGCGATCAGGGCTTGGAGACACTGCTTGACGGCGTTTTCAGTTGCGGCAACGCTCTGCACGTCAACGATCTGGTTGACTTCGTTTCCGAAAGCGGAGAAACGGCAGGCAGAAATGCGGCAAAATGGGCACACGAATACCGCACATTTGCAAGCATTGAACCGGGCAACGGCATCGCTTACACCGTACCGCAACGTCTGCATATATCCGACACCGACATGAACACGGTTTTATATTTCAGAAGCCGCAAAGTGTTCCAAAAGGTAATTTTGCAGATCACCGTCAACGGTGTCCCCGTTTTTGAAAAAAAATATGCACATCTCAAGCCGCCCGAAATGGAACGCCTGCAGATCGATTTTGCAAAATATAACATAAAAACGGGCGATTCGGTCAAAGTTGAGATCAGGGAGGATGATGCGAAATGAAAGAACTGGTTTGCATTGTCTGTCCGAACGGATGCACGCTTCACATTGACACGGACGGCGATGATATTAAGGTAAGCGGTCAGAAATGCAAAAAGGGTTTACAGTTTGCACAAAGTGAATTGAAAGATCCTTTGCGAACCGTCTGTACCACCGTAAAAACCGCTTTTGCGGATTGTCCCGTCCTGCCCGTACGCACCGACAAAGAAGTTCCGAAAAGCAAGATCTTTGAGATCATGCAATACGTAAACGGTTTTGTGCTGTGTGAGAGAATCGGCATCGGCGAGACCGTCATCAAAAACATCTGCGGCACTGATGCCGACATGATAGCAACCGACAATTCATTAAAGGAGTGACATAAAATGGGAGAACCGCTTGTTCTGACTTTTGATATCGGCACGCAAAGCATCCGCGCATTGCTTTGCAACAAAGAGGGAGATTTCCCCGCATTCGTACAGATCCGTTACGACACACCCTTCATTTCGGACGAAGCAGGACGTGCCGAACAGGAACCCGATTTTTACTACAATATGCTTTGCAAGGCGTCCTTGCAACTCAAGGAAAAGGCAGGCGACCTGTTCAAAGACATTGCCGCCGTTACGGTTACCACCATCCGCGACTCTCTTTTGTGTCTGGATAAAGACAAAAAACCGCTTCGCAACATGATCCTCTGGATCGACCGTCGCGAGGCTGAAGGAAACGTTCCCGCAGGCATGGCAAAGAAGTTTGCGTTTGAATATGCAGGCATGATGGAAACGGCAAAAATGCAGTATAAAGCCGCTTTCTGCAACTGGATCAAAGAAAACGAACCGCACGTATACCGCCGCACGGATAAATTCGTGCTGTTGCCTACGTATATCAATTATCTTCTGACGGGATCGTTGCGTGACTGTGCGGCAAACCAGATCGGCCATCTTCCTCTGGATTACAAACAGCGTAAATGGATGGCTGCAAACGAAATGACACGTTGCGTGTTTGACATCCCCGAAAGCAAACTCTGCCGCCTTGTCAAAAGCGGTGCCACCATCGGCAACATCACGGAAGAAGCCTCCGCACAGACGGGCATTCCCGCAGGTCTGCCGCTGATCGCAACAGGCTCCGACAAAGGCTGTGAAACGCTCGGTCTTTCCGTGCAGAAAGCAGGAAAAGCCGCAATTTCTTTCGGCACTTCCGCAACCGTTCAGTTTGCTACGCAGAAATACTACGAGCCGCAACAGTTCCTGCCCGCCTACCCCGCCGTCATGAACGACACGTGGAATCCCGAAATTCAGATCTTCTTCGGCTACGCCATGCTTCGTTGGTTCATTGCACAGTTCGCACAGGACGAAGCACGTGAAGCAGAGGAAAAAGGCGTTGTTCCCGAAGAATTTCTCAATGCACATCTCGATGACATTCCCGTAGGTTGCGACGGTCTGATCGTACAGCCCTACTGGGAACCCGGTGTTGCAACGCCGCTTGCAAAAGGCACGATCACGGGCTTTACGCCGATGCATACCAAATACCACATTTACAGAGCCATCATTGAAGGCATCAACTTCTCGCTGATGGAAGGCTTGCGTCTGATGGAAAAACGCTCCAAAACAAAGATCCGAGAGCTTTATATCGCAGGCGGCGGATCGCAGAACGATACCATTTGTCAGATCACGGCCGATATGTTCGGTCTGCCCGTCAAACGCATCCACACCCACGAAGCCTCCGCACTCGGTTCCTCCATGGTTGCGTTCGTCTCGCTCAAAGAGTTCAAAAACTATGACAAGGCCATTGCCTCCATGGTGCACGTGCAGGATACATTTGAGCCGAACATGAGAGCCAATGCGATATATGAAGACATTTACGAAAACGTTTACACAAAACTCTATCCGAAGCTTCTGCCCGTATTCAAGGGAATGAAAAAAACGGAGGGATAAACATGAGCACGAAACCGTACAAGGATTTTGAACCGAAATGGATAAAAACCGCGGCACCTGCCGACAGTTACCGTTCCGTTTTCCGTTGGGGGGATCCCAACTTTGTAAAATACCCGAAAGAAACCCTGTTTAAGATGATGAAACAGGTATTCGACATGACCGACGATGATTTCCGTCAGTACGACGGAGACATCGGATGGGATTCGGTTGACCTGTCCGCATATCCGTCCAAAATCAGCGAAAAAGATCTCAATGCCATGCGTGCCATCGTCGGCACAAGTTACGTTTCCAAAGCCGATTATGACCGTCTTGCCGTTGCATACGGCAAAACCGCCTACGACCTTTTGCGTATCCGTCAAAGACAGTTTGATTCACTGCCCGATCTCGTCGTGTATCCCTCCACGACCGAAGAAGTGGAACAGATCGTGGCATACTGCACCGCAAACAACCTTCCGCTGTACGTTTACGGCGGCGGCTCCTCGGTCACGAGAGGCGTGGAACCCGTCAAGGGCGGCATTTCTCTGGACATGAGAAAGCGTTTCAACAAGATCCTATCTTTCAACGAAACCGATCAGACCATTACCGTACAGGCAGGTCTGTCGGGTCCCGATCTTGAAAAAGCACTCAACAACGCGCAAAGCGTTTTCAATGCAAAACGGAATTACACCTGCGGTCATTTTCCGCAGTCCTTCGAATATTCCAGTGTCGGCGGCTGGGTCGTTACAAGAGGTGCGGGACAGAACAGCACCTATTACGGAACGATCGCGGACATCGTTCTGTCGCAAAAATACGCAACGCCCATCGGCACGGTGCAGACCTCACATTATCCGCGTGAAGCCACAGGTCCGGATCTCAACCAGATCATGATGGGCTCGGAAGGCACGTTCGGCGTACTGACGGAAGTTACCCTCAAGGTACGCCGCTATATGCCCGAAACCCGCAAGCGTTTCTCCTACATATTCAAGGATTGGGAATCAGCCATGGATGCCGCACGCGAAATGATGCAGTGCGAATGCGGTTTTTCTTCCGTTTTCCGCCTTTCCGATCCGGAAGAAACCAATCTGATGCTTCGCCTTTACAACGTGGACGAAACGCCTTTGCATCCCCTTCTTGATAAAATGGGGTATAAAGACATGGAGCGTTGTCTGTTCCTCGGCTTTACCGACGGCGAAAAGGAATTTTCCGCCAACATTGCAAAAAACATTGCCCGCATTGCAAAAGAACACGGTGCAATGTCTTTGACTTCCTTCGTTTGCAAAGCGTGGGAAAAGGGCCGTTTCAACGATCCGTATCTGCGTGACAGCATGATGGACTTCGGCGTTTGCACGGACACGCTCGAATGCACGGTCAACTGGTCGAACATGGCACAGGTACACAAAGACGTGCGTGAAGTCTGCCATGCATTGCCCAACACCATCGTTACCACCCACATGTCGCATTGCTATCCGCAGGGTGCAAACCTGTATTTCATCTTCATCACCCGCATGAACGATTCCGCGGAATTCAAGCGTTACCATTCCACCATTCTGGATGCCATTCAGAAATCGGGTGCGGCAGTGAGCCATCACCACGGCATCGGCAAGATGTTTGCACCGTGGCTGGAGGGTTACATCGGCAAGACCGAATACGGCGTATTCAAAGTACTCAAAGATTATTTTGATCCGCAGTACAATATGAATCCCGGCGGCACGATCGGACTTGATCTGCCCGAAGAAGAAAAACGCTTTCTGACCAACAAATAATCACACACTCAAAACCTGCCTGCAATATTGATTTTCGTTTTTGCACTTTTTGTAAAATCTTTTATCCTTTTTTTGCACTTTTTGCCATTTTCTTTTGTTTGTATTTATGGTATTATAAACACAAGGAAAACAGAAATCTTTCTGTACCTCAAAAAAAAAAAGAAAAGGAGATCAGGTTTATGAAAACCAAACACACGAAAATTCTTGCAGCAGGTTTTATTTTGTATTTGTCCGTGCAGGCTGTTACGGCAATTGCGAATACGGTTTCCGCCGTTTTTGCATACGTACAATATACATGGGCTGCCGGTCACGCACCGGAAATGTATGATGCAAACATTCTTCAAACAATGGTGTTCAACATCGTTACTTTTATTCTTTCCTCTTTGGCGTGTGCCTTGCTCGCAGGCATCGCAAGCAGTTCGCTGATTGAAAAATGCGGCGCATTGAAAGAAAAACTGCAAAAAGTTTGGTTTGTTCCCGGCATTTTGTTTGTTCTTCAGAGTGCAGTATATGCAGTCAGCGAGATCGTTTCGGCTTTCGCACAGCCGGAAGAATTTCTTCCGCAGTATCTGCTGTCAGCAGTAACGGGCCTCATCGCACCTCTTTTGCTTCGTGCGGTATCTGCCGTGCTTTACTTCTCGCTTCCCCGTGTTTTGCTTGAAAACGATCTGTTTGTTTTCAAAAAAGAAAAAGCAGAAACAGAAGCCGGCGAGTTTTCCGAAAACTGCGAACAAGTGCTGTAAAAAATTAAAGAGAAGCCGTATCAGAATGATCGAACTCAATTCTGATACGGCTTCTTTTTATTGTGTCTTACTGATTCAGTTGTGCTACGATTCTGTCCACGCATTCTTCGGGTTTCATATCCGTGCAGTTGACCGTCACATCCGCATACTGTGCATACAGTTTGGCACGTTCATCGTACAATTGTGCGATCGTTGTCCCCTCTTTCATGGCAATGCCGCGTGTACGGATATTGCAGATACGGTTTTCGAGTTCCCGCACGTCCACTTCCAAATATACAACGGTGGCATTTTTTCGCAGATTCTGCATGGCCTGTTCACCGTAGACCACACTGCCGCCCGTTGCAACCACGCAGTTTTCAAACCGCAATCCGGCTACGGTGCGGTTTTCGGTTTCAATAAAATCCGCAATACCGTTTTCGGCAATAAGATCACACAAACTCTTTTTGCACTGCTGTTGGATCACAAGATCCGTGTCACAGAAATCCATCAGCAAAGATTTTGCCAACAGGACGCCGACGGTGCTTTTACCGGCACCCGGCATTCCGATGAGAACGATATTTTTCATTACAGATCCTCAACGATCTGCATGATCTCATGGGCAAGGATCTCAATAATATGCTTGAACATACGAAGCACCCAACCGATCATGCTTTCTTCCGAATAGTCGGCATCGGTGCCTTTTCCGCCGTAACAGCCGATGTTGTTGCTTTCAATGGGATTGCCGAAAAAGTCTGTCGTGCAACCGTCATCCACCGCAACGCCCGCACCGATCAGCGGAGAATCCGCAGACAGCGTAAAGGAGTTATAATCAGTCATATCGTCCGCCGTGAAACCGGGAATCGTATTGATCGCATCGGGATCGCAAAGCGGCGTAAACACGTTATAATAGCAGTTATTGGTAAAGGTGTTACCTGCAAGCAGAAGTTCATGCAGACGGTAAGATACGACTTCCGTTTCCGCAGGAACGATGATATTGTTTGCAATATAGGAATCGTAAATATTGAAGAACTGGAATTCGCCGCAGTTGATAACGGTATTGTTATAGAAACTGAAACCGTACTCCCCGGCTCCGCCTGCAATCTGGCTTCTGCCGCCGTTGTCATTCACGGACAGGCAATAGCGGACGGTATTGTTGTGCTGACCGCTGTAATTGGGGCAGTTGCACATAAAGCGGGTGTTGTCGTGGGAATAGATGTACTGATAGGTGCAGTTGTTGGTATGCGAGTCAAAGTCGACCGCCATACCGTCTCCGACGTTCTTCTGTCCGGCAATTTCGCAATACTGGATGGTGCTGTTTTCACTGCCCCAGAACCACATGGCGGCGGTAAAATACAGAATTTCGCCGTTTTCGTCAACGCCCAATCCCTGACAGCAGTTGATAGCCCTGCAATGGGTGACCAACGCACCGTCGCACATACCGACCACCACTGCTTCCGCATCCATTTCATGGAAATAGCAGTGTTCCACCAGAACACCCGTGTTGTATACGGGATCGATCTCTTCTTCCGTTTCGCACCAGGGCTGCTGTGCATCATTCCACGAGCCCCACAAAATGACACCGTTTGCACAGTTATACACTTCACAGTTGGAAACCGTCAGATCATTGACGGCATAACGCGAACGGGCAGGAAGACCTTTGACCATAACGGCGGCTCTTGCGGCTGCCGCACCGCGTGAAAAATCGTCACGGGAAGTCACGGTAAAGTTCTGCATATCATAGAAATACAGGTTATTGAGCGTAATGCCGACACTTGTCTTGTTCAACGTATCGATCCAGATGCCGCCGCCGTTGGGTGCGGTAATGGCAAGATCGCTGACAGTGATATAGGAACAGTCGATCAGCTGAAAAACTTCCGTATGAAGGTCGGTTTTCAGGATCGCCTTTTCCCCCTCACCGTAAGAAGAAATGACAATGGGATCCTCTTTGGTTCCCTGCCAATCACCGATCACAACATTGCATTCATGCACACAGCCGTTTTTGAAGAAAAACTGCGTACCGGGTTGAATCACAAGATCTTTCAGCCCGTTCACGCTCTGCACGGCGGTGGTTTCGCTCAGACCGTCATTGGCATCGTTGCCGCCGACAGAGTCAATGTAATACGTACTCGGTGCGGTCAATGCGCTTGCCGCCAATGCAAAACAGCCGACAAGCATCGTCAGCACCAAAAACAGGGAGATGCTTTTGCGTAAATTCTTCATAATACAAACCTCCGTTGTGTATTGTAACAATCATTCTACCACAGATATTTGCTTTTGGCAACACAAAAAAGATCTGCCTGCAAGAAAACAGGCAGATCATAAAATGAATTACGCTTTACAGTTTCATTTCGCCGTTGAACAGTTTTTTGAGCACTTCAAGAAGGGATTTGAAGAATTCAATGATCAGCACAAAGATGTTCTTTTCTTCTTTTGTACCGTCCTCATCCAATCCCGTGATCGGAGTGAAAGCACCGTCGGCATAGTTCTGAAACGCAGGATACACACCGTCACTGACGCAAACATCATTGTTCATGATATCCATTGCAAAATTGTTGATGACATTCGGGAACTTATCGTGGTGCAGATTTTTGATAAACCATGTGTTTTCGGGGAACAGACAGGTAGCGGCATTGACTTTGAGATCGGGAGAAAGGTAGGTCTTATCGGCAAGTCCGTCCACATATTCCTGCGTAAAGATCTCACCGTAAGGAGCGTATTCACCGCCGAAGCCCTGACGAACGGCAGCGGTCGTTCCGTCCCCCTGACAGCCGGAACCTTCATAGATGGGATAATCGGGGAAATTGTATTTTACAAAAATGTGGAAACCGATCCCTTTTTCCTTGAGGGCTTTCATGTCGTCTTCAACGGTCAACTGCACGTTGTTGTAAAAATCATCCGTCTTTTCGATCAGTTTTGCATATTCGTCTTTGCAATCACCGAAAACGAAATCAATGGCCTTTTCGTAATATTCAACGGGAACCATCGACCAATAAGACGGCATACTTGCAAACGTATCGCGCACAAGCATGGGAATGACATCGGTTTTGACTTTGTTGACAACGCCCGTCAGCACCGCACCTGCAAGATCAAGCATCTTGATCTCATTGAACAGTTCGACCAACGTCAACACAAAAAGATTCAGCGCATCATCGTCAAACAGATTTTCGCTGTTCATGAAATAGGTGAGGAAATTGTTCATGGCGTCGCCTTCTAGACAGACATCCCCCGAAAAAGCGGCACCGAGCAGGTCGATTCCGAGCACGGAAGATGCAAGATAGGCAACATCGTCCACATACTGCACCGCATGGTCTTCATATTTGACAAGATAGGCGGCAATCACGTTTGCACCGTAGCAACGGCCGGTCAGATTGACCTGCTTTTCGCCTGTTGCTTCCAGCACCATGTCAATATAGGTCTTGAGATCATCCGCGGCGACCATGGGAGAAATGCGCCAATCATACCAGAACTGATAATCCCAGGGGCCGTAATCGGCGGTCTTTTTCTTCACACTGACGGTATGAATGGTATGCTGCGGACGACTGCCGTCACTGACTTCCCCGTTCTTATCCAGGGCGATCGTACCGTAGAACGGAACGATGATATCGTGCAATTGCTGTGCATAGGTCTTGTAATTGCCGGTCACAAGCCCTTTTGCGAGTTCTTTCAGACAGGGCCCGAGTTTTTCTTTGACAACATCCATCGGCTCCACATCATCCACGATGGGATAGATCTGATTGCCCTGTGCATCCTGAAGCTGATTGGTCTGTGCACCGGTGATATAAACGGTGGGATGTTCCGTATCCTCTGCAAATGCAGGCAGAACACAGGAAAATGCCAAAATAGCGACCAATAAAACGGAAATAAATTTTTTCATAGTAAAATATTGCCTCCTTTTCCAATTTTATATTTTACCATAAAACAAGCCGATCTGCAAGTATTTTTGCACAAATAATACATTATTGTTTAATTTGTAACAACAAAACCGACTGCAATCCAAGCGGAAAGCAGTCGATTTTATTAAATATCCTGTTCCAATGCATCAAAAACGGGTGTCGAGAAAAACTCGCCCAATGTGATATCCAATCCGTCGCAGAATTTTTTAATCGTTACAATTGACACATCACGACGTGTTGCATCCATCATACTGTACACCGTGGACGGTGTAACACCGGCACGGGTTGCCAATTCATTGAGTTTAATATTTCTGTCTTTGCACAACTCTGCAAAACGCAAGGTTACAACATCTTTGACGCTCATACGGTGCATTATGATTATTTTACAAATTCGTTGTAAATGGCTTCAATGGTATTGCGGTAGTCCTTTTCGTCAACGGCTACGATGATATTGATCTCGCTCGAACCCTGGTCGATCATTCTGACGTTGACCTTTGCATTGGCAAGGGCGGTGAACACTCTTGCGGCGGTGCCTTCGGTGTTGACCATACCGCGGCCGACAACTGCGATCAGGCAAAGACCTTCAACCAACGTAATGGAATCGGGATTGACCTTCTTTACGATGTCTGCAGTGATGGAGCCTTTGTGGGAACCGAGTGCATCCGCGGCAACCAGCACGCTCATGGTATCGATGCCCGAAGGCAGATGTTCAAAGGAAACACCGTGATTTTCGAGCACTTCCAGCACTTTTCTGCCGAAACCGAGTTCGGCGTTCATCATGTCTTTTTCAACGTGGATGGCGGTAATGCCTTTCTTGCCTGCAATACCGGTGATAACGGTGGGAACGTTGTTGCTGGAAGCCTTGTGCACGATCATGGTGCCGGGAGCTTCGGGGCAGTTGGTATTGCGGATGTTAATCGGGATTCTTGCCTTTCTGACGGGGAAAATAGCTTCGTCATGAAGAACGGTAGCACCCATGTAAGACAGTTCACGCAGTTCGCGGTAGGTGATTTCGGGAATGGGACGGGGATTCTCAACCACACGGGGATCTGCCATGAGCATACCCGAAACGTCCGTCCAGTTTTCATAAAGATCTGCTTTTGCGGCACGTGCAACGATGGAGCCCGTGACGTCCGAGCCGCCTCTGGAGAAGGTCTTGATCATACCGTCGGGTGTTGCACCGTAGAAACCGGGAACGACCGCATATTCGTGGTAAGAAAGCAGACGTGCAAGTTCCTTATCGGTCTTTTCAACGTCCAGAAGACCGTTTTCATCGAAGAAAATACCGTCCTCTGCATCAATGAAAGCAAAACCGAGGAAGTTTGCAAGGATTTTGGAGTTCAGGAACTCACCGCGGCTTGCGATGTAGTCCTGGCTTGCACGGTGCATGATGGCAACCTTGATGGCCTTGAGGTCTTCTTCAAGAGAGAAGTCAATGCCGAGATCGCGGATGATGCCGTTGTAGCGTTCCGTGATCTTATCAAAAACTTCGTCAATGCTCTTTTTATCTTTCACAAGACGGAAGCACTGCAAAAGCATATCCGTCACTTTAACGTCATGGGAATCTCTTTTGCCGGGTGCAGAAGCGACCACGTATCTTCTGTCGGGATCGCTCTTGATGATATCGGCAACTTTGCGGAACTGATTGGCATCGGCAAGAGAAGAACCGCCGAATTTGACTACTTTAAGCATAATAAACACCCCTGTGAATATGGTTATAAACCTTAACGGTGTTATATTATATTAAATATAAATGCATTTTGCAATAGAAAAAACGAATAACACGGCAAAATCCCCATTCCGACGGAGAACGGGGATTTTTTCGGGAAGATTTTGATTACTTTACACACAATAAATTCACTGCTCTTCATTAAAACGCAACCCTTTGTTTTGTAAAAAATCAAAAAGTTATGGAATATTTCAGCACTACTTTTCCAGACGGACGTTCAACTTTTAATTTTTTATCGTTTCCGCCGTCAGGTATTATCGGAGTTTTAAGAATACCCTTTTCGCGTACTTCTGCCAATGATATATGCGAAAAAGAAACAGCAATATCATCTTTTGTAGCCACTCGATTGATTCCTTCTATAATCGTCTTTGCAACATCTGTCAAGTGGTAGGAATTGTAAAATGCAGGATTACCAAAGCGACGATGATGCTTTTTGTAATTCAAAAAAGCACAATAAAACCTGTAATAAGCATTTTCATGAATATCAGGTTTAAAAAAAAGAATGTCAGAATGGTTAGATAAGTATCTTTTTGATATATCACTTTTTGATAATCCTTCCAAAAACCGACTTTTTGTTTCACCAAACCATTCCCATGATTCTGAAGTTTGCAATTCTATGTATCCGCTTATATATCGCGTATGTCCAATTGTTTCATATTGTGCCGTCTCTGACTTGTGCAAAATCATATCTTTTATTTTTTGATACATATCATCAATTGTTTCGTTTACAACTGCTCTAGCACATCTTTCAAAATCGGCAGCAATTTCTTTTTCAAAATCTACGTTTTCTACGGTTGCTTTAATAATACTATCTTTGAAATCTGACACAATTTAACTCCTTACCATAAACAATTCAGCCCTAATCAATTGAGATTCTGTTTTATAGGTGTACATTAAACAAAAAAAGTGTGCGCAGTCCGCACGCACGAAAAATACAGCCTTTGATCAACTACCACACCAATATAGCACAACCATTTTCTAATTTCAAGTAAACAAATCACTTTTTTGAATGACAATAGAACAACACCGCCTCCCTATCAAAAGACTTCGGATGCGGTGTTGTTATTATTTCAGCTTTGATAATTTTCTGCCTGACTTGTGAACATTTCGTAGTATTTGCCCCTGCGTGCCATGAGTTCTTCATGTGTGCCGTGCTCAATGATCGCACCGTTTTCGATGTGATAAATGCAGTCAAAATCACGCACGGTGGACAGGCGGTGGGCGATCATAACGGTGGTTGCGGTGTTGGAAACCGCAAGAATATTCTGCATCAGTTTCACTTCCGCCAAGGGATCGAGTGCCGAGGACGGTTCATCCAGAATCAGCAGACCGAAATCGGACGTAAACAAACGGGCGAGCATCAGTTTCTGTGCTTCACCGCCCGACAAGGCAATGCCGTCTTGTAGGGTGACAGGTATAATCCGAACCCGTTTTTTACAGGTGGATTTCCGCCGATACTTCGTTAAAATACTCGAAAATCCACAAAGGATTTTCTGCGTTTTGTGCCTTGTCTCGCCAAAAATCCTCACTGTAAAAAATCTTCGACCCGAAGACGAGGTATTTTTATTGGTTTTTTGGGGTTGAGACCGCAGGAAGGCTGCCGCCTTTCAAGGGTGAAACGCCGAAAAGACTTAAAAAGAGCCGTTTTCGGTCGGGTTCGGATTACATTCGTCACCCTAAACAAGCACTTTATATACATCATAAACTTTCTTTTAGCAATAGCATAATTTACAGATCCGATACGAATATAAATCACACCCCACCCCGGCCGTCTTTGTTTTGCCTTTGCAGAAAAAAATGCCCAACGGATATTGAATAAGTAAAAAATATGGTGTATGATGAAGTCAAATACAGATTTCAAGGAGTTGTTAAGCATGAATCTGATTGAAAGACTGACGGCTTTTTTTGCAACCATCGCTTGTATTTTTTCTTTGATTCCGCAATCGTTGGGGATTTACAGGGAAACCTACGAAGCGGAGAAACCGGATGAAGTGCTGATGAATGCCGTACTCATTGCCGACATACATGCCGACGGCGACCCCACGCGTGACAGAAACGACAACCTGCGCCGTCTGATTGCCGATATCAATGCAACCGAAGAAAAATTAGATGCCATTGCCGTTGCGGGTGACATCACAAACTGCGGCAACATCAAAGAATACCTGAATCTCGAAGCAATGTTGCTCGCGTACAACAAAGCGGAGAATTTCATCCCCTCGATGGGTAACCACGATTCACGTGCAACCTGCGTGGAAGAACCGTACTTTGACGAAGGCTCTTCCCTGTTTCAGAACTTCTTACGCCTGCAGGGCATTCAGACCGAAACCAATTATTATTACAAAGTGGTCAACGGTTGCTACTTTATCGCATTGGGTACGGAAAGTATGCCTGATCCTTACATTTCCGACACGCAGATCGAATGGGTCGATTCCCTGCTCGCAGAAGCCGCAAAGACGGGAATGCCCTGCTTCCTGATCTCCCATGAATTGCTCATGGGAACGCATGACGATGCGAACGTTCCTGCTTCCAGAAACCTCGGTGAAGCCTCCGACAAACTCAAAGCCGTCGTCAAAAAGTATGCCGACGAAGGACTTACCACCGTGTATGTCTGCGGACATTTGCACAGAAATTTCCATGCAGATACGCTTGTAACCGTATCCGACAATTTCTACAGCCTGCTGCTGCCCAGTGCATTGTACTCCGAAGACGACGTTACCGGCGAGGATATTCTCAGCCTCGGCGTAACTGCGGAAGTCTACAAAGACAAACTGGTGATCCGTGCAAGAAACTTCAACACCTACGAATGGATCGAAGACTACCGCTGGGAACTGCCCGTTGATATCAAATAACAGTCAAATAAAATAAAGGGGATGTAAAAATGTGCCGATCTGCACTTTTTTACATCCTCTTTTATGTTGAATTATTCCTCGGGTTCAAAATACGGCACGTTGAGGGTGTCCGTAAAAAATGCGTTGGTATCGGCTTTGCGGCCGTTTTTGTCAATAACGGTAACACGGAAAAAGCCGTCAGTTCTGAGAATCTCAAACACGGCGTGGGTGATCTCGCCCGTTTCCTCATTGTAGCGTGACATACACCTTCTTTTGTTGACGGTACACACCACCTTATCCGCAGGTGAACACTCCACGTGAAGGCGTCCGTCTTCCATCCACAAACCGTATATTTCGGGACCTTGCGAAGCATAAAACCATCCGTTCACAAGGGCTTCGGCAACACTTTCATAGGTCAGGTCTCCGGCTTTTATCACAGTGAAGGCACCGAAGGAATCCCACATTCTGCAAGCAGGATCGCGGCGGTTGTGATTGTCGTCCGTTGCAATGCAGAAAATGCGTTGATCCTTACGCAGAAAATCATCGTACGCTTTGGAATTGTATTCATCGTAGCCGTCAATAAAACTTGAGAAATTGCATATTTCCATGGCATGCATACCCTTGTATTTTATGTAATCCTCGTAATGTTCAAGCGACCACGTCGGATGGTTATAGGTGACAAAAAAGCCTTTTTCACGGCAGATGCCGATGGCGGTGTTGATACAGTCGGCATTGTACTCACGCTCAAAATCCGGCTCGTTTTCGTCAAAACAAATTTCCCCGTTTCGTGCGGGATCGTGGTATTTCGTTCTGTGAAAGCAAGGCTGGGTGATATTCTCTTTATCAAGTGCGATCACGCAAAGATCACACACTTTTGCATCCAGAAAATCGGGTCTCCACGCTTCATCAAAGCCCAGTTCAAAGCCCGTCAGCATCAGAAAATCGTCCTCGGTCAGGTCGTGATGCGGGATCATGACTTCGTGATCGGTACAGCAGAGAATACTGTACCCGCGTGCTTTATAAAGATCTTTCATCTGTGCGGGCGTGAGCGTACCGTCGGAAACGGTCGAATGCGAATGCAGATTGGCTTTATAAAAATGTCCGTTTTCGGGTAAAAGATAATGCTTCATTGTGTCCTCCCGAATGCTTTTTATATTATTGTAGCATTCACGCAATAAAAGTGCAAGATTTCTTTGTATACAGACGACACATTCTCAAAAAAAGACCGCATCTCTTACCAAACGGACAGGGATGCGATCGGTGGTTTATCTGATTCCTTGGTTTCTTTCATTCAAACACATGAAAATTGCTTGTTTTAGTGAAATGCTTATCTTGCCGCAAGGCACACTTCGTTTCAAAAAAAATAAAGCACCTCTTGCGAAGTGCTTTATTTTTGGGTGAACTCCCCCAAAATGCAAACCACTGAACAACCTTTGATTTTAGTGAAGCATCGGCTGTGCCGATGTGAAGTTATGGCTTACGCCATAGTGAAGTTTTGTGCTATCGCACAAAGTGAAATTAAGTTTGCCCATAAACACTTGCGTAGCAAACTTCACTACGCAGTAACTTCACTGCCGCAGGCACTTCACTTGCCCGTAAGGGCAAACTTAGTTGAAAAAAACGACCTGTCGAAACAGGTCGTTTTTTTCTGGAGCTGCTAACCAGAGTCGAACTGGTGACCTCATCCTTACCAAGGATGCGCTCTACCTCCTGAGCCATAGCAGCAAAAAAATGGCGACCCGGAACGGGCTCGAACCGTCGACCTCTAGCGTGACAGGCTAGCGTTCTAACCAACTGAACTACCGGGCCATTTGGACTACGCGAGTTATTATACACACTTTCACCCGCGTTGTCAACACTTTTTTTCAGAAATTTGCAATTTTTTTATTCGGCATCGGTTTCGCCGTTCTGCGAAGAACTTTTGCCTGCATCTGCGGATTTGACGGACTGATATTCTTCAATGCCTTCTTCCGTCTTTTCCAGAAAGCTTTCGATGCGTTTGGGCAGTGTGCCCGCCTTGCGGAACAGTTTCGTACTGCGGTCGGCTTTCTTTTGATCTTCACCGACACCGATCAGACGGTTGAACTGTTCTTTTATTTCATCCAACTGCTGTTTGAGTGCCGCAACGGGCTTATCAAACTGTGTCTGCAAAGTATCACGCATTTCTTCGGCGGGACCTTCGGTGCTGTCTTTGATGAGATTGCCCAAAACGTTTACGGTGTTTTTGAAATCGTTGAATTTCTGAATAAACTTGCGTACGTCAATGGTTGCAAGCACGGTCATCACAAGATCAAAGAAAAACAGAACGAGAATAATGCCGGTGATGATAACCAACGACTGATCGGGAATAAAACTGACGATGAACTCATACAGCGGATGAATGCCGTACACGAACAGAAGCGAAGCAAAGCCCCATATAATGGAATGCTTGAAACAAATTCTGCCGTGCAGATTCAGGAAATTATCGGAATAATCCCACCAACGGGCATTGAACAGTTTTTCCATGAGATACGAGGTCACGTATTCGACGATGTCGGCAAGGATCATGCCGAGGAAAAAGACCTTGAGAATGCCGCCGATACCGGGCTGTGCAATGCCGGTATTAATAAGGAAAACCGTAAAGAACAGTGCACCCGTACCGTAAATGGGGCAGATCGGTCCGTACAGGAAACCGCTGTTTATCACACGCTTATCTCCGCCTTTTCGCAGAAATGCACCTGCCGTGCGGTACAGGGATTCACCGAACCAACCGCAGGCACTGTATGCAAAAAACATAAAAATATAATTACAGGCTGTTATCATTGTTTCACTCTCTTTTTCGTCATGGCAACGTCCGCACGGAAGCGACGGTAGAACTTGCCTTTTTTTGCCAACAACATTTCACAGTCGGCACAGTATTTATCCGCAAAAGTCAAAAGCCAACCCTCTTTGTATTTCGGAGGCACGGGGGTTAAGGGCCACATATGACGAAGGATCATATTTTCTTCGATCTTACCGGGCGTTCCGCCGCAGAGAATGCGTGCATTGATGACCGCAAAACCGGGATGGCGGTACCCGCTCGGACGGTGATCCCAACTTTTATCGTGCCAATCGTAATAAAACAGATCGTGCAGTACCGCACCGCGTGCGGCGGCTTTTTCATCACAACCGAAACGCTTTGCAAGGCAATAGGTCATATAAGCCACGGCAGTGATATGATTCAGACGGTTGACGGTGCTGTGCTGGGGAAAACGCTCCAGGCTCTGCACTTCTTCGGTAAAATAAATATCTTCGATCAAAGCGTGAAATTCCTCGTCGGGTACTTCACGCAGACAATAAGAACGGACGAAGATCTGATATAAACTGCTCATAAAATCTCCAAAAAGAAAAATAATCACATATATAATACCATATATTAATGTCAAATGCAACCGTTTTTCCGTGCATTCACCCAACTAAAATATCTGATTTTGCTTTCACAAATCTTAAAAAAGCATTGACAAAAAGGTGTTTTCTTTCTATAATCTTGCCTGTATATAAACAACATTATGATAGTGGTGAAAAATATGCTGGTCAGATTCAAAAAATTAGACAAAAAAGCCGTTGTTCCGACCTACGGCACACCCTTCTCCGCAGGTGCGGATCTGTATGCCTGCATGGCAGAAGCGGTCACGATCGCTCCCGGTCAGACCGTTTTAATGCACACGGGCATTGCCATGGAACTGCCCGAAGGTTACGTGGGACTTAATTTTGCAAGAAGCGGACTTGCCACCAAAAGAGGGTTGGCACCTGCCAACAAGGTCGGCGTGATCGATTCGGATTACAGAGGCGAGATCATGGTAGCCCTGCACAATCACGGCAGTGAAGCACAGACGGTTGAACCGGGCGAACGCATTTCGCAGTTGCTTATCATGCCCGTAGTACAGGCAGAATTTGAAGAAACGAAAGAACTGAGCGACACCGTACGCGGTGCAGGCGGATTCGGTTCAACGGGAAGAAAATGAAAACATTACAAAAATCAAGCGTTGTAAACGGCACGAAAATGCTCGGCATTCTGTGTCCGCTTATTTACTTCGGAAGTTATATTACAAGAAAAAACTACGCCATCGTCATTGCCGAGATCATTGCCGCCGAGGGCATCGGTGATGCGGATGCGGCATTGGCTGACACACTCGCACTGATCTCTTACGGCATCGGTCAGGTCGTCAGCGGTATTCTCGGTGACCGATTCAAACCCAAAACCCTCATCACCTGCGGTCTTACCGCAACCACGATCATCAACTTTTTAATGGTAGTGGTCAGCGATCCCTTTGTACGTGCGGTGCTGTGGTGCATCAACGGATTTGCACAATCCATGCTGTGGCCGCCTTTGGTACGAATCATGGCCGCCGCCATGAACGAAGAAGAATACAGCAAGACCTGCGTCAACGTCAACGTGGCAGGCATCGGCGGAACGGTGTTCGTGTATCTGACCGCATCGTTGCTCTGGATCCCCTATTTTTCATGGAAATACGTATTCGTGGCTTCTGCCGTGCTTTGTGCGATCATCGACGTCGTATGGTTACTCTTTGCAAACAAAGCTCCGCAACCGGGACCGACCAAACGAACGAAACAGGAGATCGCTCCCGAAAACAGATTGAGCAAACGCAAACTGCTGTCCTCGGGCATTCTGCTCATTGCGGTTGCCATTATCATGCAAGGTGCTTTGCGTGACGGTGTTTCCACGTGGGTACCCTCTTTTATGATGGATACGTTCGGTGTGGATTCACACAATGCCATTCTCAAAAGCGTTCTGATCCCCGTTGTGGGAATGCTCTTTCTGAAAATTGCACAATTCGTGCAGAAAAAGTTTGTTTCGGATGAAATTCTCGCCGCAACCGCCATTTTCGTCGCAGGACTGGCTTTCAGCGTTGTACTGTTTTTCACGTATGACAAGAACGAATATATTTCTCTTGCTCTTGCCGCGATCATTACAGGCTGTATGCACGGCGTCAATCTGTTCCTCGTGTGCGTGGTTCCCGCAAAGTTCGAAAAATACGGCATTGTTTCCACCATGTCGGGACTGATCAATTCCCTGACCTACGTCGGCAGTGCACTGGCAACCGAAGGCTTCGCACTGACAAAACAGTATGCAGGCTGGACGGTCACCATCGGCAGCTGGCTCGTCATTGCCGCCATCGGCATTGCCTGCTGTCTGCTTGCCTATAAACCGTGGAAAAAGTTCAAAGAAGCATAAAAAAACAGGGCTGTTGCTTTCAGTGCAACAGCCCCTCTTTTTAACATCATTTTAAGGACCTTCGATTATTGAACAGCTTCGCCCTGTTCGGCATCGGGTTCTTCGGGGGTGGGATCAATATCCATACCGAGACTGGCGGCAAAATTGGTCAGCAACTTTGAGAAGAACGTGATGTAATAGTCAAAAATGGGAAGAAGTCTTGTGAGCATTGCACCGATATCAAGACCGTCCATAATAACACCTCTTTCGTTGGTATATTTTTTCTGTTTTTATTATAACACGGTTTCTGTTGCATTGCAAGAGAGGAAACAAAACATTTTTTCTTTTCCGTGTATCATATCAATCCCAATATTCATCCGCAAGAACGGCTTCCGCACAACGGATCCCGTCCACGGCGGCAGAAACGATACCGCCGGCATAACCTGCACCCTCACCGCAGGGGAAAATTCCCTTGATGTTTGCCTGTCGGCATTCGTCACGCACGATACGAACGGGCGAAGAACTGCGGCTCTCGGGGGCGGTCAGCACCGCTTCGGGCATAGAGAAACCTTTGAGTTTGCGGTCAAAGGCAAGGATGGAAACAGCTATCTGATCGGTCACGACGGGCGGAAGCACACGTCGGATATCCGTCCATTCCACTCCCGTCGGGCAGGACGGAGTTACGAAACCGCCTTTTTTGCTCGGTCGGTCTTTGAGGAAATCACCCACAGTCTGTGCCGGAGCGGTATAGTTTTTACCGCCGCACAAATACGCCTTGCGTTCGATCTCCCGTTGAAAATGCATTCCTGCCAAAGGATGTTCGTCCTCAAAGTATTCAGGCTCAAGACCGATGAGAATAGCGGAGTTTGCATTTATACCGTCACGGGCGTATTCACTCATACCGTTGACGACCACCATTTCTTCTTCCGAAGAAGCACAGACCACCGTTCCGCCGGGACACATACAGAACGTATATCCTCCCCTGCCGTGCAAGGGATGATTGCTCAGTTTGTAATCCGCGGCACCCAACAGAGGATTGTTCCACTCGTTGCCGTATTGCGAACGGTTTATCATTTCCTGCGGATGTTCAATGCGAACGCCGACGGAAAACGGTTTTTTCTCCATTTTCAGACCTTTGCGGTACAGCATCTCGACCGTATCGCGTGCGGAATGTCCGATGCAAAGCACCACACAATCCGTTTGAAGATCGGTCGTGCTTCCTGCGGCATCCACGTACTGAATGCCGTGAATAAACTGATTGGCAAAGAAAATGTCGGTCATGCAACAGCCGAATTTTACTTCACCGCCAAGACGGATGATCTCCTCGCGGATGTTTTTGACGACACCGCCGAGTTTGTCCGTTCCGATGTGCGGCCGTGCGGAATACGCAATTTCCGCAGGTGCTCCGAACCGACACAGCACGTCAAACACTTCACGCACGCGGTGATCCTTGATACCCGTGGTCAGTTTTCCGTCCGAAAACGTACCGGCACCGCCCTCACCGAACTGCACGTTGGATTGCGTGTTCAGTGTTCTCTGCGTCCAGAATTTTTGCACGTCCGCCGTACGGGTATCCACGTCGTTACCGCGTTCAAGGATCAGCGGCCGCAGACCTGCACGTGCAAGCATTAAGCCTGCAAACATCCCTGCGGGGCCGAAACCGACCACTACGGGGCGGAATGCACTTTTACGCTTGTTTTCGGGCAGAACATATTGATACCGTTCACACAGCGACACCTTATTCTGCGGAAAACGGGCGGCAATTTTTTCTTCATTGCCGTCGATTTCAACCTGCACGGAATAGACCATGCGGATGTTATTCTTCTTTCTTGAATCGATCGCCTCGCGGGCAATTTCAAAATACGTAAATGCGGAATGCGGCACACCGATCACGGCAGCCGCTTCCTTTTTGATATCTTCGATTTGCGTTCCCAAGGGAACGGCGATTTCATTGATTCTTAACATAAACACCTTTTGGCGGCAGAAGCACCTGCAAGGCGGCCGCTGTTCCACGCCCACAGCAGATTGTAGCCGCCGCAGTCACCGTCCACGTTGACGATTTCACCGCAGGCAAACACGCCGTCATTCTTTTTCAGTTCCAATGTTTTTACACAGAGTTCCTCTGCCGATATTCCGCCCGCAGTGACTTGTGCTTCCGCAAAGCCGCATACGGAATTGATTTTATACTTTTTGCTTTTGATACACTGCACCAAAGCCGTAACCGCACCTGCATTGATGGCGGATAAAGGCTTTTGCGGTTGCAAAGAAACTTCGGTGAGAACGGTAATTCCCAACCGTTTGGGCATGATTCCCGTCAGCAGATCTTCGCAAAGCAGTGTCGGTCTGACTTTTCTTGCATTTTCGATATATGCAGTCAGTTCCTCTGCGGAAACACTCGGTGCCCTGTCAACGATCACCTGACAGGGGGCTTTTTCTCCGCTTGCAAGGTATCTTGAAACTGCAGCGGATACCTGCATGGCAGGAATGCCCGAAAGACCGTAATCGGTATACTGAATTTCGCCCGCACTGACGGCGAGCACCTTCCCTGCACATTTGACGGTGATACTGCCTTCCGCACGGATCCCCTTGAGCCCTTTCGAAAACGCATCGACAACAAGAGCCGTAAGGGCGGGCAAGGGTTTTGCGATCTGCACGTTCAACTGTTTCAAAAGCAGATACCCCGTTCCGTCCGAACCGTGCACGGGTGCCGCCTGACCGCCGCAGGCAAGGATCACACAGTCGAAAACGTCTTTTCCGTTGAGAAGCCACGATCCCTGCTGAAAACGCATATCCGTAATCTTCGTTTCATGCCGTACTTCGATCTGCAACCGTTGCACCTCAAAACGCAATGCATCCAGCACTGCAGATGCCTGATTGCTCAGCGGATAGATCCGCCCCGCACCGTCCGCACGCATAAAAAGACCGAGTTCCCTGAAAAAATCCAATGTCGATTGCGGTGAAAAACGGTCGAACACTTCTTGCACCAACTGCACGTCGCCGTGATAATGCGAAAGATCCGTATCCGTATTTGACAGATTGCAGCGTCCGTTACCCGTTGCCAGAATCTTTTTCCCGCACCTGCCGAGGGATTCAAAAATAACGATCTGAACGGCTCCTTTTGCCGTGCGTGCGGCTTCAATGGCGGCACATAGACCGGAAGCACCGCCGCCGATGACTGCAATTCTTTTTTTACTCATTCTTTTCAGCATCCTCTATCAGTGTGCGTATATATACGTCCACCTTGTCCGTCAGACCGTATTTACGCAGTGCCAGCAACACTTTTCGTTCTTCTGCGGTCAGGTTGCCGATACCGGGCAGATCCTGTTCCTGCCAACTGGGTAAAGAACAGTCATCCGCTTCAAAATTGAGCGTCGCGGTCATCATCCAATCCATCGTAACGCCGTACAGACAGCAGACCAACGGCAGGAGTTCGATCGGTAACGGCGTATGTCCCGTTTCGTAATAGGTATAAGAAGACCGTTTTATTTCAAGGCTGTCAGCAACGTCCTGTTGCGTCAGTCCGCATTTTACACGGGCATAACGAAGATTATCGTGCAACACAAAAATCACCTCAGAAAAATACTACCGCCGAATTTGTCGGCATGACAAATTTCGACGGTTATCATTATAACATTCTTTTTAGAAAAAAGCAACCTGTCAATCTTCAAGTCCCAACAACCAAAGAACAGATACATTCAATACCTTTGCGAGGGCAATCAGTTCATAATCCGGTACACTGCGGATCTGCCCTTCAAGTTTTGACAAGCCCGATGCATTCAATTCAATTCCGTTGATCTGGAGTTGCATCAGGAGATCTTTCTGCTTCATACCGATCTCCTTGCGACGCTGTTCCACTCTTGCACCGACGATGTTACGATTTCCCAATTGCTGTTCTCTGATTCTCATAGAGGTCATTCCTTTTCTAATTATGTCTAAATTGTTAACACACATTCATAATAGCACACAATCTTTTACTCGTCAAGACATATTTATATAAATTTCAACAATCAGATACAGTATTGCTGATTTGTTGTCAAATTATATTTTTTTAAAAAGTATTTGCCTATTGTGTCGCTTTATGATATGATAAAAGCAGTACAAAAGGAGGTTTTTTTATGAACGAAAACAACTTCTGTGATTTCCTTTTTGATTTTTACGAACTGGCACAGGCAAACGGATTTCTTGCAGAAGGTATCGATGAAACCGTGGCATGGTTCGACGTGTATTTCCGTCCCGCAAAAGAACTCGGCGGATTTTTCATTGCCGTCGGCATTGAAAGCGTTTGCGATTTCATCAACCGCCTGCATTTTACGGAAGATGAACTTGCGTTTCTGAAAAACAAAGGCTTGGACGAAGCCTTCATTGCATATCTGCGTGACTTCCGCTTTACCTGCGACATCTGGGCTGTACCCGAAGGCACGCCTGTTTTTGCAAACGAACCCGTGGTCAAGATCCGCGGCCCCGTTATTCAGGCACAGATGCTGGAAACGGTGCTGTTGCTGTCATTGAATCATCAGACGTTGGTTGCCACAAAAGCCAACCGCATCGTGCGTTCGGCACAGGGACGCGAAGTGATCGATTTCGGTCTGCGTCGCTCCCACGGGACGGACACCGCCGCCAGCGGTGCAAGAGCCGCGTACATTGCAGGTTTCAACGCAACCTCCAACGTGGATGCCGCCTACCGCCACAACATTGCTTCTTACGGCTCCATGAGCCACACGTGGGTGCAATTGTTCAACAGTGAAAAGGATGCGTTCGTTGCTTTTGCAAAACGCTATCCCGACGATTGCATTCTGCTCATTGACACATACGACGTCATCGACAGCGGTCTTCCCAATGCCATTGCCGCATTTGATGAAGTGCTCACTCCCATGGGCAAGCGTCCGAAAGGTGTCCGCATTGACTCAGGCGACCTTGCATATCTGTCCAAAAAGATCCGCAGAATGCTCAACGAGGCAGGATACCCCGATTGCAATATTTACGCTTCCAACTCACTGGATGAGTTCATTATCCGCGATATGCTGCAGAACGGTGCACGTGTTGACGGTTTTCTGGTCGGAGAACGTCTGCTGACCGCCGCGAACGCACCCGTCATGGGCGGTGTGTTCAAACTGACCGCCGTTGAGCAAAACGGAATCATTGAACCTAAGATCAAGATCAGCGAAAACGTTGCAAAGATCTCCAATCCATGTCCGAAACTGCTGTGGCGTTTGTTTGACAATGAAACCGGCAAAGCCATTGCAGACTTGCTAACCATGGAAGATGAAAACATCAGCGATTGCAAAGAATACGAACTGTTTGATCCCGATTACGTATGGAAACGCAAAACCGTCAGCGGCTTTGTGGCAAGACAACTTCTGGTTCCCTATTTTACAGGCGGCACGGATGTTCACACAAAGAAAACACCCGAACAGATCCGTGCGTATTGCATTGAACAGATCGACAGTTTGTGGGAAGAAGTGGTGCGTTTCGAATATCCGCACAACTATTACGTGGATCTTTCGCAAAAACTGTGGGACTGCAAGCAGAAACTCATCGACGAATACTACAACGAAAAAAAATAAATAATGACAAAGCGAACCCGATCACCGTAACAGGCAATCGGGTTCGTTATTTTTTCTGTTTACTTTCTGACCGCTTCCATGATCTCAGCCAGACAGTCTGCAAGGCACTGTGCGGTCTGCGGGCCGAGGGAATTGGTTTCTTCGTAATGACGTCTGTTCAGACGGTCACGCGGAATTTCAAGATAAGGCTGCGTGGGATGCAACAGAAAATCGTTAGGCGGCAAAACGTAACCGAGTTCGTCGTTTGCAAGACCGAAAATGAGCAATTCCTTTTCGCCTGCAATTTCCGTCAGCGGCGTGGGGTTGACGTCGGGTGATTTGCCTTCTGCGGATTCCTCGGCAGTGAGATAACCGCCGTATGCGAGTTCGGGGAACAGTTCACAGGGGATCATAAGCATCGGCACACCGCCGAAATCAATATAGGTCATTTCCGTTTTCAGGCAGGTCTTTTTTGGATAGCGGGCATCGGCATACCAGTCCGCTTCAATAATCTTCACTCTGCCTGCAATGGACAAAACGAGATTTTCCACGGGAACGTACAGTTCTTTGCGGCAGAAATTGACACAGGGCGTCAATTTTTTCTCATCTTTGATCTGCAATGCATAGCCGCCGACTTTGTGACCGATGGTCATAGTGCTTTCGGCAAAATCGGAACCTGCTTTTCGGATCTCCTGTTCGTTGGGCACTTCCATGCTGATCATGCCGCCGATGGCACCGACACCGTAAATGGTTTCGGCTCCCGTTTCATTGCGGATGCGGTTACGCATATACTGCGGAAAATCGGCACTGATACGGGAATTACTGCCCTGCAGGGATTCGGAATGCGAAGCAAAATTCATAAACCACGTTTCGCGGCTGCCGTCACGCGGGACACAGCGGAATCGCGTAAGCGTTTTGGAATACACGATCGGCAGACGAATGTCTTCCTGCAGATCGGGCACTTGGATCGTACCGTAGAACACGTCACAAACACGGCTTTCTTCAATGGCGGCGTGCACGGCTTTAATCATCTGATTCTGAATCAGTTTCATATATTTCGGATCTTTACCGCTTAGGGGCAGTGCACCCCAGATGCCCATGGTATCGATACCTGCATGGTTATGGGTACAGAAGATATTGACCGCACGGCAGGAAACGCCTTTCAGAGATGCGAGCACCGCCGCACGGAAAATGTTGACATCCTTATTCAGAATACCGACACAGTCACAGGAAATAAACAGCATTCCGCCGCGATCCGAGCAATCATCCACCCACAAAGCGTGCACGTGGGGCTCATCCAGCACACCCGTGGCAGGATTGTTTTCGCTGTAACCTGCAACGTAATACTTTTTGGTTGCCCAGTCAGCAGGCAGAATGGAGGCTTTGCCGAAACCGATGATAAACGCATCGGCAGGCTCCTTTTCCGATTTATCATATACGGCAGGTGCCAAAGGTTTGGCAGGATTCTTTTTGAGCACGGTCTTGCCGACGTGCGTAATATACTTATCGAGCACGACAGCAACTTTATCCATTATATTCATAAAATCACGCTCCTTTTACCGTTATTTTACTGCAATCAAAATATCGTGTCAATTCTTTTTTGGAAATCAAAAGAAAACAAAGTGTGAACGCTGAATAAAAAAAAGGAGAAAGTACACACGGTACTTTCTCCGAAGATCGTTTTATGATTCTGATTCTTCCTGCAGTTTTCTGTAATTGATCTTGCCGATTCGGGTTACGGGCAAAGATGTACGGAACTCATATTCCACAGGCACTGCATTGCGTGCAAGATTCTTTTTACAGTATTCACGGATCTCTTTTTCCACTTCCGCGGTCAGTTCCACACCTTTTTTCAATACGATGACGGCTTTGGGAACTTCCTGTTTGATCTTGTGTCGGATGCCGACGACAACGCTGGTTGCAACGTACTTGCACTTGTTGATGACTTCTTCAAGTTCCACGGGATAAATATTGTAACCGTTGGAAATAATCATGCGTTTCAGACGTGAAGTATAATGCAGGACACCGTTGGAATCCATATAACCGAGATCTCCCGTATGCAACCACAGTTTTCCGTCACGGTGGGTACGCAGAGCCAATGCGGTTTCTTCATCGTTGTTGATATAACCCAACATAACGGACGGACCGTTGACACAAATCTCACCGACCGTTCCGTAATCGCATTCGTTTTCACTTGCGGGATCGAAAATGCGGATATCGGTGTCGGGATTGGGAATGCCTATATTGTCGATACTGCGGACGCTTTCATTGGTTGCCGAAACAAAAGCCGTGGCTTCGGACATACCGTACCCGATCTGAATGTGTGCGGTAGATCCGCAACGGCGGAAATACGATATGACTTCACTTGCAAGTTTGTCGCTCAGATAGTCACCGCCCGAAAGAATGACCTTGACACTCTGGAATGCAGTGTTACCGGGATCGGGACTGTTGACGATGATATTGAGCATGGACGGAATGACAGGCAGAAGATTCGGCTTTTTGGCTTTGATGGTCTGCGGAATCTTTTTGGTGTCGATCTTGGGGATCAGAATGCACTTGAGTCCGAGTGCCAGCGGCACGTGAATGCACACGCAAAGACCGAAACCGTGGAAAATGGGTAACGCGGACAAAATGGAGTTGCCCGGGCGTGCTTCTTTGCATACCACTTCGCACTGCGAAGCAATGCAGTTAAAATTCAGATTGGACAGAATGATGCCTTTGGAACGTCCCGTCGTACCGCCGCTGTAGATAATAACGGCAGGACTGCGTTGTGAACGGCTGACGTGGGTATCCATGACACTGCCGCCCTTTTTGATGAACTTTTTCCATTCAAGAACGTTGTCACGGTAATGCAGATTCTTTTTGTTCTTGAGGTTGTAGGCCTCTTTCAAAAAGATATTCATGCTGGAGGAAACCTCACAGACGATCAGATGCGTTGCCTTGATATCTTTCACGGTCTGATAGGATGCATCCGTCACGAACAAAACGGTGGAGTTGGTAGCCGCCATTGCCTTCGTGATCTCCTCGGCAGAAAGCAGAGGATGCAGGATATTGCAGATCGCACCGATCTTATTGACCGCATAAATGAGATAGATCGCCTCGGGGATATTCGGCATACAGATGGTAACGCATTCGTTTTCCACCACATCCAGTTTTTTCAGCGACACGGCAACACGGTCCACATGGGTAATAAAATCGTGATACGGGATTTTCGTGTTGAAATATTCCAGTGCAATGTTGTTGGGATATTTGAGTGCCGAATCATACACCATATCGTAAATAGAGCCGTTGTAATAATCCAGATGTTCGGGCATACGGTCATAGTACTGCAACCACGGCTTGGAAGCATTGTACTTATACTCATTGAGTTTATTGACTACTTTGGTAATGTAATCATTCACAATTCCCATTACAGTTTCACTTCCCTTTATAAACTGTAAAACATTTATACAAAACAAGGCATTGCTTGTCAATCATCAATTCTTCACACAATTGTTTAATTCGGTGCGATTGAACGCAGATACTGTTCAAAAAATATAAAAAACGAGTGCAACATATCACGGTCGCGGCCGTTTCCTTTGGTACAAACGGAAATCGTGAGTTTGCCGTTGACGGTCAGCACCGTTGCCGCGGCACAGGGTTTCACCTTTGCACCGCCCGCAACGAGGGCATCCGTCACCGCATGGCCGTCAAGCGCAAAACCGTTCACGTCCACGGGGCCGACGTTGCTCAGTGCAATATCCGCATTGTTGTAAAACAGTTTCACGACTGCTTCCGCCTGCAGTTGGATCATGGATGAATAAGCAAAATTCAACAGCGGAATGCCGTGCAGTCCCAAAAAGGGATCCTGTTTGTTTTTTGCGTTGCTATCCCTTACAAGTTGCAGAAGTTGCAAGGGAGAATCGGACAATTCCGGAACGGAACAGTACATAAAAGTGGTGTGATTGGTATAACCGAGTTGTTCGGCATTTTTCATATAGCGGCGAAGATCCACCGCACAGGAAAGATGCAGGGGCTTGTCGGCTTCTCCCATGACCGCATAGCACGCCCACACGTACGCCGCACAAAGCAGATCGTTCACCGTTGCACCGTTCTGCTTTGCAACACGCATCGCAGGCTGTAAAACATCTTTTGAAACACTGTGGTATACAATGGAATTGCACTCACTGCCGTCTTTGGGGGTAAAAGGCAGTTTGCGTTTTTCTTTGACGGTGACACCCGCAATCTGTGCCTTTGCTTTTTTGCGAAAACGGACAGGCATATCCGCATACACTTCGCTGTATTTTCTGCTGCCCGTTCTGAAATCCGTGGGAGCATCCCCCGTATGACGGTAATCATTATAGGCTTTGCAAAGGTCTTTGGTAAACTGCTTAAAACCGCCGCCGTCCATAATCATGTGATTCCAACGGAATGCAAGAATGCTTTTTTCACCGTCATGCACAAGTGCAATTTTCATTTGCGACGGATCGCTGAATGCAACGCTTTGTTCAAGAAACGCAATCGCCGCGGACGGAAGATCTTCTGCCTGAATGACGGAAAACACGTCGTCAATATGATAATCGTTCACTTGCCAACAAGGGCAGATGTGATTATCCGTAAAAAGAGAATGAAAGATCGGTGCTTTTTCATATAAACAGATGATCGCCGTCTGCAAAGCCTTGACGTCGGGAACAAAATCGTAGCACAGATAAAAACGTGCAACACGGTCCATATAAAAGCGGCACAGATAGTTTACCTTGTCATAGAGTTCCGCAGGCAGTTTTTTTATATCTTTTCCGTTTTTTATGTATTCAAATGCAAGTTGAGCCGCAACCCGATCATCGTCAAGTCCGCGTGCAGACAAGAGCGAAAGATATTTGACGGCCTTTTTTATAAATGCCTCCCGCTGTGCTTCGGGAACATTCTGCTGCACGAGTAAACGCAACATCTGTTCGGCACGGCTCATAAAAACTCTCCTTACTCTATAATATGTGCAAAGAAGAACGATTTTTGTTCTTCGGTCGTAATCACTTTAATGGGTTTGACCTGATTCAGATTCGCACCCCTTGTACGCAACAGTTCGCGATAGGCATCGTTCGTACCTTTTTGCAGGAATTTCACTTCGCAATGTCCGAGTGCACCGCTTTTGATAAGCGGCTCAACCGACACGTTACCGGCACAGAACACACTTTCAAAAATGCGTGCATATTCCGCTTCGTCCTGCGGTGTATGATCGCGTGTGCTTTCAAAAAGAAGAACATAGTGCCCGGGAGACGTGGAACGGTCGGCATAAATGCTGTAACCGACCGGAATATCGCCCGTTTTTTCGGAAAAGTTTCCGACGATCTCATCGAACGCCATCTGATTGACCTTTTCACCGCTGATATTGGCGATCTGATTCAGACGGTAGCAGAATGTGACTTTGGGGGACTGATGATAAAAGCCCGTTACCTTGACCACGTCTTCAATGCGGTAGCGGTAAAATCCGCTTAAATTCGTAAGCACCACTTCGTATTCCTTGCCGACTTCCACTTCGGAGATCGTCAGCGGTCGGGTGCCTTCGGGGGCATCCAAAGGTAAAAATTCAAAAAAGGCGTTGTGCGGTAACAGTACGTATTCAAAACTGTCGAGTTCAATGGGCACTGCCATGAGTGCTTCCGTGGCGGCATAACCGAGATAATGGATGGGCATATCTTCACCGATATAACGGCGAAGTTTTTTTGCATAGTGTGAAAGAGCCCCCGTACCCATGCCGTACAGCCATTCGCATTTCGGCCAGATACGCGGAATGATCGGCGTACCGTCGAAACCTTTTGCAAATTCTTCCCGCAGAAAAGCGGCTCTTTTCGGACGCGGTTTCAGGCGTTTTTCGAGTTTTTTGCGGATGTGCTCCGGCATACGGATGCTTTCATCAATGGTGCCGTGCTCAATATCGTTGCACAGCATCTCCCAGTTTTCTTCCATGTAGAAAAACATGGATTCCAACGTGGTAATAAAGATCGTACCGAGATAACTGATGTCTGCCTCCTGCAATGCAAAACGCAGTTTGACGTAGTGCATATCCATGTCCGTATCCGCTTCGGGAAACAGCACTTCAACGGGAGAACTTGTGATAAACGGTACGATCGGTCTTAAATTCAGCAAAGGAACGGAGGAAAGGCAGGAAACGGTGGCCCCGCCCGGAAGTTTGCGTTTGCCGATCTCAGCCGTCAGCAAACCTCTTTGCGGCGGCAAGGGACGTTTTTGTTTTGCAAAATATTTAACCGCACAGCCCACGGGTGCAGAAAAGGAAAAACACTGACAGTTCCACTCGGCATAACCCGAAAGCGGAACGAGTTTGCTCCTGCCTGTACTGCCCGAAGATTCGGTAAAACGGCGTACGTATCGGTTTGTAATCAACCCTTTTTCGCCGTTTGCCATGCGGTGCACATAGTCTTCAAAATCGGCATAGGTCGCCATGGGAACGATGGATTGATAATCCTCTACGGTCTTCACATCTTCAAAATGATGCTCTTTTCCGTAAACGGTGGTTTTATTGTCACGCATCAGATGCCGCAAGGTGCGTTCCTGCACCGAAACCGCATTACGGCTGTAAAGATACAGTTTTATATGTTCCATGATGCCCAGCATTGCCCCGAATGCCGCAAAAACCGCTCTGTGCGGTTTGAATGCCATTGTCATCACTCCTGTTCAGGGTCATCACCCTATGCTTCGTTTTCGTTTTTGACGGGAAATTCGCCTGCCGCATAATCAAACAGCAAGCGAATGAGATTCTTTTTACAGGGAACAAATTGATTTTCGTCCAGCATTGCAAGAATTTCATTCATGCTTGCAAAACGGACGTCCTGCAATTCACTTTCCTGCAAAACAAGATCTTCGGTTTGCAACTGCGACAGATGCACAATGTAATAATCGTCAAATCCGCAATCAAAGTTGACCGTAAAAAACGGTCGCTGATCTGAAAAATCAAGCGTAATTCCCAGTTCTTCGGCAGTTTCACGCTCTGCCGCCTGTCGGCTCGTTTCCCCCGACAGGGCACTGCCGCCGGCACTTACATCCCATCTGCCCGGCCAATTGTCTTTGTTTGCACTGCGGTGCTGAATGAGCATTTCGTTGCTTCCGTTAAAAACGCAAATATGCACCACCGTGTGCAGTTGTCCCGGCTGAATGCGGTCACTGCGGCAGAACACTTCTCCTGTCGGAATGCGATCCGCATCAAGAAGATCCCAATATTCTTTATTGCTCATTTTTCACAATAACCTCAATGCACGACGGTGCATTCACCTGTGTCTGCACCTTTCCGTTTTCAAGCAGATTGTGCGTGATCGTCATATTGCCGTGTACGGTCGGCACGGTGAGTTTTATAAACTTCAGACCGCTTAAATGCGGCGTTATCTCGGCTTTTTTCATCCCCGTACCGATAAAGCGGACACCTGCTACGGTCTCCACCAGATACGGAATGACCCCCGACGACCAGCCGTGACACAGGCTGTGACGGTATCCGACGTAACAGAAGGCACCGTTGTCACCGTGGATGTCTTTTTTCCCGCTGACGGGAAGTTCATCGAGTCTGCCTGCATTCTGCAACCAGTCGATATCAAAATCTTCCCAGAACGTCGTCGCACCGACGGACAGCATACCGCCGTAATACTCTTTCATCATGTTCAGTGCCGTTTCGTATTCACCGTATGCGGCAACGGCGGACAGGATGAAATACGCCATAAACGTGGAAAGACCGTGTGCACCGTTTTTCAGAAGAACGGCTTTGTTGTTTTCGGAACGGTCTCCCGAAAGCACGCCGAGTCCTGCGACCTGCTTGTATTTTTCAACCGTAAAACTGCCGTGCGACAAACGGTGCAGCAGTTTATCGCAAAGATCGGTCGGCTCATTGTATTCGAGCAGGAACACTCTTGTTTTTTCCAAAGAAAGTTTCGTTAAGTAGGCAACGCCGGCAAGGCAATCGTGCTTTTTGGCAAGTTCACCGCCGCGTTCGTAATTGGACGGCCAATCAATGAAGTTACTGCCGAAATCGACTGCGCCGTTTTTCTTGATGTATTTTCCGATCTGCCCCAACAGATCGTGCACGTAGGGAATGTATTTACGGTATTTTTCTTTTTCGCCGTCACGAAGATAGGTTTCACTGAGGATCCACAGCCACCACACGGAATACGTGGGCATTCCTGCCATCCAATCGGGCAAAGGCGTTTCCTCCCATGCAAAATCCAGGGAACGCAGAACTTCGGGTACGTCGCGGTACAAAGAGAAGGCGGCACGCATTTCCGGGTACAGATCACCGATCCATACAAGACGGTCACGCTTGACACCGTCCCATATATAGCCGTTCTGCATACAAAGACGCAAGGTGTAAGCGGCGGTATTCCAGATCTTATTCACCGATTCATCATCGCATACAAACGAACCGTCTTCGGGACGTGTGTGGGTATCAACGGCGGCAACGACCGTTTTCAGATGCAGACGGGTGGTACGGTGCAGGGTATCCACACGCAGAAAACGGAACCCCGTCTGTCCGAACGTCATATCGGACAGATCCGTAAGCCGCACGGTCATATCACGCACGGCATGGTCATTGGTCGCATTTTTCTGTCCGAGGTCGGCACAGACCTCCCCTACGGATTCACCGAAACGCAGACGTACGTCCTTTTTTCCGCTGATTCCGGAAACCAAAAGGCGTGCTCCGCCCGACAGTTCCTTACCGAAATCAAGAATAATACTCGCCTTACCTTTCACGGTAACGGTATTGACCTCTTTCAGACCGATCTGCAGGCGTTTTTCCTGCAACAAAGCCTCTGCGTTTGTGACCTTGCCTTCGGTTTTGACGATTTTTGCGGCAAATACGTATTTCATACCGACGTTCCCTCCCACACTCTTTTTCTGATACGTTTTTATTTTCAGACGTCCTGCTTTCCTTTGGGCAACGGTCTGCGTTTTGCGGTAAAGGATGAAGCAGTGATCTTAATCACGCTGACAAATGCAACCATTTTGTCTTCAAACGCAAAATCCTTGCTTGTCTGCGTTTTCATCAGCACGGACATAGCGTGCTTTTTTTCTTCTGCATCTTCCAGAATTTCGGCAACGCCTCTGCCCATGATGCTCGCATAGGTGATGCCGTAGCGGCAGGCAATATCCCCCTCAAAAGGCGTGATATCGCAATCCATTTCAAAAAAGACTTTCGGATTTTGGCGAATCAGATCAATTTTTCTGCCCTGTCTTGCTCCGTGCAGATACAGCACGAGCGTATCATTCTGCATCTCATAGCCGTAGTTCATGGGTACGACGTAAGCCTCGTCACCGTCCACAAGACCGAGATGCAATACTTTGCACTTATCGAGTATGGCAAGTTTTTCCTGCCAATCGGTAACTTCCCTTTCTCTTCTTGTCATTCCGTTACTCATAGAATCCCTCTTTTTTGTATTCATACATACGGTAAAGTTTTTTTGCAAACTTTCCCGCATACAGTTTTTTGAATATCCCCTGTTCGTTTGCAGGTAACTGAGCGATCAGATCCTGCGGCGTTATATCGTGTTCTTTTACAAACGCAAGTGTACCGTTTTCCAAAACACGAGGCGAATCCATACCGTAAACCTGCGACACACCGACCGTACGGATCGGATTCTTATATTTTGATATTTTTGCGGCAAAAACACTGTAACAATCCGTAAGCAAAACAAGCGAAGAAAAATGTGCACACAGGTTTTTGACAAATACCGACAATTCTTCGGCACGCAGATACATACTCACGCCTTCCATGATAACGATTGCCCGCTTGTTTTCAGGCATACGCTTCAAAAAAGAGGCATCTCTTATATCCGCCGCGATCATGTGATACGTTGCAGATTCTTTATAATGGCGATTTCGTTCCCGGATGACGGCTTCAAAATCAATATCATACCAGATCTGTCGACCGTCACTCACACGCAAAAAACGGCTGTCAAGTCCGCAACCGATATGCAACACAACAGCATCCGGCATTTCCTGCAAAAGCTGTTTCACACGGCGGTCAAAGACGGTCGCACGCATACCCATATAATACGCAAGCCATTTCGATGCGGCTTTTCCTTTGAGTGAAAAGCCCTCCGCATCCCATATTTCTTCTGCTTTTTTATCTTTCGTAAACAACCCTTGCCGACTCACATAAGCCTTGCCGTACAAGGGTATATACAGTGTTTTATGAACGTTATCCATACTTTTTATATTTTTCAGCCGTGATCGGCAATCAGATTCTTTGACCACACAAACAACGCTTCGCTCATCGGGAAGAAATCCATGCTTTCTCCTCTTTTCAGTCTCAAAAAGGTGTCAACGATCACCTGTTCATCCGCAGATGCCACCCGAAGCAGATCCTTTTGGTGTCTGATGTATTCTCCCGTTTGTCCGAAAATGATTGCCTGCACAACAAAAGATGCAGATTTATACAAACCGCGGAGAATATCTTCGCTCTTTTCATAGAGCATATTGTGCACGCAACCGTGAAAAATATTGCAGGCACCTGTTTTGATCGCTCTGTTTACTGCCGTTTTGTCAATGAGCAACAGCAGATCGTCAAGACTTCCATGTATCGGTGTCGTGTCATGGTAAAACTGAAAAAGATCGGCAGGTTCCCAGTTCAGAATTTCATCTTTGCCCGACAAAAAACCGCAAAGCAGTTCCCTGTGCGGCAAGGTATCCGCCATTGCATCAAAAGCCTGTATATCGGCACCCGTCAAAACATCCAGAATTACCACCGTATCAATATCGCTGGTTTCGGTTGCTTCACCCCGTCCGTAACTGCCTTGCAGGCCGACGAACCACACACGGTCTGCAAACGTATCTTGCAAAGCCTGCAAGAAGGCCGGCATCCATGTATCGATATCAATCAAGCGGCTCACTCCTTGTGTTCAAAGTTTGTCTTATTTATTTACTTTGGTTTAATGCAAAGATACCGTTTCAGTTGTCGATATGTTCCCTGCCTAAAAGAACGACCGTTTCCACATGGGCACAGCGCGGGAACATATCAAAAGGTGCGACCTGTCTGACCGCATAGCCGTTTTCATGCAAAATCGCACAGTCGCGTGCAAGGGTTGCGGGATCGCACGAAACGTACACGATGCGGTCGGGATTCATTCGCACGAGCGTTTGCAGAAGTGCGGCATCACAGCCCTTACGCGGCGGATCCACCAGCACGCAATCGGGACGCAGGCTGCGGTTTTCGAGTTCCAATGCGGCTTTTGCGGCATCGCCGCAGATAAATTCGGCGTTGGTAATGTTGTTGATTTTTGCGTTGACCTTTGCATCCTCAATGGCTTGCGGCACGATCTCAACACCGATCACGCTGTCAAAACGGTCTGCCATGGTAAGACCGATGGTGCCCGTACCGCAGTACAGATCAATGAGAAGCTCCCGTTTGCCGTCGAGTGCAAAGGCGGCGGCTTTTGCATACAGGTTTTCTGCCTGACGGCGGTTGACCTGATAAAATGCGTGCGGTGAAACGCGAAAACGCAGACCGCAAAGCACGTCCTCCATATAGCCTTGTCCGTCAAGAACGGTGGTTTTTTCACCGAGGATCACGTTGGTATTCTCCGTGTTTTCGTTCAGAAGCACACCGACGATGTTTTCATTTTCTTTTTTGAGTAAGGCTACGAGTTCTTTTTCCTTGAAAATGCGGTTGCCGTTGACAACGAGTGTCACCAATATCTGTCCCGTTGCTTCCGCCTTGCGGATATAAACATGACGCAAAAGACCTTTGCCTGTTTTTTCGTCATAAGCGGAGATCTTGTATTTTTCAGCCCAACGTGCAACCGTACGCAGAATACCGGAAAACTCGGACGGTTGCAACGCACAGGAACGGCAATCAATGACACGGTGGCTGTACGGAGCGTAAAAGCCCGTTTTCAATCTGCCGTTTTCCATCGCCACGGGATACTGTGCTTTGTTGCGATAGCCCGTTACCACGGGGCTTGCACAGATGTCATCGACCTGCACGTCGAGATGTGCAAGTCTTGTGAATGCATCCTGCACACGCTGTTGTTTGTGCTTGCACTCGGCTTCGTATGTAATATGACGGAACGAACAGCCGCCGCAACGGGGAAAAACAGGACAGTTTGCATCTGTCCTGTCCGCAGACGGCGTGAGGATCTGTGAAATTTTGCCGATGGCGTAGGTCTTTTTGACCTTGATGATATGCACCTTCAGCACGTCACCCACCGCACCGCCTGCCACGAAAACGGCAAGTCCGTTGTAATGGCCGACCGCACTGCCTTCGGCGGTAAAGCCCGTGACCGTCAGTTCGATCTCATCATTTTTACGTAAAGGAAACGAGTTTTTTTCAATCATAACGTTGCTGCCAATTCCTTGATGTAGGCACGGAATGCATCACCGATCTCGGGATGATCCAGTGCAAATTCACAGTTTGCCTGCATGATACCGAGTTTGTTGCCCATATCGTAACGCTTGCCGTCAAAATCGTAAGCAAGCAATTTTCCGTCAAGAGCCATCTGTCCGAGTGCTTCGGAAAACAGCACTTCTCCCGAACGCGGATCCACGGGCTGACGGCGGATGTAATCGTACACTTCCGCGGTCAGAATATTTCTGCCGAGAATGGCGTAATTGGAGTAGATCTTACCCGGTTCGGGTTTTTCCTTGATCTCACCCACCTGCATGAGTCTGCCTTCAATGGGAGAAACGTCCAGAGAGCAGTATTTCACCAGCAGATCCAGCGGCACTTCATTGACACCCGTCACGCTCTTGCCGTAAGCCTCATACGCATCGGCAAGCTGTTTGATAACGGGCACTTTTGCATTGATGATATCATCCCCGTACAGAACGGCAAACGGTTCATCCCCCGTAAACGGCTCTGCGGCGGCAATGGCGTGTGCAAGGCCCTTGGTTTCTTTCTGCCGTACGAAGAAAACGTTGGCAAGATCGGCAACGGAATGTGCCGCTTCATACAGTTCAGCCTTGGACGGATTCTTTTTCAGACTTGCTTCCAGTTCGAAAGCATAGTCAAAATGATCTTCGATCGCACCTTTGCCGCGGTTGGTGATAATTAAAATATCGGTAATGCCGGCGGCGGCACATTCTTCAACGAGATACTGAATGGCAGGCTTGTCTACAATATTGAGCATTTCCTTGGGAACAGCTTTGGATGCAGGCAACACTCTCGTTCCGAGACCTGCGGCGGGAATGACGGCTTTTCTGATTTTTTTCATATCAATATCCTCCTCTTAAAATACCCCGCGTGTGAGTAACACAAGCGGCAAATACTGTTGAATGATAAATACTGCGAAGCAAAGCACGGCTCCGATCACTGCACCGACAACGGACACACCGCCTTTTTGGGACAAACGGTGCAGATAATCTTCGTTTGATCCGTATCGGGAGCGGACGGAAAGAATATCGCTTTTTGCTTTTCTGAAATAGAATACTGTGGAAAACAGACCGACCAAAACGGGCAACACGTATGAATACAGCAGGTCTGCCGCCATGCTCCATGAATAAGTCAGCTGCGAACAGTTTTCGGCATAATTCTCACTCACGTCCAGAAGATTCAACTGAAAATCCTCAAGCAGTTGCATCATGTCCGTGTTTCCCGTCTGTGCCTGTTGCATATAATCCGTATAAAGTTCCCGGGTGCGTTCGGTCATTTCGGCATACGCGGGATCCGCGGCAAACACAAAGGCGGTGGCAACGCCGAACACCAACAAAACGGAAAGAAAGATCGCACCGATCTTGTTCATCTTGCGGTAGAAAAACCAAACGGGACCGAGTACAATACTGCTGAACATGGATACTGCGGTCAGCCAGAATGCGGGCCAGTTCCATGACAGCACTTTCTTGTAGGCTTCCAACGAAACGAAACGGCGGATATAAGAGCCCGACTTATTGTTCAGATATGCGGAATATTCCTCAACCGAGATCTCCCCGATGGATGATTTGGGATCCAGTCCGCCGTAGATACGAAAGTCCGAATACATCTTTTCACGCTGTTCTTCATCCTGCAAGGGTTCCCCGGCATCGGCGGAGGCGTTCTGATGAATGGGCTCGTGGCAAACCGCACAGTACAGTTCATTGGCATAATTCTGTGCACCGCAGAAGGGACATTCCACCGTCGGTAACTCCTGTTTTTCATCCGTTTCGGCAAAAATCTGCTGCACTGCCATCGGTTTTACGGTTTCTTCCGCTTTGGGTTCGGGTGCTTTCCATACAAAACCCTGTTCGTGCAATTTCTCGTTTGCACAGCAATTGTGCTCTTTCCAGCAACTCCTGTGGTGGGGAGAGCCGCAGGTCGGACAAGTTACCGCATCGTCCGTTTCCGTAAAAAGTTTTTTACACTGCACGCAGGGCATATTCAAATAACGCATTGTGTCAAGACTACCTTTCATGATCTGAAAATATTATAACTCTATCTTATTATTTTAGCTAAAATCCTTAAACTTTGCAATAAGTTTTATAAAAAAATATTCTATATCAACCCCCCGTCCCCCAATCTTGGGGGTGAAAAGGTGTTTTTTGTTATATGCAAACTGCTCACAATCGCGAGCAGTTTCCTATATAATAAATAAATATTGTTTTTGAAAAAATATTGACAGAACGGTAAAACTTTCTTATAATAGATAGTCGGTAATAATTGTATATGAGGGATTCAAATGTAATTTACAACTCAATTTCAATACATATATCAAATGAGAGGATATTATTTATGCTGCAATTTGAAGAATTAAGATTGAAACTGCTTGAAAGCGAAAAGCCCCTTGCAGACCTTGCAGATGCATTGGGCATTAAAAAAATGGAAGAAGAAATTGCCCGTCTGGAGGAACAGACCACGCAGGAAGCATTCTGGAACGACGTGGCAAACTCCAACAAAGTTCTGCAACGCATTTCCAATCTCAAAGCAAAACTGAAAAAATACACCGACCTCAAAGGACTGTTTGAGGATACGCTCGTACTCATTGAAATGAGCGATGAAATGGAAGACGAATCCATGATCGAAGAATGCACCATGAACGTTACCAAGGTGCAGGAAGAACTGGATGCACAGACGCTTTCCACCCTGCTCTCCGGTCAGTATGACAACAACAACGCAATTCTCACCTTCCATGCAGGTGCAGGCGGAACCGAAGCACAGGACTGGGCACTGATGCTGTTCAGAATGTATCACCGCTGGGGTGAACGCCACGGCTTCAAGACCTCCACACTGGATTATCTTGACGGCGAAGAAGCAGGCCTTAAATCCGCCGTCGTGTTGGTGGAAGGCGAAAACGCTTTCGGCTTCTTAAAGAGCGAAATGGGCATTCACCGTCTTGTCCGCGTTTCCCCGTTTGACTCCTCGGGCCGCCGCCACACTTCGTTTGCATCCCTTGAAGTCATGCCCGAAATCGACGACACCATTGAAGTGGATATCCGTCCCGAAGACATCAAAATGGACGTATACCGTGCAAGCGGTGCAGGCGGACAGAAAGTTAACAAAACCTCGTCTGCCGTTCGTCTTACCCACTTGCCCACGGGCATCGTCGTTTCCTGTCAGGTCGAACGCAGCCAGTTCCAGAACCGTGACGTTGCCATGCGTATGCTCAAATCCAAACTCATTGAGATCAAAGAACGTGAGCATCTTGACAACATTGCCGATATCAAAGGCGAACAGAAAGAGATCGGCTGGGGCAGTCAGATCCGTTCCTACGTTTTCATGCCTTACACTCTTGCCAAAGACCACAGAACGGGCTTTGAAAACGGCAACATCAACGCCGTTATGGACGGTGACATCGACGGCTTCATCACCGCTTACCTGAAAATGCAGTCACAGGAAAAACTTGACAGCGAATCCAACGGCTGATCGCTTAGGGTAAAGGATATATTCCGTCACCCTAATTTTCCCGAAAAGAATCACAATTCCCGTGTTTTAACAAAAGCACGGGAATTGTTGCATCTTCGGCAAAATTGAAAGAATATCAGCCCTTTTTTGTTTACATTTTGTTTACTTTTTCATGTAAACTGTGCAATGCGGAACAAGTATAGTATAGACACAACAGCAAATCAGTTGTTGCCCTGTATTTTTGACAATTCCTTTTCATTTTATTTTCTCTTCCCCAAAAGGAAAAACCCGGGTAATAATCCGGGTTTTTCCTTTTTGGTCTGCACTAAATACAACAACCCCTTTAATTTTTTTTACAAAAACCGATTGCCAAAGCAAGATAGAGAGTGTATAATAATATGTATAAAAAAAATGATAAGGAGTTGCAACATGAACGATTATAATGCTTTGTATTGCGTATGGAAAGAAAAATGCACACAGGATGAAGATCTGATTCGCGAACTTGCAGAAATCGAAGGCAAAGATGAGGAGATCCTTGATCGTTTTTATCAGTCCCTTGCATTCGGCACGGGCGGACTTCGCGGCGTTCTGGGTGCAGGTACAAACCGTCTGAACATTTACACGGTCGGTGCCGCAACGCAAGGACTTGCAGACTACCTCAATGAAGATTTCACCGATCCGACGGTTGCAATCGGCTACGATTCCCGCAATAAATCCGCTTTGCTTGCCCAAAGAGCCGCCTGCGTACTTGCCGCAAACGGCATCAAAGCATATCTGTTCAAAGAACTCATTCCCACACCCGTCGTTGCATGGGCGGTACGCAGACTTTCCTGCAGTTCGGGTATCGTAATTACAGCCAGTCACAATCCCGCCAAATACAACGGCTATAAATGCTACGATCCGCGCGGCTATCAGATGACCGACGAAGCCGCCGACAAAACGCTGGCTTTCATCAACCGCATTGATATTTTTGACGACGTAAAATGCATTTCCCTTGAAGAAGGTCTTGCAAACGGCATGATCGAATACATCGAAGATGCACTGCTTGAAGAATACTACGCAGCCGTGGCATCCCGTCAGATCAATCCCGGAGTGTGCAAGGACAGCGGACTGAAACTGATCTATGCACCCTTGCACGGCTCGGGAAACAAACCCGTCCGCCGCATCCTCAAAGACATCGGTCTTGACGACGTGACCGTTGTGGCTTCCCAGGAACTGCCCGACGGCAACTTCCCCACCTGCCCGTATCCCAATCCCGAGATCAAACAGGCGTTTGAAGAAGCACTCAAACTGACCGAAACCGTCAAGGCTGATCTTCTGCTCGCAACCGATCCCGACTGTGACCGCGTGGGCATTGCAGTGCTTGACAACAGCGAATATCAGCTTCTGACAGGCAATGAAGTGGGATGCCTGCTGATCGAATACATTTTGTCCTGCAAAAAGGCACAGGGCACTCTGACCGAAAAGCCCGTGATCGTTAAAACCATCGTATCAAGCGAACTTTCTGCAGTGATCGCAAAAGCGTACGGAGCCGAAATGTTTGACCTGCTGACAGGTTTCAAATACATCGGAGAACTGATTACCCAACTCGAAGAAAAGGGCGAGGGTGACCGCTTTGAACTCGGTTTTGAAGAAAGTTACGGCTATCTGTCGGGACTGCACACCAGAGACAAGGATGCCGTGAACGCCTCCATGCTCATTGCCGAAATGGCAGCTTACTACAAAAAACAGGGCAAAACGCTCGTTGCCGTTCTCAATGAACTGTATGCAAAACACGGCTATTACCTCAACTCCCTGTTCAACTATTACGTAGAGGGTGCCGACGGAATGGCGAAAATGAACGGTATGCTGGACACCCTTCGCACCAACACGCCGACAACGGTCGCAGGAACTGCCGTTACAAACGTGACCGACTACAAAGCCTGCACCGACAAAGATATGGCAACGGGTGAAGTCAGAAAGACCACGCTTCCCGTCAGCAACGTCATCGTGCTGACACTCGGCACGGACAAACTGATCGTGCGTCCCTCGGGCACGGAACCGAAACTGAAGATCTATACTTCCGTTTCCGCCGCCGATGCCGAAAGTGCAAAACTGCGTACCGAACAGTACAGAACCGATATTGAAGCACTGCTCGGACTTGCATAAGAAAGGATCAAAAAACAAACCATGAACAAAAAATTCGTCAAGATCGTCGCCATTATTCTGGCCGCCATTATGGTACTGTCGGTCGGTTACGTATTGATCGCAGTGATCGCGGGTTCTCTCTCCGCCTCCGCCGCAAGCGTGAGTGCCGTGACCGTCGCCGCAAAAGCCGCCCCCATTCTGTTAGCGGCATAACAAAAAAAACACAAAAAAAAGTCACTCCGCCGATCAAAAAGCGGAGTGATTTTTTTGTTTGCTCAGAATATACGGAATGAGACAAAAACATAAACCGGACATCAACTTCGAAGAAGTTGTATATCATATATAAGCACTTCATTGGTGAAGCGTCAGTTCATACTGACGTGAAGTTATGGCAATCGCCATAGTGAAGTGTTGCGGCGATGCCGCAAAGTGAAGTAAAGTTTGCCCAAAAAC
>JAZNRU010000020.1:0-20736 GCA_045590895.1 Acutalibacteraceae bacterium
AAAAAAATTGTATGTCCCTCCGAACGCACGCTTCACGTGCTCGGAGATGGACGATTCGAAAACGGTCGCCGCGTTACGGCGAAGCCGTTTTCTTATTGGATTTTTGGGGTTGAGACCGCAGGAAGACTGCCGCCTTTCAAGGGTGAAACGCCGAAAAGACTTAAAAAGAGCCGTTTTCGGGCGGGTTCGGATTGCATCCGTCACCATAGAGTGAAACGAAACAGCGACAGCATCCGACATATTTGTGTAACAAATATATCATACGCAAGGCGTATATCATCACACCGACGGTGTAATATCATGCACGCATGGGTGTGCATATCATTTACTGATAGGCTCCGCGTGCCCATAGGATCCATTTTGACCGATCCAGCGGGTCTACACCGCGACGCGGAGAGACGTGCTCCTTGCCGTCCTTGCATTCGCGGTAACCGTAAAAGGATTGGCTGATTACGGCTTTGCCTGATGTCAGAACGGCAATCACGGACGGAAGATCCATGCCCGTTGCAACGGGGATCACGGCTTCGATCTCAACGGATTGCAGGTGCATGACGGGGGTATCGCATTCACCGCCTGCTTTTATGATCTCGCTCATGATCTTGCCCGCATACTCTGCGGGGGCGTGAATGCGTACTTTCAGCAACGGTTCCAGAATGGTAGAGCCGACCGCCTGCAACGTGTTCATGAACGCCATGGGGGTGCACACGAAAAAGTCCAGCGGATGGGTGTGAATGAGGTGATGCTCGCCGCCGACGAGCGTACATTTGAAGTCCGTCACTTCCCAGCCGTAGAGTCCCTGCGGAAGGCAGGTGTTGTTGAAGGAGGTGCGGATGTGTGCCTGGTAGCGGTACTGACATTGGTCGAACGGCAGTTTGCCGTGATAGGAAACGCCGTAGCCTCGCGGCATGGGCTCAAAATGAAAATCCACACACGCCCAACAGGGTTTGGGCATGGTATATCTTGCACCGCCCGTACCCGATGCGGACGGTGTTTCTTTGTAAATGACCGTCGGCGGTGAAAAGGATGCGTGCATTCCGTAGCGTTCTTTGAGCAAGACGTCAAGCACTTCAAGTTGAATTTTTCCCGTCGTGTTGACGGTGATCTCCGTCAGTCCGTTTTCCCATTTTGCATCCAGATACGGTTCTTCGTCCGATAATTGCGATAAAGCCGCCGCAAGGGCAGGCAGTTTCTGCAGATCACCGTCCGCAGGTGTAACTTTGACACGCAGAAACGGATGTACGAGTTTCGTGCCGTCATACGTTGCCAAAGAGCCGATAAACTGCCCTGTTTTTGCACTCGAAAGTCCGCTGACTGCCGCAATGTTGCCGCCGCTTAATTTGCCGCTGTCCACGGTCTTGATGCCGCTGAAGGTGCGGATCTGTGCGATCTTTTCTTTGACGGGCGGTTTTTGTTCTGCCGCCACCGCCGTGTTTTCGGTGTTTTGTTCGTGTCTTACGGCGGCATCGGCTGTCAGCAACGTCACTTCTTCACGGTTGGCGATCTCACCGCCGAATAAGCGTATAAAAGCGGTTTTACCGTGGGTCTTATCATGTTCTATTTTGAAAATAATACCGCACAGATCTTCGGTTTTTCTGCGTTGGGAATCGGGCATCAGTTCTGCAAGCACCGTTGCCGATTCAAGTACGCCGATCGAAAATTTTGCGCTGCCGCACATGACGGGAACAAGGGTGCAGGCAGAAATCAGCTCACGCACGAGTGTTTTTGCACGGTCTGCACAAAGCGTACGGTCTTCTAAAAATGCTTCTTCCGCTTCTTCGCAAAGGTCGGCGAGCACGTGTGTGGAACGCTCTGCAAAATCCGTATCGGAAAGAGGAGATATGCTGACAAGCGGTGTCTGTGCATCTTTGACGTCGCACATAAGTAAAAAAGAGCGGTCGGATACGCTTTGCAGTTCTTTGATTACCGTTTGCAGGTCTGCTCCCGTGCGATCGGTTTTGTTGATGAAGACAGCATAAGGCAGGCTTGCTTTATCAAGACAACGCAGGATATTTTCCGTATGTGCACGCACGCCATCAACGGCGGAAACAATAACGACCGCATAATCAAGTGCATACAGGGCTCTTTCAACCTCACCTGCAAAGTCAATATGACCGGGTGTGTCAATGATGTTGAATGCGACACCCATGTGTTCGGTTGCGGCTGTGGCACTGCGTACGGAAATGCCGCGCTGTTTTTCAACGGAGAGGCTGTCGGTTGCGGCGGTGCCGTCATCCACACTGCCCACGGTACGCAAAGCACCCGTACGGTATAAAAACTGTTCGGTAAACGTGGTTTTTCCGGCATCCACGTGTGCGAGTATGCCGATGTTGTGAATCGTATTCATGGCCGTTCCTTTGGTTGTTTTCTTTTATGACATTATAAAATAAATGTGCCGTGAATGCAACCGAAAAAATGAATTTCCCATAAAGCAAAAAACCTCCCCGAACCGAAGTCCGGGGAGGAAAAACTATTTTTTATTGGTTTGACAATTCAAGCAAAAACTTACTTAAATTATGCGTCCCAACCTTCGTGACGGCCGAACTGGCAGTCATTGTTACCGGAGGAAGTGGTGAACATTTCAAGCATGTTGATGGGATCGTCGAAGTCAGCAAGCCAGCCTTCGCGAGCGATGTCGAAGTTGCCGTTCTTTCTTTCTTCAAGGAAGGTGTTCCATTCAACCTGCTGGATGCTCATGCTGATGCCGACTTCTGCGAAGTCCTGCTGCATGGATTCAGCAGCTGCAACGTGACCGGTACCGTCGTTGGTGAGGTACTCGATGGTGATGGGAGTTTCAGCGGACAGTTTGCCGTTTTCGTCGAACTTGAAGCCTGCAGCCTTGAGATAGGTGCGAGCCTTTTCGATGGTGGCTTCTTTGTCGTTGTTGATGGCGTATGCATCGTAGTAGGAGTTTGCTTCAGCAGTCTCTTTGAAGATGCCGCCGTTGCCGTCTGCCATACCGAGCGGAATGTAAGAGGAAGCAGCAACCTGACCGGTCTGGCCTACGTTTTCGCAGATGTAGTCACGGTCGATGAGAATGTTGAATGCAAGACGCATGCAAGCAGCTTCTTCAGCGGTCTTGCCTGCGAACAGTTCGCTGTTAGCATTGAATGCTACGTAGTAAGTGCCAAGGTTGTCGATGATTTTGAACTCTTTGTTTTCAGTTGCCAGAAGGTTCTGGATTTCATCCGTGGGAACGGTGTCGATGATGTCAACGTTACCTGCGTTGTAAGCAGCGTAGATAGCGGTATCATCAGCGGAAAGCATGAACTCGATCTTGTCGATGGTGACGGAGTCAGCATTGTGATAGTTCGGGTTCTTTTCGTAGGTCATGGAAACGTCGTGTTCCCAACCGGTGCAAACGAACGGACCGTTGGAGATGAAGCCTGCTTCTGTGCACCAGCCGCCGGGAGAGGTTTCCCAATCAGCGTAAGCTTCAACAGCAGCCTGCGGTACGGGGAAGAAGGTCGGGAATGCCATGAGGCCTTCCATGTAAGCGCAAGGAGCGGTCAGGGAGAACTCAAGGGTGGTAGCGTCCTTAGCGGTAACAGCCAGTTCATTGGGATAGCCAACGAAAGTGGAGAACATGTAACCGTAGTCGGATGCGGTCTTTTCAGCAGCAGCGCGCTTCCAGGAGTATTCGAAGTCAGCAGCGGTAAGAGCAGAACCGTCAGACCATTTCAGACCGTCTTTAAGGGTAACGGTGAAGGTGACAGAGCCGTCTTCTGCGGGTTCGGATACGGTGTAACCGGTAGCAAGATCGGGAACCGTGTTGCCTTCTGCATCGTAGGTGTAAAGACCTGCGAAGGAGTTAACTGCAAGGCAAGCACCGTCAACGGAGCTGTTGAGAGCGGGATCCAGATAGTCGGGTTCACTTGCAAGGTTGATTCTGACGGTGTCGGAACCGTTTGCAAGAGTGATGTTCTGGAAGAACTTGTAGCCGAACAGGTTAGCGTACATACCGGAAACGTAATCTTTTTCCATGTAGATATCGTTGTAGTAGTACAGCGGGATGACGCAGCCGTTGGACATAAGAATGTCTTCAGCTTTGTGCATGAGTTCGGTACGCTTTGCGTAGTCGGTCTCAGCCTTGATTTCAGCAATCAGATCGTCATAAACTTTCCAACCATTGATGGGATCAATGAAAGCATCATCTACAAGATCAGCTGCTACGGGAGTCTCAGTACCTGCATTATCGGTGCTGGGCTCGGTGGGATCTTCTGTGGGGCCGCAAGCTACGACTGTGAGAGCCATAACTGCTACCAGAAGAAGCGCAAGAAACTTTTTCATGTGTTTTTCCTCCGATAAAAATTTTTTTTATACCTGCCGCCTTTCCGTTCTTTTTTGCAGAGAGTTCAAGAACTGCAAAAAGATACGGTGACGGAGTAAGTATACGGATTGTAAGACTGCTTCAGCGATTGAAGCAAGCGGACATATGACCGTTTCCGCGGTCTGTCAGTGACGGGCATTCAGCCGCACACTGTTCGGTTGCATATTGGCAACGGGTACGGAACGGACAGCCTGTGGGCATATTCAGCGGGCTCGGAACGTCGCCTTCAAGCACGATCCTCTGTCTGCTTCTTGCAATGTCCGGATCGGGAATGGGAACTGCGGACAGTAAAGACTGTGTATAAGGATGCAGGGGATTGCTGTTCAGATCATCCGCATCTGCCATTTCAACGATCTTGCCGAGATACATAACAGCAATACGCTGGGAAATATGATGCACGACCAGCAGGTCATGGGCAATGAACAGATAGGCAACGCCGAGTTTTGCCTGCAGATCCTCAAACATATTGATGACCTGTGCCTGAATGGATACGTCGAGTGCGGAAACGGGCTCGTCGCAGACGATGAACTGCGGATCCACGGCCAGAGCACGGGCGATGCCGATACGCTGACGCTGACCGCCCGAAAATTCGTGGGCATAACGCGTTGCGTGTTCGGAGTTAAGCCCTACGTAATTCATCAGTTCAAGGATCTTTTCGCGGCGTTCCTTTTTGTTGGAATACAGCTTGTGTACGTCCAGCGGTTCGCCGATAATATCTTCAACCGTCATACGCGGATCCAATGACGAATAGGGATCCTGGAACACCATCTGCATTTTTTTACGCATATCAACGATGTTCTTTTTGGTGACGAGTTCGCCGTCAAAATAAACTTCGCCTGCGGTGGGCTCATACAAACGCAGAAGTGTTCTGCCGACGGTGGTTTTTCCGCATCCGGACTCACCGACGAGGCCGAGCGTTTCACCCTTGTTGATGGTAAAGGAAACGCCGTCAACTGCCTTGAGGGGCGTTTTTTTCAGCAGTCCCGTACGGATGGAAAAATGCTGTTTTAAGTCTCTTACGTCAACCAAAACATCACTCATTGCTGTTTCCTCCCTCCGCCATCATCATTTCTTTAACGTTCATCCAGCAGGAAGCCTTGTGATTTTCATTGATCGTCAGTTCTTCCGGCTGTTCGGTCAGGCAGATCTTCATGGCCGCATCACAGCGGGCACAGAAAGAGCAGCCCTTGGGTAAATTGAGCATATTGATCGGTGTACCTGCAATGGGCACCAATCTTTCTTTCATGCGGGTAACGTTGGGAATGGAACGCAGAAGTCCTTTGGTGTATTCGTGTTTGGGATTGTAGAAGATCTCCGCCGCAGTGCCGCGTTCGCAGATCTTGCCGCCGTACATGACGACGATGTTGTCGCACATGCTTGCGATCACACCTAAGTCGTGGGTAACGAGAATGACAGCCATGCCCAGTTCTTTCTGGAGTTTCTGCATCAGTTCGAGAATCTGTGCCTGGATGGTTACGTCAAGAGCCGTCGTGGGTTCGTCTGCGATCAGAATGTCGGGTTCGCAGGCAAGAGCCATGGCGATCATAACACGCTGACGCATACCGCCCGACAGTTCGTAAGGATACTGTTTAAGTCTCTTTTTCGGCTCGTTGATGCCGACCAGTTCCAGCAGTTCTGCCGCACGTTCTTTGGCAACCTTACCCTTTTTGTCCGTGTGCAGTTCAATGGCTTCCGTCAACTGGTTGCCGATGGTGAACACGGGATTCAGGCTCGTCATGGGATCCTGGAAGATGATGGAACAGCATTTGCCGCGGAATGAACGCATCTGCTTTTCGCTCCATTGGGTAATGTCTTCGCCTTTGTAGTAAATTTTGCCGTCCACGATCTTACCCGTATCTGCAAGGATCTGCATGATCGAGTAGGACGTAACGCTCTTACCGGATCCGGATTCACCGACGATGCCGAGGATCTCGCCATGGTCAAGGTCAAAGGAAACGCCGTTGACGGCTTTCACTTCACCGGAGTCCGTAAAGAAAGAAGTATGAAGATTTTGAACGGAGATAAGAGGTTTATTCATTTTTCGTCACCTCTTCAATTTCGGATCGAATGCATCGCGCAGGCCGTCACCGAGCAGGTTCAGACTCAGAACGATCAGACAGATCATAATAGCGGGGAATACGAGTTTATAGGGATAGGTCATGATACCGCCGCGGGCAGCGTTTGCAAGAGAGCCCAGAGACGGCATGGGTGCTTTAACACCGAGACCGATGAAAGACAGATAGCTTTCCGTAAAGATCGCAGAGGGGATCTGCAGAGCCACGGAGATGATGATAACCGAAAGGCAGTTCGGAATGATGTGCTTTTTGATGATACGTCCGGGTTTTGCACCGATGGAACGGGCTGCCAGGATGTATTCGTTTTCTTTGATGGAAAGGATCTGACCGCGGATCAAACGTGCCATGCTGACCCAATACAGCAAACCGAAAACGATGAAAATGGAGATCATGTTGCTGCCCAGTTCCGCAAGAAGCGTTCCGCTGGGGAATACGAGGATCTCGTTGAGCACCACGCTCAAAAGAATGATGATGAGCATATCGGGCAGGGAGTAGATGATATCAACGATACGCATCATGATAAGGTCCACTTTTCCGCCTAAATAACCGGATATACTGCCGTAGATCAGACCGATGATGAGAACGATGATGCTTGCGAATAAGCCGACGGTCAGAGACACGCGGGTACCGTAAATGACGCGGATAAAGTAGTCACGGCACTGTTCGTCCGTTCCCAGAATATGCGGGAAGCGTTCGCCGCCGTTTGCGATATATTCCTGTTCGGCTTCACTGTACGTAAACGGAGCGAGGTTTTTTGCACCTTTGTCGCGTTTGCCGTCAATGGAAAGCATTTCTTCATAGCCGTAGGGGACGATCATGGGGGCTACGATGATGGTAATGACGATCACCGACAGCAGAATGATACTCAGCACGGCAAGCGGATTTTTGAACAGGCGACGCATACCGTCTTTGAAGAAGGTCGTGCTCTTGCTCATAACGTCCTGCTGGGCTTTTTCTTCATCCGTTGCAGGTGCGAATTTGGACAGATCGATCTGTGCACTTAAAATATTCTTTTTCGGAAGGTTGTTTTCATTGTTGCTCATTCTTTTTCCCTCCTTAATCGAATTTGATGCGGGGATCGACAACCTTGTAGAGCAGGTCGCAGATCAGGTTTGCAATGACCATGAGGGTTGCAAGGAATACGGTGGTTGCCATAATCATGGTATAGTCACGGTCATTGATCGCGGTGATGAATTTACTGCCGATACCGCCGACGGTGAAGATGGTCTCAACGACCATGGAACCGGTGATGATATAGGCGATCTGGGGGCCTGCGTAGGTGATGATGGGAATCAGGGAGTTACGCAGTGCGTGTTTGAAAATGATCTTCGGGCGGGAAACGCCTTTGGATTTAGCGGTACGGATATAGTCCTGTCCGAGTGCATCAAGCATACTCGTTTTGGCAAGACGGGTGGTGTATGCCATGGGGTATGCCGCCAACGCGATCACAGGCAGAACATAATTCGGATCGTTCGCATTCCACACGGGTACCCATTGCAAGGTGATGCAGAAGATCAGCAACAAAAGCGTTGCAAGCACGAAACTGGGAACGGCTGTAAACAGTGTTGACAGGAAAACGATGATTCTGTCAGGCAATTTGTTACGCATCAATGCGGCAAAACTGCCCAATACCGTACCCAAAGACAAAGCAACTGCCATTGCCATCAAACCGAGTCTTGCCGAAATGGGGAAGGATTCACCGATGATACGGCTGATCTCACGGCCGTTTTTAAGGGAAACACCCAGGTCCCCGTGCAGAAGCCCTTTCATCCAGTTGATAAACTGAACGAACACGGGTTCATTCAATCCGTAGCGTTCGTTGAGTGCGTTGACCGTTGCGGGGTCCAGAGCCTTTTCACTGTTGAACGGGCCGCCGGGTACCGCGTGCATCGTAAAGAAGGTGATCGCACAAATAATCAGAATTGTGAATACAGCCAATAATATGCGCTTCACAAAATATCTTGCCATATTTTTTGCTCCTCTCAATTTTATGTTGCAAATCAGCAACTTCTGTTGTTTGCTCAAAAATATTTACGGATTGAGAAGGATCGTAAACCTGTAACCGCGTAAAAATAATCAGAACAATCTCCGTGTATTATAATATTTTTTAACTGTTTTGTCAATAGTTTCGGTTCGGTTTGCTGAAATTGGTGTTGAAAAAGAAAAAAAGAACGTGTATAATGGAAAAAAGAAAAGGGGGATTGAAATGCAAGCAAATAAAAAGATTTTTGTTGGTAAATACAAACAAGGCGAATCGAAAATGTATAATATTGCAAATGTTACCTGTTGCGGTTTTGACGGTGACACCGTTTTCATCGGTACGAAAGAAGGTCTTTTTTACGAAAAAGATTGCAATATTGTAACCTTTGAAGCGGTGCAAGGGAAGGTCAATGCCCTGTTTGCGGCAGACGGAACGCTCTGGTGTGCCGCCGGGGAGAGCGTATATGCCATCCGCGAAAAGCAGGTCGTATTTTCACAGGCTTTTGAATGTGAAGCCCGTGGTTTTGCAAAAGACGAGAAAAGAGTGTGGATCCTGACCGCTGACGATCTGTACCGTTTTGAAAACGGTTCTCTCGTACGCCATTGCCGTGTGGAAATGGGCAACGGAATGTACATCACCGCCTACGGAGACGGCAGTGTGTTCGTCTTCAACGGTCAGTCCCTTTTGGGATTGCACGGAAAAAGACCGCGTTGGGGCGGTGTCGTGCCTGCACTGTCGGATATGCCGACCGACCGTATTACCGCACTGTGCGGTGATACGTGGGGACATCTGTTTGTCGGCACCGAAGAAGGTCTTGTGCTGTACGACGGACAATCGGCATGGTATACCAAAAATGAGATCAAAGATCTGACCGATCTTCCCGTAACCGCCCTTGCCATCGGAACGGACGGAGCGAGATACATCGGCACTACGGACGGGCTCATTCTGCAAAGAGGTGTCCGCAGACGTTTTTATACGAAAGGCCGCTGGCTGACTGCCGATCACGTCACCGCCGTTGCCGTGCATCCGAACAAGGATGAGATCTGGGTAGGCACCGATTGCGGAGTATCCCGTATTACCTTTACGGAAATGACCCTTGCCGAAAAAGCCGAGCATTTTCAGCGTCTTGCCGAAAAATACCACACCCGCGAGGGCTATTGCTGTTATCGCATTCTGACCGAAGAATGCAACATGGACAGCGGTTTTGTGGAAGTGAGCGACAACGACGGTCTTTGGACGGGATCGTATCTGGGTGCCATGGCGTGTAAATACGCCGTCACGAAAGACGAACATACCCTGCAGGTCGCACGCGAAGCCATGCGTGCCATGCTTAAACTGTATACCGTTACCGAAATCGACGGATTCCCCGCAAGATCGTACCGCCGCCCCGGTGAATGGCGTTACGGGGACGGCAATCCCGAATGGCATCCCACCGAGGATGAAAACGGTGCTCTGGAATGGAAAGGCGAAACGTCCAGTGACGAAACGACGGGACATTTCTTCGGCTTATCCTATTATTACGATATGTGTGCGGATGAAAACGAAAAGAAAGACATTGCCGCCGTCATTTGTGCCTGTACGGATCACATTCTGAGAAACGGCTATACCCTTTGTGATGCGGACGGACTTCCGACCACATGGGCACACTGGGGACCGCACGAACTCAACCGCGTGGATTTCTGGCGTTGGGAACGCGGTTGCAACTCCATGGAACTGCTTTGTATGCTTCGCACGGCTTATCACATGAGTGGCGATGAAAAGTATATGAACGAATACCGCAGGCTCATCAAAGAGGAGCATTACGCAATCAACTGTATGCAACACAAAATGGAAGATGCACATGAAAACCATATCGATGACAACCTCGGGTTCCTGACCGCCGCAACGCTTTTGCGGTATGAGGACGATCCGCATCTGCGTTCGCTTCTGCTGTGCGGACTTGTACACCACTGGAACTATGAACGCATTGAGCGTTGTCCGTTGTGGAGCATGATCTACGGTCATTATGCCGACGGTGAATGCTGTGATCTGGATACCGCCGTGCAGTCCCTCAAGGATCTGCCGATGGATTTCATCAACCGCCCCATTCACAACTCCCACCGCAAGGACATTGTTTGGGATGATGCACCGCTTGCTTTCGGCGGCGACGTACAGCCGACCGAGCCGCTGCCCTACGATGAAAAACCTGCATCCAACTTTGACGGTGACGTGTTCCGTGCAGACGGACAAAACGGCATGGAGATCAATATGCCGACCATCTTCCTGTTGCCGTACTGGTACGGCCGCTGGTGCGGTCTGCTTGCAGAAGACTGATCGAAAACCGACGGGCAGAATTAAAATTTCATATTATATATGCAAAATGTCAGACATCCGGGAAAGGTGTCTGACATTTTTTACTCTTTGCGGACAATTGTGCGGTGAAGATGGTAAATTATGATTTATAACCGTTACAATTCCCCAACTTCCCGTGCATATCCTTTTGCAAAACCGTTCGCGGTGTAATACAACGTGACAAGTCCTGCACTCAGCAGAATGCCGCCGACGATATCGGAAAACCAATGTACGCCCGAAAGCAGTCTGCCGATTACCATGAAAGCAATAAAAGCGGAAATTGCGATCCGGATGCAACGCTTTGCGGTAGTGTTGCGGATGCGTTCATTGAACTGCATGAGGGCGGTCGGCATGACGCACAGGACGAGCAGGGTGGTCGACGACGGATAAGAGGTTTCAAGAAAACCGTTTATCAGTACCGGTCTGTAATTAACTGCAAATGTTTCAAAGAATACGTATGCCGCGATCACGGCGATGTAAAAGCCGCCGAGTATCAGTATGCTGTGATCCACCTTGCGGATGCTTTTTCTGCGGATCCATTGCACGAGACCGAACAATGCAAAACCCGTTGCAAAACCGATGGGCACCAGTCCCAGCCAATCCGTCACGGTATACAGCGGCATACTTACACCTGTGAGCGAATGAACTGCCCGATTGATCGTTGCAAAACCGACCGTGGAACTTTCCGGGCCGATCGCACGGACATCAACGTATGAAACGCCGACGGTCCATAGCACAAACGCCGCAAGCAAGCACGCGGAAATGCAAAGTCTTTTCTGATTCTGTTTTTTCATTTTGAATCCAACCTTTCTTGTGTGTGTTCGGCTAACGCCTGTTTACACAGTACTCAAAAGGCGGAGAAAAGGCAAGAAACACGGCGTCACGGGCATGACACGTTTCGTGTCATTGCCGTTTGAGCAGCATCACGGCCTTTATGATTAAAAAAACGAACAAAAATACGGCGGCATACGGTTGCTGACTTACGATAAAAAGAAGCGTGCCGAATACGTTGAAGACAAGCGATACACTGCTCTTGTTTTTTACCCACAAAGCCTGCGTGCAATTTTGCAGTGCAAGGGTTAAAATGCCCCATACAATGATGACGGTGACCGTAACAAAATAGATTGCTTTCATGTAAGGTGCAACGCAATTGAGCGTTAACAGGGAAACTTCCCGTATGGCAGCATCCGTTTTCTGTGCAAAGAACGGAAGAAAAAAGAACAAGGCAACACTGCAATCCAAAAGACCGAAAACAAGATCACGGGTGTGAAGTTGCTTTTGTTCGGTGTCCCTTTCGGCAATGTTCAGCAATTCATCACCCGACAGCAAAGAGTCGATCGTAACGCCGAAAAATTTTGCAATGGCTTTCAGCGAGTCGATGTTCGGATATCCCCGTCCCTGCTCCCATTTGGAGATCGCCGTTCGCGAAACGTAAAGAACGTCTGCAAGTTCTTCCTGTGTCAGACCTTTTGATTTTCTTAATTGCTGTAGTTTTTCATTGAATTCCATACTGTATGCTCTTTCTGTAAATAACCGATATTACGCACTTTCTTCTCTTGTAAAATTATTTACCGGGATATGTTTTTTGTATCTCGGACAGATAAACGGTAGTTTTGTGAGTCGTCAATATAAATAGTCACCTCGTCGGAGGAAACGGTTATTGTAATGCTGCTATTTTTTCTTCCAGTTTCTGCACGAACTGACCGACAAAATACCCGTCAATAAAGCGGTGGTTTACGTCAAGTGTCATATTGATGATATATTTTCCGTTCTGTTCGGTGTATTTTCCCCATACGAGAATGGGTGCGGTATCGTCTTTGAGGTGCGGGTCGGTGTAATCACGCTCGTTGGAACACATTGTAATATCCGCCCACGGAATGCAGGAATAAATAATCTGCGATTCGCGGATGCCTCCGAGAGAAGATACGGACAGCGGATTGCTTTCACTTTCCCTGCGGGCGGCGGTTGCAAACGAAATCATATCACCCTCGCAAGGCAGAGACACCATGTGAAAACCTGTTGCACCTTTCTTTAGGTCCGTAAAACAGGGCACGCGGCGGTCGATCCTGAAAACTTTGTTATCCTCGGTTTCAAGTAAAAACTCATCAATTTCATTGATCGACTGCGTGCATAAATATATGAGGGAATAATAAAAAGAAATTTTGTTTTTCCTCGTAAATGCAAGAAGATTTGTTATATCGATGTTGAACGCAACGCAGTAATGCGGCGTTGCAATTTTGGAGTAAAACTCAAAATGCTCTTTTCTTTCCCAATTGCTTATATCCATTTCTTTTCTCATAACGCACCTCACAAATTCGTATTTATCGGAATTGATTATATCACATACGGTACCGCTTTGCAATGTTACGGTTTCATCGGTGAAAATCAAGGCGAAGCCTTGTATATCATCAATTCCGCAGGAATTGCATATCATCAACCTCGCAAGAGGTTGTATATCATCATTGCGAAAGCCTGTGCACACTTCGTGTGATGATATACGCCTGCGGCGATGATATACAGCCTGACGGCTGATGATATACCATTGCTTTCGCAATGGATAAAAAAATCCGAAAGCTTTTGCTTTCGGACTTTTTTTGGCCCGCCCGGAGGGATTCGAACCCCCGATCTTCAGAATCGGAATCTGCTGCGTTATCCAACTGCGCCACGGACGGATTTTTCGGTTGCAATCCATTTTACACCGAATGCTGTATTTTGTCAACCGAAAACTCGTGACCGATTTCGTGTTTTTTTGCGTAAAAATACCCCGTTCTGTTTCGAACGGGGATTTTTGAATCATTTGAACAGATTTTTGAACCATTCAATGATCTGTTTGAAGAAATTGATGATCTGTGTCAGCAGGTTGATGGATTCGACCACGTCGGGAACTTCCACGTCCATGGACAGTGCACCGATGAGCATATAGCCGTCAACAACGACCGTAATGGTGTTTGCCGCATCGGTTTTTACTCTCGTACCGTTTACGTAGAAGTCGAATTCATCGTCGATCCACATATCCTGTACGCGGATCACCGGCACGGAGCCTTCGTCCACTTCCAGCGTGGAGTTCGGGCCTTGTGCGAAGAAGTCGCCGCCGTTGATCTCAACGCTGTCTACGGGTTTTTTGAAATAGCCGTACAGCACGACGTCCTGTTCGGGCATGGAGAACTGATTGCCGGCATCCACGCCATGACGCTGCCGTCCTTCGCGGCGGAAACGTCCCATTTGAACTCTCCTGCACTTTCCATGGCGGCAGTATCAATATGATCGAGGAACGTAACAGATCAAACCTTGTTGTAATACTTATGATAATCTGCGGAAGAAGCGGAGTTGTATGCTTCCATGACCGGATATGCGGTTTCGTCTGCGTGTGCTAAGAGGTTCGCCGGCAACATCGGCAACAGCATCATGCAGACCAAAAGTATGGCAATACATTTTTCACGATTGTGTTTTTCATATAGATTCTCCCTTTTTGAAGACATTTCTATCCATTTCAAATGTAGCATAGTAAAAATTAAAAGTCAACAATTGCCGACTTTTGTGTGTATAGAAAAAAAAGAGGATAAAATTGTATCATTTTACGAAGAAATGTGTGTGATTTGCTGTAAAAAAGTGTATTGCCGATGTTTTTGTTCTTTTTCATTGATATTTTTTTTAACAAATATCCGCCCGGAATTGTAACAGCCGCTTGATCCGTTTTTTATTTGCCAGATTTTTTCATTGATATTCATCATCGTTTTGCTCAAACTACTTTTGCAAACGCAAGAAAACACCTGAAGGAGTGAAACAGCAATGTCCAACAATAAGAACAGCCTTGTTCCCGAAGCACGTGAGGCTCTCAACAGATTCAAGATGGAAGCCGCTTCCGAAGTCGGCGTCAACCTCAAGCAGGGTTACAACGGCGACCTGACCTCCAAGCAGGCAGGCTCTGTCGGCGGCCAGATGGTCAAAAAGATGATCCAGGCTTATGAAAACGGTATGAAATAAATCGGCTCTTGTGCCCCCGGGAACGGCGATGGTTGTCCTCGGGGGCATTTTTGTTTTGTAGGAAAATATGAAAAAAGATTTGGATTGATATGAGTTTTCGGTAAGGTAAAACCTGATAAAGCAGGGTGTTTTATTTTGTGCATATTTTGCACGTTTTTGTGTAAAGTGTATAAATTCAGCTTGAGAATTTTGTGAACGAAAAATAAAATGTTCATAAATTATAAATATAAAATAAAATATGCTGTGCTAATATTAATTTATTAATTAAAAAGGAGATGTATTTTTTTGAACAAAACAAAACATTTCATCAAAAAAGCACTTTCCGTATTTCTTGCATTCCTCATGATCGTTCCCACCCTCTTTGCGACGGGTGGTGCGGGATTGCTGTCTTTGTTTGACGGTGCGGTTCCCGTGGCGGATGCCGCCGTTGCGGAACAGGGGAGAGTTGCTTTCTACGTCCCGGAAGTTATTTATCTGTATCCCGAAGCCTTGTCAAGTGCACAGGCAACGGCAACACCGTTCCAGTACTATGTGCAGAACACGGTGAATACGTCGAGCATCTATACGCAGCCGACGACGAACACCGCAACGGCAACAACGGGCACTGTTTATTTTGCAGCTGAAAGCGGTTTCAGTGACGTTTCATTGAGCTACCGTTTCTGCGATGCATCGGGTGTTACCGTCAGCGGCGGCAGTGTTACAACGGGTTCGTTCTCCAATCAGACTTCTTACGGTACATTCTCCGTTACCGCAGGTACGTCTCCGTCTCTTGCGGCATCCACCACCGGTTGTTGGCTTGAATGGACGGTCACTTACACCAACGGTGCAGGAGAACGTCAGTCTGCCATTGCGTATACTTATGTTTATAAGCCCTACATTTATCCCGTTGCCGCGGGTGCAGAAGCCGGTACGGGTACTTCCGGCGGTGCAAACTGGGCAGGTGCTGTTACCTGGATTTCAGGTTTTCATTCGCTTACCGGTGTTGCGGCTGATTTTAGTTCTGCCGGTTTTGATGATTATTGGAACAATCTCTATACAACAGCAAACAACTTTTCTGCTTTTATCAGTAAAGACAATGCAGGCTATGTGAACGGTACGAAATATACCGGCTCGCAAGCGAAGATTACCAGTGGTTTTTCTGTGGCACCTTCTTCGACCGGTGGTTCATTGGGTTATGCTGTTTTTTCGGGTTCGTCCGCATCCGGTTATTATCTGAATTGTGCAACCAATTCAAATCCTTCTTATATAGGCAGCGGATCTGCCGGAACCTATACTGCACCTACTTACAATTATAATGTAGCGAAGTACAGGGGAAATAAAGAAAACATTCAGGTTACTTCTTATACACCGTCTTACGGTAATCTTTACATTGACACGAGTCGTTACGGCAATCTGAATCAGATTCCGAACCTCGGTATCGGTCTGATGGTAACGGACGATGAGAATTCTGCCAGTTCAAGCGGTACTTGGTACATCGCAGATTTCACCGGTCGCGAAACCGGTTATTTCAGCAAATGGTACGAAGGTTCCGGCAACAGAAGCACCATGTATAATGATAAGGGAACAGTTATTGCATCACAGGGAACCAGTGCAACCAATACTGCCTATGACGAAACCGAAGGTATTCGTTATGTCGGTGCATGGCCCAGAGCATTGACCGGTTCAACCACAACGCAGGGTACGACCGCTGTTTACCGCGTAAAGGGCTTTTATTCCAACCACGATACTGTGTGGAATTTTGGTACAGTCTATTATTATGCATCTTCGCATATGGTAACAGAAATGAAGGCCACCTACTACAACAAAGCCACCCTTCGTACGGCGGTCAACAATGCCGTCAATGCCATGGCAACGCTCGGTCTGAAAGACAATTACGGTTCTTACTACTATGATACCGACAGCACTGCATGGCAGAATTTCAAAAATGCTTACCGCAATGCCTGTATCGGTCTTACCAGACTGGATGGCAGCGTGGATGTCAGCGGTCTTACAACCGCACTGAACAATGCCGTTTCCGCTCTTAAAAACGGTCAGAGCAGAAAGATATTCTTTGACGTCAACTACGGCGGCATCAACCCCAACCTTTACATTCTCGGTTCCGTCACCGACGGCGGTTACGGTCTGACCACCACCTACAATGCAGATGAATCCGTCACGGTGAACGGTACCATTTCCGGTTCCAATGCCTTCGGTACAACGCCGTTCACTCCCACCGTCGGCAATCATACTTTCTCTGCGACCAAGATTTCCGGTTCAATCAGCGGTGACGGTTGCGTGGTTCTCGATTCCGGCAAAGAGGATGCCAATAACATCAGTACCCGTGCAAACTTCGATTTCACCGGATCTGCAACGAAAACGATCAGTTATACTGCTGCACAGGCACAGGAAACCGATCTTCTGCGTTTCTGGCAATGGAAAAATACACAAAATACGGTTTATGACAATTTCAGATTCCGCTTAAAGGTTGAAGAAGGCAATACGCAGACCGCTTATTCTCCCGCGGCAAGAATTGCAACCACTTCCGGTACCTACGGAACACTTCCCACACCCGATGCAAGAACCGGTTATACGTTCAAGGGCTGGGCTGCTTCTGCCGACGGTACGACCGCCGTTTCGTCCTCCACTGCTGTTTCTTCGGATACGCTGTATGCCATCTGGGAAGCCAATGAATACAAGGTCACGTTCGACAACCTGTTTGATTTCAGTGCGTTCAACCCTGTAACGGATTCCGTGAAGGAAATCACAAACCGTACGGAAACAGGCTTTACCATGACTTCGCTCAGCGGTACGGATGCCAACACCGATTTCAGTTATTACATTCCCGTTGAAGCAGGAAAGACGTATATCTTCTCTGCCGATGTTGATTTTGTGCAGACAAGCAGCGGATATGATATGTACGTGCATACCCTTGATGCCAACAAAACAGGGGAAACCACCGCTGAGCCGGATACTTCGAACGGTGCACACAGGGAAGGCACTTACTACATTTCCCTGACCGGTCAGACAGATAACAAAACGCCTTATATCAAGTTTACTGCCGGCAGTAACACAGCTTATATCCGAATCAGATTCGATGCGAACGCACAGGGCAATATTCTCACGGTCAACAATATCCGCGTTTATGAGGTCGGAACGGTTGCAGACGGCGTTTCTTATGAATCTTCCGTCACCGTCACGTACGATTCCGCATACGGCACATTGCCCACCCCCACCAGAACGGGTTACGCGTTTAACGGTTGGACAGATGCGGACGGTAATTCCGTTACTGCCGAAACCACGGTGAAGATCACCGATGCACAGGCATTGTATTCCGATTGGGAACTGATTGAATACACCATAACGTATGATCTTGACGGCGGTTCTCTGAACGGCTCAACCGATAAACAGGAACAGAAGTATACTTATGAAGATACGTTCAATCTGCTTGCCGCCCCTGTAAAGCCCGGTTATACATTTTACCGTTGGGAAATCACTGCGGCCGATGAAACACCTGAATTTGTCACAATGCAAGGTGTTGCCGAAGGCGAAGTGCCTGCAGGTGTTTACCACGGCAATTACGAAATCATCGCACGCTATACGACCAATACATATACCGTCAGATTCGATGCCAATGAAGGAACGGGCAGTATGAAGGATCTGCCTATGACCTATGATACGTCGGCAACACTGCCTGCAGGCGTATTCACAAGGACCGGCTACACATTCACAGGCTGGAATACGCAAGCCGACGGAACCGGCACGGCTTATGCCGATACCGCATCTGTTAAGAATCTGACCGAAACCGACGGTGCAACCGTTACCCTGTATGCACAGTGGAGTGTAAACAGTTATAACCTTACGGTCAATACGGTTTATGTTGATAACGTCGATGATACCGTTGATTCCACGTCCGTCACGAGTTATAACTACGGCGACGGTTACACGGTCGCGGCTCCTGAAAAGGAAGGCTATACCCTCACCACCGAAGGCGTGCTCAACGGCACCATGCCTGCAAACGATGTCACCGTTACGCTTACGTACACTGCAAAGACTTACACCGTAACCGTCAACTATGTTTCCGACGACGGCAAGATCAAAGACACGTATACCCAAACCCTGACCTACGGTGAAAGCTACACCGTTACCACACCCACAAAAACCGGTTATACTGCCGACAAAGCAAGTGTCACCGGTACGGTCACGGGGGATATCACCGAAAAGGTCACCTATACCGCAAACAAGTACAAGCTGACCGTCATGTATCAGTATGCGGACGAAACACAGGCCGCCGATACTTATGTTGAAGACGTGGTCTATGATACCGGGTATACCGTCACACCTCCTGCCATCACCGGCTACACGGCAGACAAAACTGTAGTCAGCGGCACAATGGGTGCAGGCAACGTAACGGTTACGGTTACCTATACCGTAAATTCCTATACGCTTACGATCAATTATATTTATGGTGAAAACTACGAGACTGCCGCCCAAGCCTATACCGGAACCTATACCTATAACGACACCTATTCTGTTGATTCTCCCGTAATCACAGGTTTCACTGCAAACATGACCACCGTCAGCGGTGATTTCAAGGGTGCCGCAGATATCACGGTCGATGTTATTTACACACGCAATACCTATAAGGTAACTTTCGTTGATTACAACGGTGCACAGATCGGTGATGTGCAGACGGTTGTATATGAGGGTGCCGCCATTGCACCTGCCGATCCCGAAAGAACCGGCTACACCTTCACGGGTTGGGATAAGGCATACAATTATATTACAGCAGATGAAACCATCACCGCGACCTACTCGATCAACTACTATGAGATCACCTTTGCTGATGAAGACGGCACCGTACTGCAGAGCAGTAAAGTTGCTTACGGTGACATTCCTGTTTACAACGGAGCAACCCCGACCAAAGCCGCCGATGCACAGTATACCTACACATTCGACGGTTGGGATGAAGAAATCGTATCCGTAACGGGTGAAGCAACTTACACCGCAACCTATTCTTCCACCGTCAACGAATACACGGTCACATTTGTTGACGAAGACGGCACTGAATTGCAGACCGGTAAGGTCGCTTACGGTGAAACACCTGTTTACAACGGTGAAACCCCGACCAAGGAAGCAACCGCACAGTACACCTATACTTTCGACGGTTGGGATAAGGACATCGTTGCCGTAACGGGCGATGCCACCTACACCGCAACCTACACCGAAACCGTTAATAAGTACACGGTCAAGTTCGTTGACGAAGACGGCACCGAATTGCAGAGCAGTGAAGTTGCTTACGGTGACACTCCTGTTTACAACGGTGCAACCCCGACCAAGGCCGCAACCGCACAGTACACCTATACTTTCGACGGTTGGGATGAAGAAATCGTATCCGTAACGGGTGAAGCCACCTACAAAGCAACCTATTCTTCCACCGTCAACGAATACACAATCAAGTTCGTCGATGAAGACGGCACCGAATTGCAGAGCAGTGAAGTTGCTTACGGTGAAACACCTGTTTATGCAGGCGAAACCCCGACCAAGGAAGCAACCGCACAGTACACTTACACCTTTACAGGTTGGGATAAAGAACTCGCAACCGTAACGGGCGATGCCACCTATACCGCACAGTATGAAACTACGGTTAACGAATACACCGTAACCTGGATCGTTGACGGTACGGAAACAACCGAAACCTACGCATACGGCGAAACCCCGAGCTTCAAAGGCTCTACCGACAAGGCTGCGGATGCACAGTATACCTACACATTCGACGGTTGGGACAATGAACTCGCAACCGTAACGGGTGATGCCACCTACACCGCACAGTATGAAACTATGGTTAACGAATACACCGTAACCTGGATCGTTGACGGTGCAGAAACAACCGAAACCTATGAATACGGCGAAACACCGAGCTTCAAAGGCTCCACCGACAAAGCCGCCGATGCACAGTATACCTACACATTCGACGGTTGGGATAAGGACATCGTTGCCGTAACAGGCAATGCAACCTACACCGCACAGTATGAAACTACGGTCAACGAATACACCGTAAC
>JAZNRU010000021.1:0-12425 GCA_045590895.1 Acutalibacteraceae bacterium
CACAACAGATGCTTATGAACGCGAGAATCTGTATAACAGCGAAGTAACAGGAATTAACTTTATGCACAAATTCGGTTTTGAAGAAATCGTTATCCCCGAACGAACTTATCTTGTATTTGAAACCGAAAAGACAAAAATGCCCATCCCCGAATACTTTGAAATCCGAAAACAGATTGCCGCAGAGTGGCTGTCAAATGACGAATATCAAATAGTCAATGCCCCCGAACTTGCGGTTTATCATTGGGGAATTACCGGTGGCTACAACGGAAGAACAATTGAAATATGGATCCCCATTGAAAAGAAATAACGCTTTCTGCTCTCACATTTGTGAGGGCAGTTTTTTGTATAAACCGCTCCCGGATGCAACAAGCAGTATATGTAAAATAAAACGACGGCTGCAACCGTAAAAATAAAAAACTGTTGCTTTTTCGCAATTATATGTGATACACTTTAACACGAAAATCAAAGTTCTCGAATGCTTCGGGATGTTGCTTCCCAACAGACTCCGAAGCGAGAATAAATGCTTTATATCACATTCGGAAGCATCAGGGTAACGGGAGGTATATTTGTGGTATTTGCAAACGATTTTACAGGTGTCAACGACAGCGAAACTCTGCAAAATGCAATCAAAAACAGACACGCCGACGGCATCGTTATCATTCAGCCGCGTCTGTCATCAACAGAACCGGAAAGGACGTATTGGTTGCTCGACAGTGCGGTTCTGTTACCCGCCGATACCACGGTCATTTTACAAAACTGCACGATCAAATTGTCCGATAACTGCCGTGACAACTTCTTCCGTACCGCCAACTGCGGAATGGGAATTGAATTTCCCGAACGCATCAAAAACATTCACATTCGCGGAGAAGGACTGTGTACGCTAATTGGTGCAGATCATCCGCGTGCTACGGGCGACGGCAGTAAGATTCTTGCCGTTCCCTGTCCGTATGAAGCACAGGATATCCTTCGCCTCGGAAAATGGGAACCCGAACAGTGGCACGATTATTCTTACGGTACGGATGCCGACAAAGAAGATGAATCGCACTGCGGGGATTGGCGCGGAATCGGCATTCTGTTTGCAAACACGGAGCATTTTTCGATTGAAAACTTACACATCGTTGACTCGCACGGTTGGGGAATTTCTCTTGAGGAATGTGCCGACGGCAACATAAACCGCATTGTCTTTGATGCACACATGAACAAGATGATCGACGGTATGCGAAGCAACATAGAAAATCAGGACGGCATTGATCTGAGAAACGGCTGTCATCACATCATAATTTCAGATATTACAGGAACCACAGGGGATGATATTGTCGCACTGACAGCGATCTGTTCCGACACCTACCACCCCGGCGGAAGCTTATGCAACACCCACGTCATGCACAACGATTGGACAAAACGGGAACGGGATATTCACGATATCGTGATCCGCAATGTGGTCGGATACTCATGCCACTGTTGCATGGTACGGTTGCTTCCGATCTTTTCATCCATATACAACGTTGTGATCGACGGCATCGTTGATTCTGCACCGCCCGGACAACCGAACGGCTGTGCATTGCTGTTGGGTGAACTCGACGGAGCATACGGTAAAAACCTTCCCGACAGCATGAGAAATATTATGATCTCAAACGTTTCATCGGGCGGTCTGCACGCAATCAACATTGCAGGTTACCTGACGGATTCGGTCATCACGAACGTAATTTACCGCGGCTCATCTCCCGACGGCATCAAATACGGACGCCCCGGCTGTGCAAAAAGTGTCAGCATTTCAAATTACATACATGGTTGTTACCAAAATCCTACTGAAACATAAAAGCCCTGAAGGAGAATGCTTATGTTTGAAAAGACATTGCAACTTATAAGCGACGGTGTCGGCAGTGCGTTTCCGTGTGCGGCGGTTGCCATCGGACAAGGGCATCATGTTTTTGCAAAACGTTTTTTCGGTCAACGGCAAGTGTTCCCCTCTCCGCTTGACATCACGGAAGATACTCTTTTTGATCTTGCATCCCTTACAAAGATCGTTGCAACGAGCATGATTGCACTGCAATTCATTGAAAGCGGACGGCTGTGTTTGGACGATAAGATCGGAAAATGGCTTGCAGAAACGGGCAATTACACAGACTGCACCGTTTTGCATCTGATGACACACACCTCGGGGTTGCCCGTAGGATTGCCGCTGTACAAAATGCAACACAAAGACGGCAACAGTCTGAATACGATTCTCTTTTCGGACAGATGCTGCGAACCGGGGATGCAGGTGCGGTATTCTTGTATGGGATACATTGTTTTGCAGAATATTCTTGAAACAGTCGGCAACGCACCGCTTGACATCCTTGCACGCAAGTATGTTTTCGAGCCTTTGGGAATGCAAAACGCCTGTTACAATCCCGATAGATCAAAGCGGATTGCCGCGACCGAACGGTACAAACACAACGGTGAATGGGCTACGGGACACGTGCATGATGAAAACGCAGATTATCTCGGCGGTGTTGCAGGCAATGCAGGGGTATTTGCAACGCTTGATGATATGATCGCATTTGCGGGAATGTGTTCCGCAAAAGGCATTGCAAAAGACGGAACCACCTATCTGTCAGAAGAATCTTTTGACCGTGCAATCGAAAACCGCACGCCCGACAAAACAGAATCACGAGGGCTCGGTTTTCAACTGAAAGGAATACAGGACTTCCCTTGCGGCTCAATGCTGTCGGCAGGCAGTTACGGCCATACGGGTTTTACGGGCACAAGCGTGTATATTGATGCTGAAAGCGGTCTGTGGGGCGTGTTGCTGACGAATGCCGTGCATTACGGCAGAGAAAACAGAAGCGGCTATTTTGCATTGCGAAAAATGTTTTATGATACAATGATTTCAGAATACAGATCCATAGAGAGAAGCGGTGAAAAATGAGACAAACAGTATTATGCGGTGCAGACGTGATCGCCCGAAACGGAATCCGCTTACAAGGTAAATGCGGATTGATTACAAACCATACGGGTGTTCTGCGAGATCTTACGTCCACCGTTGACGTATTAAAAGAATCGTGCGATCTGACGGCTCTGTTTGCACCCGAACACGGAGTTCGCGGCGACAGACAGGCAGGTGATGATATTGATTCTTACACGGATGAATGCACGGGACTTCCCGTATACAGCCTTTTCAATGAAGACACGGCACAGAGTGAAGACATACTTGCGTCTTTGGACAATGTGATCTTCGATATACAGGACGTGGGTGCAAGGTTTTATACCTATGCATACACCATGACCGATGCGATGCAACTGTGTGCAGAACACAACATCCGATTTATCGTGCTTGACCGCCCGAATCCTCTGGGTGGCATCAAAACGGAAGGAACCGTACTCAACAGATGTTTTTCTTCCTTCGTCGGCAGATTTCCGACACCGACACGAAGCGGTCTGACAATCGGTGAATTTGCAAGCATGATGAACGAAACGGAGAATATCGGTTGCGACCTGACCGTTGTTCCCATGCAAGGCTGGAACAGAAATTTATATTTTGACGACACCGATCTTGTTTTTATTCCGCCCTCCCCCAATATGCCCACCGTAGATACGGCATTTGCCTACATCGGCACCTGCATTTTTGAGGGCACAAACGTGTCGGAAGGCAGAGGCACCACAAAACCTTTTGAAATGATCGGTGCACCTTGGATGAACAGCGAAACGGTGTTGCAATCTTTGGGAAAGCAGGACGGCGTTTTTCTTCGTGCGTGTTCCTTTACCCCGACGTTTTCAAAATACTGCGATCGGTTTTGTCACGGCATTCAACTGCATATAACGGACAGAAACGCGTTTTCTCCGTTTACAGTCGGCATCAGACTGTTTGATGCCATCAGAAAAACCCACGCCGAATTTGAAACGACACCGTTTCTTCTGAATCTGCTCGGCACGGACGGTATTCTTGCCGATGATTTCAATGCAGAGGATTTCATAAACCTTGAAATGCAGAAATGTGCCGCATGGCAGGAAAAATCAAAAGAATGGTTCTTGTATTAACACGAACGAACAAAGACAGGATGGTTGCACCACTGAACCATCCTGTCTTTTATGTATTCATTATTCTTATAAACCCATATCGGCACGTGCGGCAGAAATGATACGCTCATGCTCTTTGGCTTGTATTCTTGCCATGGCATCCCCTGCCGCCAGCCAAAGACGGTCGGGATTTGCAGAACGGTAGTCGTTCCCCTCACTGCCGCGATAGCCCCAAAGCATAATATTGCGTGCCCCTGCATCATAAGCCGCTTCTGCGGCGTAAATAACGTTGTTTTCCGTACCCGACGGCAAAGCAAAACCCTGGATCCATATATTATGGTCTTTGCCGACTCGGTTGCAGATATCAAGATTCTTTTGCGTGGAACGGTACACATATTCATATACCTTTTCGGGTCGGTCGGCTATGGCAGGGTTTCCCGTCCAGTAGGGATCACAACCGATATTATCAATAGTCTGCAATTCTCCGAGAGCACCCAGATTGTCAAGGCTGAGACCGATGCCCTTGTACAGCATCACACAGACAATATTCCGAATTCCTTTGGAGGCGGAATAAGCAGTCACTTTTCTGTAATGCTCGGCGATCGACCATTCCTGAAACGCAAAACAGGTTTCATCCGGGATCACAGGCATCTTTTTACCGTACCGTTCTTCGTAAAGTTTCTTACAGACGGGACACGCACAGGCAAAGCGGTTTTCATCACTCGGCAGGACAGGCTCATCCCAGAAGATCTTTCTGCCGCCGCATTCATATACTTTATCGATCCATTCCTTGACCCATGCAATAAAAGCCGGATTGTTATAGCATACGTTGACAGGTCGCATCGTACCGTCCGAAAACATCTGATGGGCTTCGGGATGATAGCAAAGAAAATGCGATTTATCACCGGGCGTTCCCGCAAGTCCCCAATTATCAACCCATATATCAAGTCCGAGTCCGTAGGTCATATCAAATATTTCTTTCATGACCGAAGCAGACCGATCCCAGTCATTATGTGAAAACATATGTACAACGGTATTGAAATGATGATCGAGAATATCCTTCATGTCACGCTGAACATTTGACAGTAAACGGTTTCCGTGATATGCTACACCCAATTTAAGTTCCTGCATTTGTAGTCCTCCGATCGTTTGATACCGATATTATACAACCTTTCCCATCCGTTCGCAAGAACAAATCAATGCGAAAATTACGGTTTCATGATTCGGCATATTTTTAATTGCAATTTCTTCGTGCAGATGCTACAATGGTTCTGAAAACAAGAAAGGATGTAACTTCAATTGAAAATAAAAAAAATCGGCTCTCATAAAACCGTTCTGCACAACGAGCAAAGCAAACATAACTATTTCGGATGGCCGACGGTCACTATTCTCAAAAACGGCAGAATTGCCGTCGGTGCTTCGGGTTTTCGTCTCGGTCACGTCTGTCCGTTCGGCAAGGCCGTACTTGCATTCAGCGATGACGCCGGCGAAACGTACACGCGTCCCATGCCTGTTATTGACACGGTACTTGATGACCGTGATGTCGGTCTGTGTCCGTTCGGTGAAAACGGACTGATGCTGACTTCGTTCAATAATACGCGAGCCATGCAAAGGGAAAACGCCGCCGACGAACCGGAAGACAGGCGTAATTATATGCTTGCCTATCTTGCAACGGTGAGCGACGAACAGGAAGAAGAAGCACTCGGAGCAACTTTTAAGTTCAGTTTTGACAACGGTGTAACATTCGGTACCATGCATAAAAGCCCGATCACGTCTCCGCACGGTCCCGTTGAACTGTCGGACGGCACGCTGTTATGGATCGGTGCCGTTTTCCGCAAAGATGATGTCTTTACGGAAGAAAATGAATACCTTGCCGCTTATTCGGTGTCAACAAACGGAACTATGAACTACCTCGGCCGAGTGGATGACGTTATAGAAAACGGAAAACGGCTCAACAGTTGCGAACCATACGCCATTGAATTGCCCGACGGTGATATACTTTGCCACTTCCGCATTGAGGAAACATTCACGACCTATCAGACCGTATCAAAAGACAAAGGCAGAACATGGTCGGCACCTGTCCGCGTGCTGCCCGATTTCGGCGGTGCTCCCGTACATTTGATGCGGCATTCTTCGGGTGCTCTGATTGCCGCTTACGGTTACAGAAAAACCCCTTATGAGATCCGTGTCATGTTTTCAAAAGATAACGGTAACACGTGGGACACCGATCATACTCTGTATGTAAACGGCATCAGCGGGGACCTCGGTTATCCCGCAACGGTGGAATTGCAAGACGGCAGTCTGCTCACTGTTTTTTATGCAAAAGAAAAACAAGACGGTCCTTGCGTTATCATGCAACAAAAATGGACAATTGAAGAATAAAAAACACAGACAAAAACCGATCTTCGGAGCAAACGCTCATTCCGAAGATCGGTTTTTCTTACTTTCTGACAGCAAAAACACCGAGCGGTGCTTTTTTATCCGGCAGAACCAATTTACCTTTCTCCAACAAATCTTCCGTCAGGAAAGCAACCGTATTCAACCGGTGATTGATCTTTGCAATATCCGCACATTGATCCCAAAGTGATCTCGGTGTATACCTTTTCAAGAGCGGCTCTGCAATCTCACAAACCCGTATCATACAATCAGCAACACAGTGAATGGCTGCTGATAAGGCCGTGCAAAGATCAGAAAAACCGCAGGCATCAAAAACAGGAAACAACGGTTGCAACAATCCTTCTTCACAGGCAACAAAACGGTTTTCAATCAGTATCGGCAAAACAGGATTGCCGTAATCTGCAGGTTTTCGCAGAATCGCATCCCACATAGCCTTTGCATTTCCGCTGAAAGCAAGATAATCATACTGCTGTTGTGCTTCAATTGCTTTGTAATTAAAAACATTAAACCAAACCGTGTCATCTGCATTTACCGTTTCCAAAGAAACACCGTTAAAGCGGTTATGCAAAAAATCATTATCGTAACCGAATATCCATCCGTGTCCACCCAAAGGTAACGGTTTATAAGGTGACGTTGGTGATTTTTCAGATGCGGCAAACCACGCTCGGTTCATGACTACGTTAACCAAACAAAAAAGCGTCTCATTACGGTCACACCCGACCGCTTCAAAAGGTTGTTTGCCGATATTCGGCAATGTTTTTTCGATCTTGTCAAAAACAATGTCGGCAACCGGTGCATACAGATCTTTCGTTACAATTTCAAACTCTTTTTCATACTGTTCTTTCAGTATAACGATATTAGTCTGATATTTTGTTCCGTTATGAATCAAAACAGATGCCGATTCCAGTATCTCTAATTCTTCCTCAAGATACGGCATTGCTACACCCAATTCAACGGACAGTTCTTCTGCTTTCATTGGTTGATCGTATGCAGCCAACAGAATTGCACCGGGCAATTTGCGACTGAAAAGATCCGTATAATGATTGTGATCGCCCCAGAATGCAAGACGAAACACGCCGGGATTATAGCTTTTTTCTCCCAAAGGTCTGCTCATTTCGATTCCTTCTTTCAATAATTTTCGCGTTTTAAAAAGATGGTATTTCACAGTTTCAACGCTTAAATTCTGCTCATGAGCAATTTGGGAACAAGTTTTATGATCGAAATAATACGCAACCGTAATCTCTCGCTGAAGTTTTGCAAGCAAAGATAATTCCCGACGCAAAAGAAACAACGCTTCTTCCTGTGATTCACGTTCAATATACTCGTGTTCGGGGGAACACATATAGCCAAAAGTTAATACATCACGTTGTTCTGAATATCGTTTGCGTATTTCCTGTTTACGAATAAACTTTTTAAACGTTCGATCCGCAATACGCCAAGCAAAGCCCCAAAAAGCATCATCATTACAAATATGTTCGGCGTTTGAAAGAATATCACAAATAATATCGTTCGTCAGTTCATCCGTCAGCGTTTTATCGTACAACCTTGAAAAACAATACCCGCGTAAAGCATCTGCGTTCTGCATCAGCAAGGCGGCTGCTTTTTCTCTTGTCATAATACCTACTCCGTTGAAAGCTTTCGATTATATAGTGTCGAAAGAGAGGAATCGGTTAGCATTATCTGAAAATTTATTTTACTTCAAAACCCGCAAAGCCGAATGCAGGAATATCCGACAGATACACGCGGTCATTTTTAAGTTTTCCCGTGCAGTTGATAAAGGATATCTGTTCGTACGCTTTGTCGAGTTCAACAACGGGTTCGACGGCAATATCGGCAAAGAAATTCCAAAGGCCGACAGCCATGGCACCGTCCCCTGCTTTTGTCTGCACGTATAAAGATGGATTTCCGTATACGAAAGCAGGCAGTTTTTTACCGCTGAGCCACTTGACCGCATCCGCATAACGTTCAGCTGCGGCATAATGCTTCAGAAGACGGTCGGAACCGAAGCGGGTATTGATATTAAGAACGAGGAAGCGGTTTCCGTCTGCATTCTCATAAAGATATGAAACAGGAACGATTCCGTCTGCGGTCTTTGTATCACTGAGGACAACAGCAGTTTCCTCCAATTCGACTTCGTACGTCACCGTTCCGCTTGCATGTACGTAATTATCGTCTTTGCGTATGTGTTCTTCTCCCATATCGCGGTATACTTTACCTATTCTGCGAATACCGACATCCACACCGCGTTGCATAAGGATTTCCGCGGCGGCGATATCAAGGATCAACCCGTTTTTGAGAGCCGTCAGCGGAAGATTTCGTGCGTTTTCATCGAACACGATACCGCATACGCCGTCTCCCTCGTAAACGGTCGGAATGCAGTTATAGGCAAGGCTTCTTGCGGCTTTTGAGAAGAAGATATCTTCAATGTCAATACGGTCATTGACGGCGGTCGGCGTTACCGCATCCGCAATTTTTTGCATGGATTCATATACACGTACACCGACACTCGTTTTATCAGAAAAATAACGGTCAATATCTGCATACAGCTCGCGGTTGCGTTCATGAAAACGTGCGTAACCCGTTTCATAATCGGCATTCGAGGTATAATCAAGTCCGTATTTAAGAATACCGTCCATACATCCGGCGGCACGCAAAGCCGTATCAAACCCTTCCAGATATGCGGCAGGCGTGCAACAGCGGGGCCGCGGATAAACATCACCCTCTGAAAAGATCTCAATCTCGCATTTTCTCGTCCATGCACATTCCATGCGTTCGAGTTCTATAACGTCCTGCAATAAGTTACCCCATGCGTTGAGTGCCGCCCAATAGGGTGCACCGATCAGACGTACGAAAGGTTTTGTTTTTCCTGCAAGAATACAGGCAATTTCACACGCATCCGTACCGTCCAGATCCCACGAACTCATACACGCACAAAAACCGACTCGCATATTTTCATCCACCGCATCCACGGCATCGCGTACGGCTTGTGCAAATGATCGGAACGCATCGCCGTTGACTTGCAGGAACGCATCTCTGTACTTATTTTTACCGCCCGTTGTGATATGCATTTCCAGTTCTTCGCGGGTGGACTTCTCTCCCGTCAAGGCGTTGATTCTTTCAATATGTCCGTCACACAGACACGCGGCGGCATCAGACTGAAAACCGTAACGGAAATCATCGTCAAACATCATAAGGTCAACACCCGTACGTGCGATCCGCTGAATGTAATCACAGGCAAAGGCAACAAAATCACCGTCTGTCGGGCATTTATGACCTGTTATATCCTTACCTTTTATCGTACGCATATCACGGAATGCACATTCGGCTTGAATCCAGAACGTCCAGATCCACGCACCGGTCTCATAACCGTGTTCTTTGAAAAAACGGCAATTATCGGCAAGTTCTTCCAAAGCAATATCTCGTTTCTTTTCGTCCGTTTCATAACAACCGAGTGCAAGAAACACACGCTCTGCATCCATTCGTTCAAGTTCCTTGAGCAAGCGTTCACGGTCGGCACGTTTTGCATTGGCATTGAGAATGGGAACAGCAACTTTATACATATCAACAACTCCGATCCCGATTAGTTATAATTCCGTTAACTTTCGACCCTGTTTTTCAACTGTTTGGCAAGTTTGTTTGCCCAGGCACGCATTTCAAGTACCAGATCACCGTTTGCTTCATAGAAGCATCCGCGTTTTTTGAGGAATCTGTACTCTCCCTCTTTGAGAGCCATGATCACCAATCCGCCAATAAAAGAACTGACGATAATAATTGCAAACAAAGGCAATCTGCAGGTCAGCCAATCACCCGAACGAAGCGGCAAAGTGAAACTCATATAGATCTCACCTTTTTCAAACAGCTCTGCATAAGTATAATCCACAGCACCGAACGTATAATTGCCCGTTGCATATTTCGGCAATGAGCCGTCGGTATAAGCGGTGTTAACAATACCGAACGCCGCAGTCAGCACACCGCCGACAGCAGAACCGGCCATAAGTCCGGGAATTACCGTAAACGGACTTCTGCAGGCAAGCGGCATTGCAAAAGCCGTAGTCAGTTTTATGTTTTCAAAAAATGCATTGATGGGGCCCGTGGTTGCAAGATTCATATCATCCGTATCGGTCTTGCCTTTTTTGAAGATCTTACAACAGAAAATCCCAAAGAATGCCGTCCAGCCGACCGAGATGAAACAAACGCTGTAGATCGTAATCAACTGTGCGTTACCCGTAGCAAGAAAAGATGCGACAGCCACGGAGAATGCCGCCATAGACACAGGGCCGATGAGATCAAAACCGACCATCAATCCCATTACCAAAGCAGTAACGACTGCGTTGTTTGCCGCACTCTCATTCAGAACCGCACCGAGTTTTTCCGCAATTGCGGCAAAGGGCAACTGAATGCCGTATTTTGTAATCATAAATACGGTTGCCGCCGAAGCCACGGGAATTATCAGAATCAGAACGATGAGATCGACACCTTCAATCACAGTAAGTCCTTTCAGTTCTTCGGGAATGGCTTTGATCTTCTTACGGAGTTTTGTGAGAAGATTATCGATTTTTCCGCCGATCGTGATTTTCAGTTCACTCCAGCCTGCATACAAAAGTTTTATCAGCAATGCAAGCATAACCGACATGATCAGGTATCCCATATAGCCGATGGTCGTCGATTGTGCATATTCCGAAGGTGTTGCAAAAAAGAATGCATACATCGACCCGGCATCTGCCGATCCTGATGCAAAATGAGCAAAATACACACTCAAAGCAAGCGAAGGTGCGATTGCCGGAATGCCAGCAATCAGATAGGATACGATCAATGCCAATACAATAAAAAAGAAATCGGTAGCCCAGAAGAGCAAAAACCACAGTATCGGCTCGTTTTCGGTTGCAGTCAGACCGAAAATGTGATACGTCTGAAACAGGTTCTGAATCACAAAAAAGAAACCTGCCCCTAACGCACCGAACAACTGAACAACAAACAGAATACTTGTTGCACGGTAAATGCTCTGTTTTGTATCAAGATACAGTTTTTTCATTATGCATCTCCTCCTTTTCGTTTTAATTGTACCGCATACTGAAAAAAAGGTCAACAGAAATTAAAACCATTTGCAATTCACACGGTAATTATTGACAACATATCGTTCCTTTTGCTATAATAATTCCGCAATAAAAAAATGGAGGTTTTTGTATGTTTGCAAAAATTATCAGATTCCTGGTTTCCGTTCTCATGCTGATATCCCCCACGTTGCCGCACATGATCGATCTGCCTGCGATTCCGAGCGGCCAGGAACTCAACCTTGAAGAACGCTTTGAATTGACATGGAGCGATGAATTTGACGGCACGGAAATTGACAAGACCAAATGGCAGACCGAATGGTGGGTCACGGAACGCAAAGGCGGTTACTGGCACGAAGATATGGCTACCGTAAAAGACGGCAACCTGATCATCACAACGGCTTATTTTGAGGAACCGCTTGAAAACAGATATTATGAAAAATGGAAAGATGAAATCAACTTCAAACCCTATAAGCCCGGTTGGTATTCTGCCTGTCTGTCCACCCAGGGACTTTTCACACAGACCTACGGTTACTATGAATGCAGATGCATTCTTCCGAAATCCACAGGTATGTGGTCGGCTTTCTGGATGATGAACGGTGAAGTGACCAACGTAGACGGTTCGGGTCAGGACGGCACGGAAGTGGATATCTTCGAATCCATGTTCTACAAGGACGAATGGCTCGGTTACGGTGACTGCATTATAACCGGAATCGTTTACGACGGTTACGGTGAACAGACACAAAACGCAAGCATTGACAAATGGTATGCAAACAACCCGTATGAAGAATACAATACTTACGGTGTTGAATGGAATGAAAATGAATACATTTTCTACATCAACGGCATTGAAACCGGCAGAATCACGGCAGGCGGCGTCAGTCAGAATCCTGAATGGCTGCTTCTCTCCACAGAGGTTGCAGGTGAAAACGGTATTGCCAATGCCGACAGACACGGCACGGGCAAAATGAGCATGGA
>JAZNRU010000022.1:0-139033 GCA_045590895.1 Acutalibacteraceae bacterium
TTAAAAAGAAGGTGTAACGATGGATACCAAACTTCGCATTGATATAACCGTAGAGGAAATCTGTAAAGGCTTTGTTTATAACGAATTTGAGGGCAAGGGTCTGTTCGGTCTGTCTGGCAAGTTAGTTATTCAGCCAGAGTATCAGCGAAATTACATCTATGCCGATGGCAAAAAGGATGTAGCAGTTATTGACTCTCTGCTGAAAGGTTATCCTCTTGGCCTGATTTACTTTAACAAAGTATCTGCAGATAAGTTTGAAGTCCTTGACGGTCAGCAGCGAATTACCAGTATTGGTAGATTTCTGACAGGCAAGTTTGCTATTAAGGATGGCAACGGTATACCCCGTTATTTCAGCGGTCTACCCGATGACCAAAAGAAAAAGATACTTGAAACTAAACTTACAATCTATGAGTGCGAAGCCACAGAAACAGAGATTAAAGAGTGGTTCAAGACAATCAATATTGTGGGTGTTCCTCTGAATGACCAAGAACGGGCGAATGCTGTCCATTCGGGACCGTTCGTAACTTTGGCAAAAGCAGAGTTCAGTAACAGCCAAAATGCCAATATCCAAAAATGGAGTGCTTACATATCGGGTAATGTGCTGCGACAGGATTATTTGCGGACGGCATTGGAATGGGTCAGCCACGGAAATGTGGATGCCTACATGAGCCAACACCGTTACGATACCAACATTAACGAATTGAAAACTTATTTCAATTCCGTCATTGATTGGGTTTCTTCTGTCTTTATGGATGTTGACAGTACCATGTGTGGTCTGAACTGGGGCGATCTCTACGAAAAGTACCATCATAATGCCTATGCCCCCCAAGCGGTGTCTGCTCTCGTTCAAGAACTGCTTGCGGATTTCTATGTTAAAGACAACAAGGGGATCTATGAATACATCTTGGGTGGCTGCACCGATAAGAAGCTGTTAAATGTCCGCATCTTTGACGAGCCGACCAAAAAGAGTGTTTACACTACCCAAACCGCAGCAGCTAAACAAGAGGGTGTTTCTAACTGCCCCCTGTGTGCTATGGGCAGCGACGGCAACCGTACCCGTATCTGGAAGCAGAACGAAATGGATGCCGACCATGTAACCGCTTGGAGTAATGGCGGTGCAACCGATATAACTAACTGCCAAATGCTTTGCAAGACCCACAACAGGGCAAAGGGCAACAGATAGTTGTGATACGAACCTTTTAACGATTCCTCGCACCTTTTAACGAAAGGGTATACCATTTAACGATTCCCTGTACCTTTTAACGAAAGGTGGGCTGGGGTGTGCAGCTTGTATTAAAATTGGTCACTAACGGTTGTCCATATTGTGCCGGTCAAAGAACTTATAATGATAAAAACGATTAATTAGTATACATCAAAGGAAAGAAAATGTTTGATATCACTGCCTTCACAAAACCATTAGACTCAAAACTTCATAGTGTGTACATTGAGCAACTATCATTTTTACTATTGAAGCATATATTTCCTCAAATTTCATCTGAGTTTGTTTTGAACGATGCGCCAGATTTGCAGTCCAAAGATAAATCTGTAGGAATTGAAATTACAGAGGCAGTAGCACCCCAAATTGCTCAAATTGACGGGGAATATGCAAAACTACGTTTTGGAAAAAAGACTGAGCATGATAAAGAGAAATGTAAGCGGTTAATTGAAAAAAATGGCGGTGAAGTTGATTTGATAGGGTTATCGTATCCAGTTACCGACAGCAACGATGAGTGGAATGTATTCTCCAATGCATTAAAGAAAAAGATAAAATTGTTGCCGTCGTACAGAATAAAGGGATTTAATAAGATGGGATTGTTTATACTCTTTGATGAGCCGCCGATCCCTTTTGATCCAAAAGTAGCTATGGAACGATTTGCTGATATTCAAAAGGATAGTGTAGATCAATATGATTTTCTTTTGTTTGGTTATCGCAACGGTGTGATTGGTTATGATTTTTCCAATATGACCTATGAGGTTCACACTATTGATCAAGATACGTTTGATGATTTAAGTTTATCCGCAAGAAAATTAGTTGAAGGATAAGTTTAATATGTAAGGGTTCGAATTCATACGCAAAAACGGCAAAAATATCTTTTTTGTAGCCCATAGACAAAAAAGCACACCGTTGCAGGCGGTGTGCTTTTTATTCTTTGCAATCCTTTTTTATAAATTCTATCCGATTTTATTCCGAATGATTGCAATTGCCGTTCAGTTGTGATAAAATAAATTTTCAGTGAATAAAAAAACTCTGTTTCCAATCACGAAAGGGGATTACCAATGAACAAGAAGTATACCGTAAAATACAAGGTCGGTGCCGAGATCGTTACGTCAACCGCCCTTGAAAATGATTTTTATAAACTTGAGATCGAAAACAAAGACAACCGCTACACGGTGACGCTCATTCCCAAGCAGACCTTTGAAATGGTGGATTTCTTTGCCGAGATGCCGTTTGAATTCAAAAAGGGTGACAAGTTCTTTGCAAACGGTTATCAGTCGTGGACGAAGACCAAGGAATGGATGGAAAACGAAACCATGCCTTCCACCATCAAAATTGCCAACATCAGTGAGTTTACCAAGGATCTCGCACGCAAGACCAGTGACGAATGGATCGTTGACTATTCGGGCATTGCGGGTGAATTCCACAGCCATTGCTACACCTATATCAAAAGACGCAACACGGTGTTCCTGTGGGGCTCTCTGACCGAAAAGACGGGTTATACCATCTTCAAAGTCAAGATGCAGGAAAACCGCTTCTTCTTCTGCAAAGACCTGTTGGGCAAGGTCGTCAGCGAACCGCTGCAGATCTTTGACATCGTTTATTTTGAAGGCGACTACGAAGAAGTGTTTGACAACTACTTTGCAATGTGGAAAATGCCCGAAACCCGTCACGGTATGATGAGCGGTTATACCTCGTGGTACAATTATTTCCAGAATATCACCGAAGACATCATCCTGCGTGACCTCAACGGTCTGGATCCTTACAAGGAGCAGGTCTCCATTTTCCAGATCGACGACGGTTATGAAACCTTCATCGGTGACTGGCTGGATGAAAATCCCGCAAAATTCCCGCACGGTATGAAATACATTGCCGACAAGATCCACGAAAAGGGTTACAAAGCAGGTATCTGGCTGGCTCCGTTCAACTGTCAGAAAGTTTCCCGCATGGCAAAAGAACATCCCGATTGGCTCATCAAACTTCCCAACGGCAAACCGATGGTCGGTTGTATCGCATGGGGCGGTGCCTATACGTTTGATATTTACAACGAAGAAGTCAGAGCATATCTGCGTCACGTTTTCGACGTCGTACTCAATGAATGGGGTTACGACATGGTAAAACTCGACTTCCTGTACAGCCAGTGCATCTATCCGCGTCACGGCAAGAGCCGCGGTGAGATCATGTGCGATGCCATGGCGTTCCTGCGTGAATGCGTGGGCGACAAACTGTTCCTCGGTTGCGGTGTGCCCATCGGTCCCGCACTCGGTGTCTGCGATGCCTGCCGCATCAGTTGTGACGTTGACCTGACTTACAAGGGCAAGTTCTACAGCCGCATTCAGGTCAGCAACGAAATGCTCAATGCAAGAAGTGCGATCAATAACTCCGTTTTCCGCCGTCACCTCAACGGCAGAGTGTGGATGAACGATCCCGACGTTTTCTTCCTGCGTAAGGACAATCTGACCTTTACGGACGAACAGAAGTATCTGCTGGGCAGAATCAATAATCTTTGCGGCAACGTGCTGTTCGTTTCCGACAATGCAGGCGACTACGACAAGCCCGCACAGGAACTGCTCAGAGTATTCTTTGAAAAGACCGATGAAAAGATCCTCGAAGCGGAATACGTCGATGCATCCGTCATCCGCATCATCACCGAAAAAGACGGTGTCCGTGCAAAACTGCTGTTCGATCTCGACAAGGGCAAGATCCTTTCGGACAGCGAATGGAGAAAGTATTTTGCGGTTAAATAAATAAAAACGAAAGATTGCTATGAAAAAACCACCGGTTCAAACGGTGGTTTTTTTTGCTCATTTCAGTTTGCGTAAGCCCTTGGGGTAGTGATTTTTGGCTCTCCTGTTGGTGACCTTGACACCGCCGACGGTACAGCCGCAGGTGGTGATGACCGCCCAGCCGTTTTCGCAATCAACGGAAATTTCCTCACCGTGCAGATATTGCTCCAGAGCCTCACTGTCGGGTGCAAGTTCAATCTGTCTTTTGAACTGCGTGCCCATTGCCATGAAGAACTGATGATGCGGCTGGATATAGTTTTTTCTGATCTCGCCGACGGTCACGCCGTTGCAGAATGCAACCCCCTTTTCGGGCATCAGGGCAGGTGCGGCATAAACCGGCACACCGTTGTGCATGGAAATCAATGCGTTGTCAAACGCAACGAGCGTGTCCTTGAGAAAATCAAGAACAACCGCGTCGATTTTGGCGGGCTTTGTTTTGGTTTGTGCGACAAACGGCTGACAGGGGAGGGTGTTGTGCAGGACTGCCATAAACTGTCCCTCTCCGCGACTTTTATGCGGATAAAATCTGCGGGTTTCGCTGATGTTACCGCATTTGCAACCGTCAAAGAAAATGCCGTCGGCGGTGTGCCGTTTCACAACGTCACGAACGGGAATCAATTCGAAATCCGTGTGTTCCTGCAAAAACGCATCCACCGTCATTTCATTTTCCTCCAACGAGAACGTGCAGGTGGAATATACGATATAGCCGCCGGGTTTGAGTGCCGTGGCGGCGTGACCGAGAATCATTTGCTGACGCTCGGCACAGTGCAATACGTTTTCTTCGCTCCATTCGTCGATTGCAATATCGTCCTTGCGGAACATTCCTTCTCCGGAACAGGGTGCATCCACCATGATCATGTCAAAGGTGTCGGGAAAATGAAGGGCAATGCGTTCGGGATCAAGGCAGGTGGTGGCGGTATTGCGAAAACCGAGCCGTTCAATGTTGCCCGTCAGAATCTTGCAACGGGAACGGATGATCTCATTGGAAATGAGAATGCCGTTCTCACCGAGTTTGTTCCGCAACTGACTGCTTTTTCCGCCGGGGGCGGCACACATATCAAGAATCACCCAATCGGGTTGAATTTCGAGGCATTCGGCAGGAGCCATGGCACCCGGATCCTGTACGTAGATCATGCCTGCATGGTGGAACGGATGGTTGCCGATTTTTTCGTAATCGAGATAAAATCCCGTTTCGGCATACGGAATGCGTTCTTTGGCAAAGGGTGCAATTTTCCGGAATTCCTCAACCGATATTTTTTCCGTATTCACACGGAAAGCCCTGACGGCATTTTCGTTGAATGAGGCGGCATAATTTTTATATTCTTCCTCACCGAGCAGTTTCCTCATTCTCTTTTCAAATGCAAGCGGTAATTCTTTCATGCTTTTTAACCCTCTGCATTCATTTCAACATACAGCATCCCCATGGCAACTGCGGTGATGGCGGCGGTTTCCGCACGCAGAATGCGTTCTCCCAACGAAATGACCACCGCACCCGCTTCACGGGCAAGGGCGATTTCCCTGTCGTCAAAACCGCCTTCGGGACCGATGAGAATGCCGACCTTCATGCCGGGTCTGATGCGTGCCAGTGCTTCTTTGGTTTCTGCCATGCCGCGTTCGTTTTCGTAAGGCACGAGGAATAAATCCATTTCCTTGGCTTTCTGCATGGCAAGTTTGTAGGAAATGACGTCAAACACCTCGGGAATCACGTTTCGTTTGCTCTGTTTTGCGGCACTTTCGGCAATGGATTGCCAACGCTCTTTTCGTTGTTTTTTCTTTTTGTCGTCCAGTTTTACAATGCTGCGAGTCATTTCAACGGGGATGATGCCTGCCACACCCAGTTCTACGGTTTTCTGAATGATCAGTTCAAGTTTGTCTGCTTTGGGAAGTCCCTGAAAAAGAAAAAACTGTACGGGCAGTTCCGTGTTGCGGTAGTTTTCTTCCACGATCTCGGCAAGCACGGATTCATTGTCTGCCTGCACAAGTCTGCACAGATGGCTTGCACCCTCACAACTGACTAAAAAGGTGTCACCCACCTGCATACGCAGTACGTTGCAGATGTGGTTGTGATCCTTGCCGCTGACGGTGAAAGTGTTACCCGTGCGTGCATATTTGTCAACAAAAAAATTATACATGGCATTCCGCCTCCGACATTTTATCTCATAGCAATAAACGAAATAATTGTATCATATCCCGACTTGTTTTGCAAGGGTCGACAAATTGCAATATGCAGAACACCTTTTCTTTCATTTTCAGAAAGCACCGTAAAAAGCAGTTGCTTATTTTTTGAAAGTGTAGTACAATAAATGCAAACAAAAAAAGGCAGTCGGGGAAGACCCGACGAAAGAGGTATTCAGTATGAGTGAAAAAATCAAAGTGGGTGTGGTCGGTCTCGGCAGAGGTACTGCCATTGCCGTGAATCTGTTCGGGCTTCCGAACGTGGAACTGACGGCAGTTTGCGATCACAATCCGAAAATTCTTGCATCCGGATACAAAGAACTCAGCGAAACGGGCAACTGCACGCCCATGCAGTTTTCCGATTATGATGAAATGCTCAAAACGGACATCGATGCCGTTATCGTTGCGACCGAAGCGGTCTATCACGTGCCGATCGTTGTCAAGGCTCTCGATGCCGGCAAGCACGTGCTCAGTGAGATTCCGTCGGTCAATTCCGTGGAAGAAGCACGCATTCTCAAAGCGGCAGTCAAGGCACATCCCGACCTTATTTACATGGCGGCGGAAAACTGCTGTTTCTGGGCGTTCATTGAAACGTGGAAAAAGATGCGTGAAGACGGTCTGTTCGGTGACATCGTGTATGCAGAAGCGGAATATCTGCACGCACTTGATCCCAACGAGTTTTCTCCCGACAACTATCCCGAAGGTCACTGGAGAACGGTCAATCCCGCAATCAAATACCTCACCCACGAACTCGGTCCGCTTCTTTACGTCATGGATGACCGCTGTGTGAGTGTGACCTGTTTTGAATCCGACAAGATCTACAATCCCTATTTCCCCAACATCAAAGCCACGGGTGCGGCACTTATCAAGACCGCAAAGGGTGCCATCATCCGCATCCTCGTCAGTTTCGGTGCATACACCGCGTACGATCACAACTTCCGCCTTTGCGGAACCCTCGGCAGCATCGAAACGGGCAGACTGGACGTTGTGGACGATGCGTATTCCTATGCGAATCTGCACAGCATTCCCGGTACGTTCTCCAAAAAGATCGAAATTCCCGTCAACTCCGCTTACGCAGGCGAAAGCCGTGACGGACACGGCGGTGCGGACGGCAAAATGGTAAAAGAGTTCATCCGTTGCGTTGCAAACCGCGAACAGCCCGAACTGAACGTTGATTTTGCCATTTCCATGTCACTGCCCGGCATTCTCGCACATGAATCCTCCGAACAGGGCGGTATTCCCATGCAGATGCCCGTATTTGAGGACTGATAAAAGAAAAAAGAAACAGAGGCTGTTGCAGATCCGATTCGGAAATTGCAACAGCCTCTTATTCATTGGATGATGATCGGTGTCGGTGCGTACGGTTCCATTTGTTCGTTTTGTTGTTGGGTAATGTCACTGCCGTTGAGAATGCAGTTTTTGAGTATGATCGGTTCTGTTTTTGTGCGGATGCGGATGAGGTGCTCGGTTTTGCACTGCACCTGCACATTTTCAAGAACGATATTGCTGACTTCGGGCATTGTGTAGCCTGCGTGATAACTGTGCAGATATTCATCGTAGGACGCATAAATGAGGATCTGTGTGTCTCGCGGTTGTTGGATATTGATGTTGCGCAGTACAATATTACGGCAGGATGCAGACAGCGGCAGTTTGTCGGCGGCACAGGCATTGTTTGTGCGTACCCAGCGGATACCGTCGTATTCCGCAAAGCCTTTTTCATGTGTCGGCGGTGTGCAGGAGATGTATGCTGTGTTGTCGGGTTGCATACAGACACGGTATAATTTGCCCTCGTGGATCACCGCATCGGAATGGTACACGGTCATTCCTTTTTTCCATGCTGTCCATCCGCCGACGAGGATACGAAGAAAACAGGCGTTGGTCGGGGAACCTTTGAGATCGGTGCAGTTTTCGATCAGCCCGTTTTCAAGATCGCCCAGACTCGGATTGGATACGGAATAATCACTGCAATTGAGTGCAATGGCATCGTCAGCCGTTCGGAAACGGCAGTCCCGCACAACAAAATCGGAGCCGTTGCCGAAGTGGATGCCGTCCTTCAGCCCTTCGAGATGGCAACGCTCAACGGTCGCATTCTTGAAATCGGAGATCTGAACGGCGTAGTCTTTCGGTGAAAGATCGGTCAGTTCCATGTCGCTGACGTATACGTTTTCAACGTGCATGAACGCAACGTGTGCACGAAGCCCCGTAACGGTTTTTGTGCCGCCGCATTCGGCCGGAGTGCTCTCGATCCCGTTTGTGAGCAGATGCAGTCCCGTCAGACGTATATCCGTGTCGCGAACACCTGTGAATGCACCGACGTTGATGAATGCATTGCCGTTTTGTCCGTCCGGGTTTTCAATACGTTTGAGCGTGACGCCCTTTTCAAAATGCAGATGCGTGTGACTGTGCAGATAAACGGTATCCGCTATTTCGTAAATGCCGGGAACAGAAACGACCACTTCACCGGCTTCGGCAACGGCTACATTCAGTGCACGTGCATTTGCAATGCCGTCATTTTGCGGCAAAAAACCAAAACTGCTTGCATTTTTCATCTTTCAAATCCCTTTCGGTTGTGTTATAATTATAGTATCATGTGTGCAGTTTGCATTGCAATCTTTTTTTTGTAAAAAGGGGATTTGTATTATGAAAAAAATCATTCTCTTTCAAGGTGATTCCATCACCGACGGCAATCGCATCAAAAACAACACCACCGATCTCAATCATCAGATCGGCCACAGTTATGCGTATATCGTGACGGGAAAACTCACCGCCGAATATCCGCAGGCAGGCTTGCAATTTGTCAATCGCGGCATTTCGGGAAATGCCGTGCATCATCTCGTTGACCGTTGGCAGAGAGATTGTCTGGATCTTAACCCCGATGTTCTGAGCATTCTCGTCGGAGTCAACGACGTGCATTACGCCGTGTTCGACGACCGACCGTTTTGTGAGCAGACGTTTGTGCAAAACTATGAAAGTCTGATCGCACGGGCAAGAAGTGTGAATCCGAATGTGAAGATCATTCTTTGTGAGCCGTTTGCACTTTGCACGGGCACACCTGCACCGCAATGGAAAAACTGGGGGCCTTTGCTTGGTGAAGTGCAGGGAATCGTGAGACGGGTTGCCGGGGATTGCAACGTATTCTTTTTGCCTTTGCAGGAACTGTTCAACGAAAAATGCAAACTGCGTGAAGAATCCTATTGGTTGTGGGACGGCATTCATCCCACGGAAGCAGGCCATTGGCTGATCGCACAGGCCTGGCTGGACTTCGTGCAAAAAAACAACATACTCGGTTTAAGATAAACGCGAAACGGGCATACTGTAAGCAGAATCAAATCGGAGGTAATGCAAAATGAAGTATGTCTGTGAGGTCTGCGGTTATATTTACGATGAAGAACAGGGCGACACGGAAAACGGTGTTGCACCGGGTACGGAATGGGCGGATGTGCCCGAAGACTGGATGTGTCCTCTGTGCGGTGTCGGCAAAGAAGTGTTTTCCGCAGAATAGCGAAAAAGAAAAAGGTATTTTCAAGGCTCGTTTGAACCCTGAAAATACCTTTATGCTATATTTTTTCCCGTTTATTTGAGAAGATCGTTGTACTGATATACTCTTACATAGTCCACGATAAACGCATACGTTTCATCGGTGTTGATCTCGTTGTCGGGCGTGCCGTTTTCACCGCGTACCTCAAGCGAGAGAATGAGATATTCGGGATTCTGCGAAACGCCGCCGAAATCGGTGCGGTAGGTTTCTTTGCCGTTGATGTAGAAAATATACTCGTTTTCGTTCCATTCCACGCCGTAGGTGTTGTATTCTTCATAAGGATTGCCCTTGATGAGGAATTTTTTTGCACCCTGTTTCTGATGTTCTTCGCCGTAGCCGTCGAAATGCAGGTTGCTGGTTACTGCGTTGCTCTGACGGTCACCGTAGCAATCACTTTCAAAAATGTCGATCTCCGTACCGTCTCTGCCGTTGCCGTCGGCATTGTAAACGCCGTCGTTCATCAGCCAGAATGCCGTCCATATATTTTCGTTGGCAGGCAGAATGCAACGGCATTCAAAATAACCGTATTTCTGCTCGAATCCGTTGGGGGAGTCGCTGTCGGTGTCAATGCCTGCGGAGTACCAGCCGGCACCTGTGCCGCCCATGCCTTCGCTGCGGTATTGCAAGGGGATCACAAGGTTGCCGTCTTCGGTGTATGCCATGTACTGATTCCAGTAAGAGCCTTTTCTGATCTCACTTTTTGTACCCCACGTGTAATGGCCCGACCAGACGCTGCGGTCAAGTTCACCCTCAAATTCGTCTTCAAAGGTAAGGGTGAATTTGCTCATGTCCACTTCCTGTCCCATGGGATAATGTGCAATGCCTAAAAACAGGAGCACGGCGGAAATTGCCGAAAGAAAGCTTGCAATGATCTTGTTGAACATATAAAATAAACCTCCGTGATTTTTTTTCCATTGTAGCAAAAATTATGATCCTTTGTCAATATAGGGTTCAAATTATATCCGTCACCCTAAATGCAACTTTTTACACAACTGAATCGTTCTGTTTTATGAAAGGATGAAAAAGGAGATGATAAGATGGATGAACTGTTTACGTCGCTTGTTGAAAAACACGCCGACACGGTAACGCGTTTGTGTTATTTGCATCTTGAGAGCCGTGCCGATGCCGAGGACGCTTGGCAGAACGTGTTTTTCAAGTTGTTCAAATCGAAAAAAATGTGGGAAAAACCCGACGAAGAATTGCGTAAATGGCTTGTAACGGTCACGCTTAACGAATGCCGCGACATAAAACGCAAACTGTTTCACCGCAACCACACCGATATTGACAGTTTGCAGATTGCCTGTGAACAGGATTTTGACCTCAATCTCATTGAATCGGTCAGAACATTGCCTGCAAAATATGCCGGCGTTATCATTCTGTTTTACTTTGAGGGATATTCCGTAAAAGAGATCTCACACATCCTTTCCGAAAAGGAAAATACCGTCAAGTCCCGTCTGAAACGGGGCAGAGATTTGTTAAAAGGAGTGCTGACAGATGAATCATTTTGATTTTACGGTGGAAACACCGCAGGAATGGAAAGAAAAACTGTATGCAAAAACAAACCGCACGGGAACCTATCGCATAAAACCCGCGGTCTTGTTTGCCGCCGTGCTTTGTGTACTGGTTGTAATTTCGGGTACTGCCGTTGCAGGGCGTGTGGTGAATGCACCCGAATATTTCGGTTCCCGTTATCTCGGAAACACACCCGAAGCCGGGGAGATATATTCCGAAAAAAATGTTGTTTTTGAAAGCAGTCGCGACGATCTGCAACTGACCTGCGTAGGAATCATCGGCGACAGAATCGGCCTGCAGATGGTCTTCCACCTGACTTCGACGGGGGATATGCGGTTTGATCCGTCTTATATCTACCATTTTGAAACGACTTCGCAGGAACTTGGGTTTTTCCCGGAGATGGCCAAAAGCATGGGCTGTGCGGTGATCGATGAAAGAACTTTGCGGATCGAGTTCGATCTGTACGGTGTTTCGGGCGGCAATTTCGTGGGAAAAAAAGCGGAATTTTATTTTGAAAATCTTGAAAAATACAAAAGCGGCGGCAATTTCAGTGACATGCAGGTGATTCCCTGTGCGTTTGAGGGCTCTTTTACCGTTGACTACGCCGATACCACGTACAAACTCGGTGTTATGAACAACGAACTGACCGTGGACGGTATCAGGATGATCCCGAAAAAGGCAGAGATCTCCAATATGCATCTTTGCTATGAAATGCAGGTCACGCAGGGACTTGATGCGGCCGGTACAGAGGATGATTTCGTGCATCTCGTAAAGGGAACGCTCACGCTGGAACTTTCCGACGGCAGTGTGAAAACGTATGATCTGAAGCATCCGCCCGAAGATGATGACGACGTATTTGCATCCTCCGTCAGCCGAAGCGGTGACAGACTGTCTTTCGTACTGTATTTTCCGAAACTTATCCGCTCGGCAGATGTGGTAAAAGTGTCCGTGGATGGCATCGATTTGTTTGTAAAATAAAAAATTGATGTTGCAAAAACTGTTTTTTCTGTGGTATAATTATTTCATTATGGCTACCGGAAAGAAAGGAAAAAAACAGAATGATTATTACAAATGATATAAAATATGTCGGTGTCAATGACCGCAATGTCGATCTGTTTGAAGGACAGTACATCGTTCCCGAGGGAATGGCGTACAATTCTTATGTGATCCTTGATGAAAAAATTGCCGTCATGGATTCCGTTGACGTGAATTTCAAAGACGAATGGCTCAGCAATATTGCCGCCGTGCTTGACGGCAGACAGCCCGATTATCTGATCGTACAGCACATGGAACCCGATCATTCCGCAAACGTGCTTGCTTTTGCACAGCACTATCCGCAGGCTGTGATCGTTGCTTCCGAAAAGGCTTTCGTAATGATGAACAAGTATTTTGAAACCGATTTTGCCGATCGCAGAATCGTGGTCAAGGACGGGGACACGCTTTCACTGGGCAGGCACACGCTCACCTTCGTGACCGCACCCATGGTGCACTGGCCCGAAGTGATCATGACCTACGATGCCTGTGACAAGGTACTCTTTTCTGCGGACGGCTTCGGTAAGTTCGGTGCATGGGATGCCGATGAAGATTGGGCTTGCGAAGCACGCAGATATTATTTCGGTATCGTCGGAAAGTACGGACAGAGCGTACAGACGGTACTGAAAAAAGCGGCAGGTCTGGATATTGCCGTTATCTGCCCCTTGCACGGCCCCGTGCTGAACGAGAATCTCGGCTATTATATAGATCTTTATAATACGTGGTCTTCCTACGGTGTGGAAAGCGAAGGCGTGTGTATCTGCTACACGTCCGTTTACGGCAACACCAAAAAGGCGGTTGAACTTCTCAGTGAAGAACTCAAAGCCATGGGATGCCCCAAAGTGGCGGTCAATGATCTTGCCCGCTGTGACATGGCAGAGGCTGTGGAAGATGCATTCCGTTACGGAAAACTCGTTCTTGCCACTACCACCTATAACGGAGAATTGTTCCCGTTTATGCACACCTTCGTGCATTGTCTTACCGAACGCGGTTATCGCAATCGCCTGATCGGTATCATCGAAAACGGAACTTGGACACCCGTTGCCGCAAAGAGCATCCGTGCCGCATTTGAAGGCAGCAAGAATATCACTTTTACCGATACGACCGTGACCGTTCATGCCGCCGTAAAAGCGGAAAATGTTGAACAGATCAAAGCACTTGCGGCTGAAATGTGCAAGTAAAACCGAAAATATCCGAACATAAGATCCTGCGTTGGCTTCCTGTCTGCCGCAGGATCTGTTTTTTTTGTTTTTTCTTGCGTTCTTGTACAAAAACATATTGATAAAAAGAAAGGAATATGTTAATATGTACTAAAGGTGCATCTTTTTGCACCGTACCGATTTGCAGTATGCAAAAATCAACGGTAAAAAAGGAGCGAGTTACAATGGCCTCTTGTCCGAAATGCGGCACCGCTTTGAAGATCTGGCAAATGAGTCCCTATTGCAAAAAATGCGGCGTGCATCTTATGTTTGCTTCCTTTGAGGGGCAGTTTGAGAAGGACAGAAGAATTGCAGAAATGTCCATGGCAAATTTCCGCTACAACATGGTGAAACTGAAAACGGCTTACGTCGGCGGTCTTGCACAGAAACTGCGTATTGCATTTGCATTCATTCCGCTGTTTTCGGTGCTGTTACCGCTGGGCAGTGTTGCAATTGCAACACCCGTTTACAATTCCACCGTAACCTACAACGTTATCGATCTTGTGGTCGGCGGTATTCTCGGCGGCTTGTTCGGTAAACTCGGCACGTTTGCACAAGGCCCCGTGTTCGGTGCTGTGGCGGCGGCATTGCAACCGTTGATGATCGCCTATCTTGTAATGGCCGCTTGTGCCGTTCTGATTCTTCTGATCGGAGCACTGGGTTTCATCGGCAACAAAAAAACATCCGTTATCATGGCTGTTTTTTCCGTCCTCGGCATGGTCGGCAGCGTGCTTGTCAAAGTGATGGCTGACGGTGTGACGGCGGCGGCCGAAACGGCAGGCAGTCTTGTTGATGCCCAAAGCAATGTGCTGTTTTTGGTGGCAATGCTTTTGTTCGTTCCGCCACTTGTTGCAAGCATTCTTTGCCTGAAAAATCCGCCTGTCCGCGTGTTCAGGGAAGGTGATGAACTGCGTGTGGATTACAGACGCAAATGGAAAAAGGGCGAGATCGATCTGCTTTCCATTCCTGCCCCCATTTATGAATCTGCCGAAGATAAGGCTGAAAAGCAGAAACTCATCAGTGAAGCTTATCAGGAGGAGGTGACGGAGAATGGCTGATATGAATATCCGTGAAGGTTTGTCCGAACAGGAACGCAAACGCCTGGAACGAATTGACAAACTCGATGCCAATAACCGCCGTAAAAAAGTAATTATTGCGGTCGTGACTGCGTTGCTGATCTTCTTCTTTGTCGGCGGTACCGTGTTCGGCGGTATGTACATACTCGGTTTTGAAGGCACACAGGAATTGCCCAAGGAAGAAATTGAGTATGCGGCACTTCCCGAAGATGCGTCTTCGTTTTATGCTGATTTTCTTTCTATGGTGAACGATACGAAAAACTTTGCAGGCACGAAAGCGGACGTGTCCGTCGGCGTGTCGATTCCGGAAGACAGCATTGCCGCAGACGGTGAGAATGCAGACGTTGTGAAAGAATATCTTTCTTACGTTCGGTCTTCTGCAGAAAGTATGCTTTCTGCCTGTTATGAGGAAAGCCGCTACAGCGGTACCTACGGAGAGGATTTTTCCGACCTGCTTGATTTTACCGAATTTGATCTGCATGAAACAACGGTTGAAGCGGTTGTTGACGAGGAAAATGCAGGTATTCTCCGCTATGTGTTTACCTTTGACGGTTGTGCATTCGACGAAAAAGAAGATTCAGCCGCTTACGATGTGTTCGCACTTGCCGCCGCAGACGGTGTGATCGAAGCCATGAAGGACAACTTCGCATCCGTTGCAACGGTTGGGGAGGCAGAACTGGTATACGAAGATTTTGTGCAGACGGCGGAAATTGACCGTCTTGCAGGACTTTTGAAAAACGTAAATCAGACGCGCGTATGCAAAGTCAGATTGCCTTTGACTTTTGTCGGTGAATGGGCGGATTTCGGTACGATGACCTTGTCTTTTGACGTACAGATCAACAAAAATACCCGCTTTACACGTGTTTCCTTTGCGTTTAAGGACGATGTGTATTACATCGAAAAAGGTTCCACCGACGAACTGAAAACAAGCATCGTTACGGATGAATCTCCCGTTGACATAAAGGTTGAATGGCTCTCCTCCAACCCCGAGGTGCTGTCCATTGACGGCAACTTCTTCAAGGGCGTAAAGGTCAGTGACGAGCCCGTGACCGTAACGGGAACTTATACTTATAACGGTGTTTCGTATACCGATACCTGTATTTACTACGTCCGTGTCCCCGTTGAAGGGGTAAAGGTCGCGGAAAAAGAGATCACGCTGGCTGTCGGAGAAAGCAAAATGCAATCTGCCGTGCTTTCACCTGCGGATGCAACACTGACACAGGTATATTGGTTTACGTCCGATGAAAGCATCGCCGCAGTGGACGAAAACGGTCTGATTACTGCTTTGGGAGCAGGAAACGCGGAAGTTTACTGCATCACCCTTGACGGTAATTACAGATCTGTCTGTACCGTCACCGTCACGGAATAAAGGAGGGAACGAAGATGTCGAATTTGTCAACAAAAGAAAAATTAGTCAACCGTTTCCTCAAGGCGGATGACTATTCTGCCGCAACACTCAATCATGATATTCTTCAAAAATACGAAAGCCTTGCCGTGGATGTTTACAGTACGCGGCAGGTTTCCGTGGGGGAACTGTCCTGGATGGCAGTACAGCGTTTTTCCCGTTCGCTGAAAAACGGTCTTGACAATTATGCCAATATGTATTATACCAAGGTGCTCAAGATCGACCTTTCTTACGTAACGGTCGTCAAAGCACTCATCAGTGTTTACGATACGCTGAACAATCCTCTTATGGGTATTGCGTATGACCGTACGCGTACACGCTGGGGTAAGGCGAGACCGTACGTTCTTATGACGCCGCTTCCGTTTTTCCTCATAACGGCATTGCTGTACAGCGGTGCTTTGCTCATTCCCTCCACGCAGATCAACGATCCGAAACGAATCCTGTATCTGTTCGTCATGCTGTTTTTGCAGGAAACATTCTCTACCATTTTCAATATTCCGACCGATAACTACCCGACCTTGCAATCCCCGTGTCCGTCAGACAGAATTGCCGTATCGCTCGTGCAGAGTTACGCGGGTGCGTACGGCGGTGACCTGATCTCAACCATTTACATTGCCTTGATGTCACTGAACAACAGCGGTACCATGGCGGTCTCACAGCCGCTGATGTTCTCGATCATCGGTTTTGTCACTGCCTTTTTCGGTACGGTGGGCACCATGGGCGTTGCACTCAAGTGTCCCGAGCGTGTTTTGTTGCAACCCAAACCCGCACCGCTTACCAAAACCATGTTCTACGTTCTGAAAAACAAATACGCCTTGCGTAACGTGGTTGCCGGTTTTGTCACAAGTGCATGGAGCAACGGCGGTTATTCATGGGACGTTATCACGCAGCTTGAAATTTTCGGCGGTATGGGCAAGATCATGCCTTTGTATATTTTCTATCACATCTGTAACGTTCTTTCCATTGCGTTTATCAAACCCATCCGTGATCACTTCAAATCGTTCCGCAGTGCCGTTATCGTCATGCGTCTGACGGATGCCCTGCTTGAAGTAATATGGGCTGTGGGTGGCTGGATCACCATGCCGCAGAAAAAGTGGTGGCTCAGCGGTATCTTCTTCTGTATCGGTTACGGTCTGAACGGTCTGAACAACGCACCTGCCACCGCTTTGGAAGGTGAGATCAGCCGCGAGATCAACGACTATACCGAATATCTGACCGGTGAACGTCCCGACGGTACATTCGGACTGCTGACCGGCTATATTCAGAAACTCACCCAGCCGATCAATACGATGATCGCACTCGGAATCATCAAGTGGACGGGATATGATACCACCCTTGATACGACCTATTGGGCACAGGATTCCGTGGACGTATACCGCAAAGTCTTTGCTCTGTACGCCGTCGGTAATCTTGTACCGCATCTGATCAATACCATTCCGCTGTTCTTCTATGATCTGGGCGGCAAGAAAAAGGAAGAAATGTACAAAGCCCTCAATGAACGCCGTATGCTGATTGCCAAGGAAAACCAGGGCAAACTCAGCGAGGATATGGCGGCATTGGTCGAAATGCTTACAGAGGAGCAGAGTGCAGACTGATTATGACCAAATTATTGCTTAAACTTTTTATCCGTGATTATGAAAACCGGCAGAGCGTACCGTCCGTACGCTCTGCCGTCGGCAAGTTATCGGGCGGTGTCGGCATTGCCTGTAATATTCTTCTTTGTGTTATGAAATTGCTGATCGGTACGCTGACCGGCTCCATTGCCATTACCGCCGATGCCATGAACAACCTCTCGGATGCAACGGGTTCCATCGTGACCCTCGTGGGGTTCAGAATGGCGGAAAAGCCTGCGGATGAGGAACATCCTTACGGCCATGCACGAAGTGAATATCTGTCGGCACTTGCGGTGGCGGCTTTGATCCTTATCATCGGTTTTGAACTTGCAAAATCCTCGTTTGATAAGATCCTCCATCCCACCGAAGTGGAATTTACCGTTCCTGCCGCCATCGTGCTTATCGTTTCGGTGCTTTTGAAACTGTGGATGTTCCTGTTTAACCGCCGTCTCGGAAAGGATATCCGATCCAATGCTTTGCTTGCCACCGCAACCGACAGCCGCAACGATGCGATCGCAACGTCTGCCGTTTTGCTGTGTTCGGTTTTGTCGCTTTTCACAAGCCTGCCTTTGGACGGAATGGTTGGTCTTGCCGTGGCTCTGTTTATCCTGTACAGCGGTATCACGCTCGGTAAAGAAACCGTCAGTCCGCTGATCGGCGAATCGGCAGACAGTGAACTCCATGAACTGATCGTGGGTATCATCGAAAGCGAAGAAAAAGTGCTCGGGTATCACGATCTGATGGTGCACGATTACGGGCCCGGTCAGCGTTTTGCAAGTTGCCACGTGGAAATGGATTACAGGGAAGAAGCCATGTTCTGCCATGAACTGATCGATAACCTTGAACGTGTCTGTTTGCAGGAACATAACGTGCATCTGGTTATTCATTACGATCCCGTTGTAACGGACGATGCGGAATTATCCGAAATGCGTGAAACGGTATTGCAACTGCTCAAAGAGCAGGATGAACGCATATCCATTCACGATTTTCGCATGGTACGCGGTGAGGAACATATCAATCTCATCTTCGATATCGTGTTGCCGTCCGATCTGATGCCGAATAAAAAACAGATCAAAAAACAACTTGATGAAGATATCAACCGTGATGCACAAACGAAATACTATACCGTTGTTGCCTTTGATATGAGTACGTTCAATATATAAAAAATGACCGCATTCACACCGTAGTACGCTGTGAGTGCGGTTGTTGTATTCGTGTGTGTTTTACAGTTTCAGCAGAATGCCTGCCGCTGCGGCGATGAAAATGAATACGGTCGGGTGTATCTTTTTTAAGAATTTCTGCCCGAGGAAAATGGCAACGGCAAGAAGCATTGCTTTCCATAAAAACGCCGCTGACCAATCACCCGTCTGCATGGCGGCAGTATCGAAAAAGGTCGGAATTGCAACTCCCAATCCTGCCATGGCAATGAGTGCCATGGATGCCGGTCGCAGGCCCGAAAAAGCATTCTGCATTAAAGGACTGGTTTTGAATCTGTCAATGAACTTGGCAACGAGCATAATGGTGATAACGGCAGGGGCTGACAGTGCGGCAACCGCAACGACGGAACCGAGTACGCCGCCCGTAATGAAACCTGCGTAGGTTGCCATATTCACACCGATCGCACCGGGTGTGGATTCCGCAACCGCGATCATGGTGGATACGTCCTCCACCGCAAACCATCCGTGGTTTTCCGCCATGGCATTCAGAAACGGCAGGGTTGCAAGACCTCCGCCCACGGCAAGAAGTCCCGTTTTGAAAAATTCATAAAACAACTGAAGATAAATCATTCCGCTTTACCTCCCTGTTTCTGCTTTTCTTTGATCTGTCCCGCTATAATGCCCGTCAGTGCCGCGGCGATGACGAGTATGGGCAGGGGAATGGAGAAAGGCAGGAATTTTCCCATTGCCGCCAACGCGAATACAACGAAGAATACAACGAGGGAAAATGCACCTTTCAGTGTACTTTTGCGGAGTTTGAGCAATGTGTTGAGGATCAGTACGCATACGCAGACGTTGATGCCTGCCAGTGCGTGCTGTACGTATTCGTTATCGGCAAAACCTTCGAGGAACAGGCTGATGACAAGAATAATAATCAGCGGAATGAGTTCAAAACCGAATGCCGCGGTAATTGCACCGAGTACGCCTGCTTTGCTTCTGCCGATAAAGGTGGAAACGTTCAGTGCGATGATGCCGGGTGTGCACTGTCCGATGGCATAATAGTCCGTCAGGTCTTCATCTGTGACCCATTTGCGTTTTTCCACCAGTTCACGTTGTAAAATGGGCAACATTGCGTAGCCGCCGCCGAAGGTCATGGCTCCGACACGCATGAACACCCAAAACAGTTCCAAAGAGATTCTGATTTTTTCTTTCATAATAATTCCTGATCTTTGGCGGGTGCTCTTGCAATGCAGACACCGCGCACTTCCTTTGCTCCGAATATTAATAATGTTTTTGCCGCTTCATGTAAGGTGCTTCCGGTGGTCGTGATATCGTCAACAAGCAGGATCACTTTATCCCGTATCACTTCTTCTTTTTCGGGCGGCAATTCATAAACACCCGTCAGATTCCCGTGCCGCAAAACGGCAGGCAGTCTGTGCTGTGTGGGTGTTTCGTATCGTTTCGTCAATGTCTGTTCACAGGGTATATGCAGAATTTTGCTCAGTTCATCTGCAAACACCTGTGCCTGGTTGTAGGTGCGTATCTGCACGGCTTTGGGTGTCATGGGAATAAAGGTGAGCAGTTGTGCACCGTCGGTAACGCCGCAATCTTCTATGTATTTGGCGGTGATTCTTGCATAGGGAACTGCAAGATGCCGAATGTTGCGGAATTTGAATTTGTGGATCTGCTCACGCACGTCGCCCGTGAACAAAAACGGTGCCGCAACGGCAGTCAGAAACGGCTCGGGGATGCACATACAGTTTTTCATGGGCCGTCCGCAGCCGCGGCAGAATCCTGTTTTCGGCACGTGCAGAATGGTAGGAATGCATTCTTTGCAGATCTCGTTGCCTGCATGGAGAAGCCGTCCGCATACACAGCATCTGTCGGGAAAGAATGCCTGTCGCAAGCCGATACGAAAAGCTGTAATGGCGTTCATCGGATTCCGAATGTGCGAAGAACGCGTACGCACCGTGCAAGCGGCAGACCGACCACGTTGGAATAATCACCGCAGATGGATTCAACGAGAACGACGCCCTTGCTCTGGATGCCGTAAGCTCCCGCTTTATCCATGGGATCTTTCGTGGCTATGTAAGCGTAAATCTCCTCGTCGGTCAGATCGTAAAAAGTGACGTCCGTTTTGCTGACGAATTGCTCCGTTTTATCGGCAGAAGTGATGCAAACACCCGTCATGACGGTATGCGTTCGTCCGGAAAGGGTGCGAAGCATTCGGAAAGCATCGGCATCATCTTTGGGTTTGCCCAGTATTTCGCCGTCGATCACAACGATCGTATCTGCGGCAAGGATCACGTCCTGCGGTTGGCATAAGGCTTGCACCGCACGGGCTTTCAGCGTTGCGAGATGCCCGACGGTCTGTTCCGGATCGTAGTCCTCGGGAACGGATTCATCGCAACCCGATACGAGCACTTCGAACGAAAGTCCCGCAAGAGTGAGCAATTCTTTTCTTCTCGGGGATTGGGAGGCGAGATAAAACATTTTTTATTGTTCCTTTCTCACGCAATCGTCTTGATGAACTGCATCAGCATTTCAGCCAAGGTTTCGGGCTGGGTGTTGTTGACGGCCGTGTAGGTTTCAGCCGATGCATCGTCGGCGGAATCGGACATCTGTCGCAGGCTCAGAAACGGAACGCCTGCGGCATTGCAAACGGAAGCGATCGCACCCGTTTCCATGTCGAACGCCTGTATGGAGAACGTGTTTTTGAAGAAATCCTTTCTGACGGGATCTGCAAGAAACAGGTCACCGCATCCGAACGCCGCGATCTTGACGCCCAGCACTTCTTTTGCTTTCTGCAACAGTTGTGCATCCGCTTCGTGTAACCACGGTTTGGAGGGATTTTCGCCCTGTGCTCTGCCGACGGCGGTCAGATCGAAGTCGCATTCCACGAAGGAACTGCCCAGTGCAATTTCACCTTCCTGCAGTCCCGAAACCGCACCCGAAAGACCGATGTTGAAAACATAATCCGCTTTTTCGTCTGCGATCAGGAATGCGGCGGCGGTGGCTGCTGCCACTTTGCCGATGCCGCAGGAAACGGCAATAATGCGGGTGTCGTTTACTGTCAGTTGCGTGCAGGGACGGCTTCTTTTTACGCATTCCGTCAGCGGTGCAATTGCACCTGCAACACGCTGAAAGGGAAGATACTCATATTCGTCCGCAATAACGATCCCAATGGTTTTCATGTTTTATGCCTCCGCCTGTTTGTCGATGATCTGTTGCAGTGCAATGCTGATCTGGTCGGGGCAGGAGGTGGTTTTGAAACCGCAACGGATGCCTGCGAGACGCTGAACCGCATCCTCACACTTCATGCCTTTGAGTAATGCGGCAATGCCCTTGAGATTGCCGTCGCAACCGCCGACAATGCGGAGGTTCCGAATGATAAGATCCGCATCGGTTTCAATTTCAAACAATCTTGAGCAGGTTCCTTTGGGTTTGTATGTATGTGTCATATCCGTAACTCCTTTTTTGATTTCGTTCACATATTACCATGCTTTTGCCGTGTTTGCAAGATTTGCGGTCATAATTTCAGTAAAAAAAATAATAATACGGTAGTATTGTTGAAAAGAAGGCTTGACTTTTCTTTGATTGCATGATATATTGTATGTGTAATAAGGTATTGACATTGAGTGGGGTGACCCGCTCATTTTTGTTGATTGGGAAAAATAATCGGAGGTGGCCGCTTTGGCTGAAAGAAAAAAAGGAAATACCGTTGAGATCGTTTGGGCGATCGCACAACCGTTGGCAGAAGAACTCGGTCTGCTGTTGTGGGACGTCCGCTTCGTAAAAGAAGGTGCAAACTGGTATCTGCGTATCATCATCGACAAAGAAGGCGGCATCGGCATTGACGACTGCGTTGCCATGAACGATGCACTGGATGCACCGCTGGATGAAGCAGATCCCATTGAGCAGAGTTATAATCTGCAGATCTGCTCGGCAGGCATTGAACGTGAACTGGTACGCGATTTTCATTTTGAAATGTTTATCGGCTCGGATATCATGGTAAAACTTCCCAAAGCCGATGAAAGCGGAAGCAAACTTCGCAAAGGCGTGCTCAAGGCATACGACAAAGGTGCTCTGACGGTTGCGTTTGAAGACGGAACCGAAAAGACGTACGATAAAAAAGAATACACCCAGGTCAAACTCGATGACTTCGGCGGATTCAACGACTGAACAGCAAATAATGATTCACTTAAATAAAGAAAGGACTGACCGATCAAAATGGCGAAGGAAAAGAAAGAGAAGTTTATTGACGTTATCAACGCACTGGTAAAGGAAAAAGGTATATCCGCAGATGCGTTGATGGAAAAGGTATGCAACGCGATCGTTGTTGCCGCAAGACACGAGTTCGGTGTCAAAGAAGGAATTATCTGTGAATATGATTACGACACGGACCAGCTCAACATTTATCTGATGAAAACGGTTGTGGAAGAAGTCATGGATCCCGCAATCGAAATGACGGTTGAAGAAGCAAAAGAACACAGAACGGATGCAAAGATCGACGATGTGATCCGCATTCCCTTGCAGGTCAGCAATCTCGGCAGAATTGCCGCTCAGACCGTAAAACACGTGATCCGTCAGGGCATCCGTGACATTGAACACGCACAGGTGCTTGAAAGAGTACAGGGAAGCAAGCAGGATATCGTAACCGCGAAAGTAACCAACATCGATCCCAGAACGGGAGATCTGACGCTCGCTCTCGAAAAAGGCGAAGTCATGCTTCCCAAAAAAGAACAGATCCCCGGCGAAACCTTTGAACTCGGTCAATACGTTAAGATCTATATCGTGGACGTACAGGATCACGAAAAAGGTCCCCGTATCAAGACCTCCCGTACACACGCAGATTTTGTCAAACGTATGTTTGAATCCGAAGTCCCCGAAATTCAGGACGGTATCGTGGAGATCAGATCCATTACCCGTGAAGCCGGTTCCAGAACCAAAATGGCAGTTTGCAGCAAGGACAGCAACGTCGATCCCGTCGGTGCCTGCATCGGTCAGCGCGGTGCCCGTGTCAATGCCATCATCCAGGGACTCGGTGGTGAAAAGATCGACATCATCCGTTACAGCGACGATCCGAAAGAATACGTCGGTGCGGCACTCGCTCCCGCAGAAGTGATCGCTGTTGAGATCGTGGACGAGGTTGAAAAGACCTGCCGTGTTATCGTTCCCGAAAATCAACTTTCTCTTGCAATCGGCAACAAAGGTCAGAACGCCCGTCTTGCCGTGAAACTGACAGGCTGGAAGATCGATATCAAATCTTACATCGGTGATTATCAGCCGATGATCCAACTGTAAAAAAAGGGGTTGTTTCGCTTGCCACAACAAAAAAAGATTCCTTTGAGAAAATGCACGGGTTGCGGCGAAATGAAGCCGAAAAAAGAATTGATCCGGATCGTCAGAACGCCCGAAGGCGAGATACTTCCGGATAAAACGGGAAAACTCAACGGCAGAGGGGCGTATATCTGTCCGGATGCACAGTGCCTGAAAAAGGCCGTCAAGGGCAGACGTCTTGAAAAAGCGTTTGAATGCAGTATTCCCGCAGAAATATACGGTCGTTTGGAAACGGAGATCGGCGAATGACGGAAAAAACACTTTCTTATTTCGGTCTTTGCCGCCGTGCAGGCAAAATGGCACTCGGACATGATGCCGTCATGCAGGCGGTCCGCGGCAACAAAGCAAAACTTTGCCTGCTGACGAGTGATGCATCTGCCCGTCACGAAAGAGAGTTACAGGCGACAGGCAGTGACGTGAAGGTTATATCCATGCCGATCACGGCACAGGAACTTTCTTTTTCCATCGGAAAAAAAGTCTGTGTGATCGCAATTCTCGATGAAGGATTTGCCGGGACCGTATTAAAGCAGATTGATGAGGAGGCAACTTAATGATAAAATACAAAATACATGAAGCAGCCAAGGATTTCAATGTAAAAAGCACTGTTATCATTGATCTTCTTGCACCGCATTCCGACAAAGTCAGAAAATCCCAGACCGCTCTTGAAGAATGGGAACTGGATATCTTATTTGATTATTTTACGCAGAAGCACGCGGTTGAGTCGTTTGATGCATATTTTGCAATGACCAAGCCCGCGGAAGAACCTGCAAAGCAGGAAGAAGCACCCAAGGCAGAAGAAGCAAAGCAGGAAGAAACACCCAAAGCAAGCGAAGAACCTGCAAAAACGGATTCTGCCAAGGCAAATGCTCCCAAAAAAGCAAATGCACCTGCACAGCAGCCTGCAAAACAGCAGGACCGTCCTGCCGCACCGCCCGCCAATCAGCCTTTTAAGAAAAAAGAAGGCAAAAAGAGCGATGCTCCCATTCAGGCAAGAACCAAGGGTGAACGCAAGACAGTCAATACCCGTTCCAATGAAGTGGAACTGGATAAATATAACGAGCATTATGAGACCATTGCTCCCGGCAGTGCCGCACAGCGTGATTCCGAATCCCGCAAGCAGAAGATCAAACAGAAGTCCCAGCAGTATAACCGTAAGCAGGGAACCCGTTCGCATCACCGTGAGACCGAGGCTGAACGTCTCAAGAGAATTGCCGAAGAACGTGCAAAACGTTCGCTTACCATTACCATCGGTGAGGAGATTACGGTCGGTGAACTTGCCGCAAAACTGAAGATGACAGCCGCCGAAGTCATTAAAAAACTGTTCTCCTACGGTATAATGGCAGGTATCAACGAGAATATTGACTTTGATACCGCTTCCATCGTTGCCGGTGAACTGGGTGCAAAGGTCGAAAAGGAAGTCGTCGTTACCATCGAAGACAGAATCATCGATGCCAGTGAAGACGAAGATGAAAACCTTGAAACCAGAAGTCCCGTTGTCTGCGTAATGGGACACGTTGACCACGGTAAGACCAGTATTCTTGATGCCATCCGCAACACAGCCGTTACCTCTACAGAATCCGGCGGTATCACACAGCACATCGGTGCGTACCGCGTTACCTGTGACGGCAACGATATTACGTTCCTTGATACCCCCGGTCACGCCGCTTTCACGGCCATGCGTGCAAGAGGTGCCATGGCAACCGATATTGCCGTTCTCGTCGTTGCGGCTGATGACGGTATCATGCCCCAGACCATTGAAGCCATCAACCATGCAAAAGCGGCAGAAGTTACCATCATCGTTGCCATCAACAAGATGGATAAGCACGAAGCCAATCCCGACCGCATCAAACAGCAGTTGACCGAGTATTCTCTCGTTCCCGAAGAATGGGGCGGTGATACGATCTGCGTACCCGTATCCGCAAAAACCGGTATGGGTATCGACAATCTGCTCGAATCCATTCTGCTGATTGCTGAAATGCGTGAACTCAAAGCCAATCCCAACCGTGCCGCAAAGGGTGTTGTCATTGAAGCAAGACTCGACAAGGGCAAAGGCCCCATTGCCACTCTGCTTGTGCAGAACGGTACGCTGAAAAACGGTGATATCATCGTTGCAGGTACCGCAGTCGGCCGTGTCCGCGTTATGACCGACGACAAGGGCAGAAAAGTAAAACTTGCAGGTCCGTCCGTACCCGTTGAGGTTATGGGCCTCGCCGAAACACCGCAGGCAGGCGACCAGTTTGATGCCGTTTCCGATGAAAGACTTGCCCGTGAACTGGTTGAAGAAAGAAAACAGAAGATCAAAGAAGCACAGTTCAGTTCCGTTCAGCGCGTAACGCTGGATACGCTGTTCTCCACCATTGCGGACGGCGAAAAGAAAGACCTGAACATCGTTGTCAAGGCAGACGTACAGGGTTCCGTGGAAGCCATCAAGCAGAATCTTGAAAAACTGTCCAATGACGAAGTCCGCGTTTGCGTGATTCACGGCGGTGTCGGTGCGATCGTCGAATCCGACGTTATGCTTGCCGCCGCATCCAACGCTATCATCGTCGGTTTCCACGTCCGTCCCGATCCTACTGCCGTTGCACACGCAGAACGTGACCACGTAGAAATGCGTATGTACCGCGTTATCTACGATTGCATCGAAGACGTTGAAGCCGCTATGAAGGGTATGCTTGCACCCAAGTTCAGAGACGTGGAACTGGGCAGAATCTCCGTCAGACGCGTATTCAAACTTTCTTCCGTCGGCACCATTGCAGGTTCTTACGTGCAGAGCGGTAAAGTTACCCGTAACTGTAAAGTCCGTGTCGTTCGTGACGGTATCGTAATTGCAGAAGACGATATTGCTTCGCTCAAGAGAGAAAAGGACGATGCCAAGGAAGTACAGTCCGGTTATGAATGCGGTATCGGCCTTGCAAAGTTCAACGATATCCATGAAGGCGACATTCTGGAAGCCTATATCATTGAAGAATACCGCGATTGATTTTTTGATCCCGAAAGGAAATACAGACTATGAGTTATAAATCAGACCGTACCGCAGAGGATATCCGCCGTGAGATCACGGCGATCCTGCGGGAACTGAAAGATCCGCGTGTTACCGAAACCATGCTCACGGTTGTTCGTGTTGAAATTGCACACGATCTTTCGTTCGGTAAGGTCTATATCAGTTCCCTCAGCGGCATTGAAGGTGCAAAGAATGCCGTCAAAGCACTCAATACGAGTGCAAAGGGATATATCCGCACCGAATTGTCCGCACGTCTGCATCTGCGTAAAGCACCGGATCTGAAGTTCGTTGCAGACGATTCCGTGGAAAAAGGCATCGAAATGTTCCGAAAACTCGATGCCGTGTCGAAAAAGGATGAAGAAGATGAAGATTGATCTGCAAACAGCCGTTGCACGCCTGCGTGAATCGGACGATATTCTCATTCTGACTCATCGCAATCCCGACGGCGACGCCGCAGGCAGTACATGGAGTTTGTGCCGCCTGTTGCGTACGCTCGGAAAAAAAGTTACGTTCCGTCTGGTCGGAAACGTATCGGAAAGCCTGCAGTTTGCCGCAGAAGATGCAGGGGACTCGTTCAGGGAAGAATTCATCGTCAGCGTGGATCTTGCGGAAGAAACTTTGTTGGGGGATGCCCTGTATCCCGAATATGCAGGGAAGATCGATCTGAACATCGACCACCACGGTTCCAACACGCTTTTTGCAAAAGAAACGTTGCTTGATGCCACAGCCGCGGCGGCGGCACAATTGGTTTATCAATTGTATGAAGCGTTCGGTGTGAAGCCGGACGTGAAAGCCGCAGAACAGTTGTATCTCGGTATTTCCACCGATACGGGCTGTTTCCGTTACAACAATACCAACGCCGCCTGTCTGCGTACGGCCGCCGCACTTGTGGAGGCAGGTATTGACAACGGCGAGATCAACCGCCGTGTGTTTGAAACAAAATCAAGGGCTTACATTCAGTTTGAATCATTGGCACTCAGTTCCATGCGTATGTATTTTGACGGCAAATGTGCCGTTATGGTACTTACGAAGGATATGTTTCAAAAAACAGGTCTGGATGAAAGCGACACGCACATGATCGCTGCATTGCCCCGTCAGGTGGAGGGCGTATACGTGGGGGTCACCATAAAAGAGAAAGACAACGGCCTTTGCCGTGTTTCCATGCGTACCAATGAACCCGTTGATGCATCCGCCATTGCAAAAGTATTCGGCGGCGGCGGTCATAAATTGGCGGCAGGTTGTGACCTGTACGGCACGGTGCGTAAAGTCACCGCAGACTTGTTGAAAGAGATCGAAGTTGCATTGAAAGCGGAAAAACTGCTTTGATGTAAAAAAGGAATGGATTATGAACGGTTTTGTCGTTCTCAACAAAGAGGAGGGAATGTCCTCCTCCTTTGCCGCAGGTCGTCTGCGGAAAATATATAATGAAAAGAAAACGGGACACACCGGCACCCTGGATCCCATGGCTGTCGGCGTGTTGCCTGTTGCTTTGGGAAAAGCCACCCGTTTTATTGATTTTTTGCCCGATTCCGAAAAAGCGTACGTCGCACGTTTTCGTTTCGGCACCACAACGGATACGTTGGATCGCACGGGGAAAATTTTGTCGCAGACCGACGTGCACGTGACGGAAGAAGAAGTGCGTGCCATTCTGCCGCATTTTACGGGGGAACAGCAACAGATGCCGCCCATGTATTCCGCATTGTCGCAGAACGGCGTTCGTTTGTATGAATTGGCACGTCAGGGAATTGAAGTGGAGCGAAAAACAAGACAGATCCGCATTTTTTCCTGTGAACTGACGGGTGTTTTCGGTGATGAATTTGAAATTTCCGTTGCCTGTTCCAAGGGTACGTATATCCGTTCTCTGATAGCCGATATCGGACAGATGCAGGGCAGCGGTGCGGTGATGACCGCATTGCAACGCACTTTGTCCAACGGTTTTTCCATTGAACAGGCACACACGCTGGATGAACTGCGTGAATGTACGACCCGTGCTGTCGTGGCTGTGGATATGGCACTTTCTGCCTATCCGCGTGCCTTTGTGACTGCCGCACAGGGAATTCGGTTCTGCAACGGCGGCGAGTTGTTTGCAAACCGCGTCAGAGGCATTGAAAACGGCGGTCTGTACCGCGTTTACGGTGCGGATGATGCGTTCCTCGGTCTGGGTGAATTGAGCGAGGATAAAGAACTGTTATTGGTAAAAAAGGTTTATGCACATGATTGAATCGTTCGGCAAAAACAGAACAGCCCTCGCACTGGGCAATTTTGACGGCCTGCATGACGGACATCGTCAGGTCCTTCTTGCTGTTGCACGGCAAAAACAAAACGGTCTTGAGCCTGTGCTTGTTCGGTTTGAGCCGCATCCCGCCTTTGTTCTGCACGGAAAAGCACCCGACCGTTTGCTGACCGATTCCGCACGCAAGGAGATTCTCGATGCATACGGAATAAGGGAAGTCGTGCTCAATTTTTCCGATATCTGTAATCTGTCTGCGGAAGAATTTGTGACACAGGTGCTCATCGGTCAACTTCATGCGGCGTTCGTGGCCTGCGGATTCAATTACCGTTTCGGCAAAAATGCCGCCGCATCCTCGGACGATCTGCAAAGAATTGCTCTGCAAAAGGGCTTGCGTTGCAGTGTGGCTCCTGCCGTGCTGTATGAAAATGAGCCGATCAGTGCCACACGCATCCGTAATTGTTTGAAAAACGGTTGCGTGGAGCAGGCGAACGATATGCTTGTCCGTCCGTTTTCTTATGATTTTGAGGTTGTCGGCGGCGACAAACGCGGCAGACTGATGGGAACGCCCACGATCAATCAGTATTTTCCCGACGGTTTTATCGTGCCGCAGTACGGTGTCTACGCATCGTTTGCAAACATCGACGGTGCGTTTCTGCCTGCCGTAACCAATATCGGTATGCGTCCGACTTTCAACGGCAGCAGTGAACGCAGTGAAACGTGGATCATGGACTTTTCGGGGGATCTGTACGGACGGAATATATCGGTTTCTTTGCTTTCATATCTGCGAAATGAAGTAAAATTTGACAGTATGGATGCATTGAGAGATCAAATCTTGTCTGATGCCGGAGCATCCCGCAGGGCTGTGGAAAAATTTTTGAAAAAAGTTGAAAAAAATTAAAAAAAAGGCTTGACAAATCAATAAACATTCGCTATAATAAGCACCGTTGCGAGTGAGCAACACACAAATGGCGGCATAGCTCAGTTGGCTAGAGCACACGGTTCATACCCGTGGTGTCGTAGGTTCAAGTCCCACTGCCGCTACCAAATAAGGCAGCAGCAGAAAGCAAGCTGCCTTCATATACGGCCCGGTGGTCAAGCGGTTAAGACACCGCCCTTTCACGGCGGTAACACGAGTTCGATTCTCGTCCGGGTCACCAAATGCAGCATCCCAAAAGGGGTGCTGTTTTTTTTGTATATAATCAAATTGACATTCGTTACAAAAATGTGCTACACTGATAAACAGCAAACAAAATAAAAATCAAACTGTTTTTCAGGAGGCGTGTATATGGATAATCCGTTCGGAAAATCGGGAGCCAAGGAAAATACTCCGTCCAAAAGTGAATATTTTTCATGGATCAACAACACAAATGAGGGATCCACCGAGCAACAGACACTGGTGAATTTCGCTTATTTTGAGTATCTCAAACGCACTTACGGTATGCAGTTGGATATTTACGCATGGGATGCAGGCAATCTCGACGGTGCAAGAGAAACGTACGAGACCTTTGATTCTCCCAAAATCAAAGCACAATACCCCAACGGTTATGCTCCGATCGCAAAGGCGGCAGAAAAACTGAATATGCGTCTTGGTGTGTGGGGCGGTCCCGACGGCTTCGGCAACACGAAGGAAAGTGCCGAAAAACGTCTGGAACAGATGGTGTCTCTTGCCCGTGATTACCGTTTTGCCCTGTTTAAGTTTGACGGCGTGTGCGGAACACTTGCACCCGAAAACCGCCCGTATTTTGTAAAAATGATGCAGGAATGCCGTCGCTATCAACCCGATTTTATATTGCTCAATCACCGTCTGGATTTCGGTGAGGAGGGAATGCAGTATGCAACGACCTTCCTGTGGGAGGGTGTGGAAACCTACGTGGACGTGCACATTGCAAATGACCGCTGTGCACCGCACCATCGTGCGTATATGATGTCACGCGGCAACACACCCGGTATGACGAGACTGACCGAAGATCACGGTGTCTGCATTTCTTCACACAATGAATATTTTGAAGATGAACTCATCATACAGGCGTTCGGAAGAAATCTCATTCTTGCACCCGAAATCTACGGAAATCCGTGGCTGTTGCGTGATTTTGAGCAGGCACATCTGGCGAGGATTTTCAATCTCCACCGCCGTTTTAACGACATTCTTGTTGACGGAACCGAACTCAAAGGGGAGCATTATCCCTTGCATACGGTCGTTCGCGGCAGTGAAAGCCGCCGTTTTATAGCAACGGGCAATATGGATTGGTCGGAAAAGGAAATGCACGTGGTTCTCAATGAAAGCATCGGCCTTTCTCCCTGTGAGCAGGTTGCCGTGTTCGTGCATCATCCTTATGAACGTTTCGTCGGTCGTTTTGCTTACGGTGAAACGGTCTGTATTCCTCTGGAAGCCTTCCGTGCAAGTCTCGTTGAGATCTGCGATGCAAAACAGGCGGATACCGTGCTTTGCGGCTGTGAATACGAGGTGTTGCATGAAGATGCAAGCGGAAGACCCGACCGCGTGAAGATCGTGTCCTCAAGCGGTGAGATTACCTGGTCGGACGGCAGATTTTTGCAAAAAACAGACGTCTTCGACAATACCTTACGTACACCGCAGTTGTTGGGTGAACTGCCTGCGGATGCATTTGCGGAAATTCCTGCAGATGCACAAAAGCAACTTGAATACGCATGGTTCTCACAAAGCCATGATTGCCTTGAAAAACAGGCGGTCGTAAAAGCGGGAGAAACGTCCGTTCCTGAAATCAAAGCCGCAAGAGACGCCTTTTTCGGACAGCGTACCTATATACTGCGAGGCAATGAATGCCGGTTTGCCTTTGACGGCAATGAGGATACGTTCTTTGACGGCAACAGTAAACTCCATTACGGCGGTTACCGAATGGACGGCGGCTGTTTGCGTGTGGATTTCGGTGAAAAGCATGATGCGGACTTCGTGCTGATCGAATATTTTGATTCCGATGAACAGTTCGTTCACCGTGACAGCATCCGTATGCAGGGCCCGACCGGTGTATGCTCATATTCTGCCGATCTCGGCACGTGGAAAAGCACTTCGGTGGAATCCGTATGCGTGTTAAGAGAAGAAAATGCCGACGTTCTCGTGCAGGACGTACACAACGTGATTTCGGTCAAAGGAAAACGCAAGCAGGTGCTTTATCCCGTAAACGGCTGTATACGCTATTTCCGTATGCCTTGTCCCTTGGATCGCATTCATAAAATTGCACTTCTGAAAGAAGGAAACGAACTGCCGCTTCAGAATCCGCGTGCAAACAATCTTTTACCCGCCGAACGCAAAGTGGTCTATGCAAAGCAACTGACCGTCTCAGTGCCGTCCTCGCAGTGGAAAGAGGGGTGCTATCTGAGCGTTGCTCTGGACGGAAAACACGGCAGGGAAGGTGCCGTTGCCGTGCTTGATGCGGACGGAGCTCTGATGACCGCCCCCGACCGTGCCCCCGGGTATCAGGCAAACGGTTGGGAATGTCCGCCGTTCCGTTCGTTTTATAAGGACGAATACTATACCTATTATTTCCCCGTTCCCCTTGCACTTTGCGACCGCGAACTGACCGTCCGCATCCTCGGTATGGAGAAAAACGCGTCGGATTATCCCGTGAAAGTGTATCTTTGTGATGAAAACAGGGAATCGGACGGCATTGTTCTTTCTTTGTGATATTTTCACCTTTTTGATTTGTTGAAATTTTTTTTGAAAAGGTCTTGATTTTCCCAACGAAATGAACTATAATAAGTGCACTTCGCCGATGTGATGGAATTGGCAGACGTGCTGGACTCAAAATCCAGTCCTGGCGACAGGGTGCGGGTTCGACCCCCGCCATCGGCACCAAAAGGATCATCTTACTGAAAGGTAAGATGATTTTTTTTGTTAAAACAAAGAACGAGGGGTCGAAGCGGAGCGGTAGTGAATGACAGTCCGGTGGACTGTCAGAGCCGCGACTGACCGAGCACCGCAGTGCGAGAGTCGAGTCCCTGCAAGCGACCCGACAGAGCCACCCTCGCGGTGGTTTTTTCTTTTTCTGTTTTATACTATTGTAATTTATCTGCCCGGCCTTTATAATTTAGTTGAATAATATATTCCATGGAGGTTTATTTATGGGAAACAATGATCGTTTTGAAAAAATATATTCACAAGGTGCCATCAATGTTATGGAAATCTGGGTGGACAAAGAAACAGGTGTAAATTACGTGTTTCATGCATCGGGGAACGCAGGCGGTATGACACCGCTTCTGGGTAGAGACGGAAAGCCCGTTGTTTCCACCGTATTGAATTATTAAGTATTTTTCTTGTATTGTGCAAGAAATTGAATTCCGAACGATTGAATTATCACAATTTTCCCTCTTTTTCATTCAGATGTAAAGAGGGTGTGTGTTTTTTTTCTGTGTGTTGAAAAATATTGCAACTTGCGATAATGTATGATATGATAAAAGAAAAAGGCGGGTTGTTATGAACAGAACAAACAGCAAATACAGTAAGGTTCTTTTAATATTTGTGTCGATCTGTCTCGTGTTTTCATTTTTGTTTTTTTCGCTTTTTTTTGCATTTGGTTGTTGGCTTTTGTCGGGAGATGAATTAGATCCGGAATTCGCTGTGTTTGTTGCGGATGATGATCTTGTCACAAAACGTTATGATTTTGAATCGTGCTCAAAGATATCGTTTTTTGATGACTGGGAATATCTCACGAAATTTGTAAATGCTTATCCGAAGTTGCAGATCGTGAATGACACACAGTATTACGCGGAAGTTACGACAAACGAAAAACTCCATGATATTCTGAAATTCAGCAAAAATGATAATAAAAGCATGGATAAATGGCTATTTATCGGCATTCAAGAAGAATACTATAATCGTGTTCATGAAAATGATATAGACTATGATTATGATTACGGATTGTATGTAGATTGTTCGGTGTTTGAAATCGTCATTCACGCTCCCATTTGTGCGGTGTACTCAAATACAAAAACAGATCTGGATTTTGATGTCGCAAAGTCAGGTGATGTATCTGTCTGTTTAAATGGTGGTTGTGGTGCCGGCAGTATTTATAATATTGATGCAAATAGATTTTACTTGGAATGCCACCATAATTCAAATGTCAAAGTTGCAGGTAAAGTCAACGGTGTTGCATCGTTAATTCTTTTTCACGATTCCTATGTGGATATTCAGGAATTGGTTGCAAAGGAGAATAAAACGGATATAAGAGCAGACGGTACGGTTGTCGCGAAAGATTGGACGAAAGAAGAAAACTCACATTTTTATGAGATTGTTTTGCTTGTGGTTCTTGCAATTGTCGGTCAGTTTTTGTTTTGGTTGATATGGGAAATAAAATTGATAAAAAGGCAGATACGAAAAAAACAATCGCAAGATAACTGATTTTTTTCACTTGCGATAGTTTTGATGCGTTCCTGTTTTCATTCTTTGATTGCATTGCGATACTGAATATATTATAATGTACATAATAAAATTTGAAAGAAGTGTTTGCAATGTCTTACCGTTTCATCCGTTTTCCGAATGGTAAATGCAAAGCCGTGACGTTCAGTTACGATGACGGCTGTTTGCAGGATCAAAAACTGGCTGCAATTCTCAATGCTCACAATATGAAATGCACGTTCAACATCAACAGCAGCCGTTTGGTACGCGGTGACGGTCTGACCGTGCAGGATTGCAAAGATCTTTTGACACAAGGCCATGAAATTGCCGTACACGGGAAACATCACGTTGCCTGCGGAATCGTATCCGCCGTGGAGGGCATCCGTGACGTGCTTGCCTGCCGTGAAGAACTCGAAAGTGCCTTGGATTGCATCATCCGCGGTATGGCGTATCCCGATACGGGCATCACGCAGTTTGCTAATGAGACCGACTATGCCACGGTCAAACGGTATCTGTCCGATCTCGGCATCGTGTATGCACGCACGCTGGGCGGCGACAATGACCGTTTCTCTCTGCCTGCCGATTGGCACGCATGGATGCCGACCGCCCACCATAACAATCCGGATATAGAGAACTATATTGACCGCTTTGTTGCACTTGATCTTGCAGAGCATTATTGGGCGGACCGTCAGGCAAGGCTCTTATATATATGGGGACACGCTTACGAATTTGACCATAATAAAAATTGGGATCATCTTGAGAATATCTGCAAAAAACTTGCCGACAGGGAAGACACGTGGTACGCAACGAATATGGAGATTTATCTCTATATACAGGCATATCATTCACTTGTGTGGAGTGCGGACGGCAAGACCGTTTATAACCCGACCTTGCAGGAAGTGTGGTTCGATGTGGATAAGAACCTTTACCGTGTCGGTTCGGGTGAAACACTGCATCTGTCTTAACGGAGTGTCCTCGCGACACTCTTTTTTTTATTTTTTCTGAAACTTTTGAAACTTTTTGAAGAATTGTTTCGTATATACGTATTGAAAGGCGGTGAAAGATTTGGCAATCGGATTCGGCAAACCAAAACAAAGCAAAAAGCAGGCAGAAGCACTCGTCAAAGAATACTACGATGAGATCTACGTCTTTGCATACCGTCAGACGTTCAACAAGGGCATTGCAATGGATCTGACACAGGAAATATTCATTAGTGTTCTGCGTGCTTATGATACCTTTGATCCGAAGAAAGCTTCTTTGCGTACGTGGATCTACCGCATTGCGACCCATCGCATCATTGATTACAAGAGATCGCACGTTGCACGGGAAAATGCAAATTTGCCGTTGGATGCGGTCTGCGAAAGTGCTTCGGATTCCTTTGTGCAGGAAATTGAAAACAGGGAACTCTTGCAAAACATAGAAGCATTCGTTGCCACGTTCAATGAAACCGCACAGCAGATCTTTCGCTTTCATCTGTATGCGGATCTTTCATTCGGAGAGATCGCACGGCTTTTATCCATGCCCGAAGCGAGTGTCAAAACCGTCTATTACCGTTTGATAAGCAGAATCAGAAAGGAGTTCGGCGATGAAACTTGATATACCCATGCCGTCCGAGCAGGAAAAGCAGGCGGCGATTGCACAGATCGTTGCAAAAGGATATAAAAGCAAGAGATCCGTTTTTTCTTTGTTTGCCGAAATGAAAGACATCTTTGCTTTTCGCAATTTGTTTTTCGGTGTCGGGGATTGTATTTGTCTGACGTTGATGATCGTGTTCATTTTGTATACGTTTCTTTTTTCGGTCGGAAAACAATATTTGTATACCTGTATTTTTACTTCGTCACCCGTGCTGTATCTGACCGCATGGCTGTTGACTTTGCGAAAGGAATATTTTTCGCAGACCCTGGAATTGCAGAACGTGTGTAAATATACCCCCGTGCATATAACGGCGTTGCGGTTATTGTTTTTCAGCCTTTTGAGTATGCTCGCGGATATTCCCGTTGCCGCGATCGGTTCGTTATTTTTCCGGGCGGAATTTGCCAATCTGTTGTTGCTGTCGTTCTGTTCGTTGTTTTTGTATGCGGTATTGCAACTCATTGCACTGATGTTTATCCGCACGCGGTATGCGGCTGTTTTTCTTCCGTTTTTATGGGCAGGAATCTGCCTGTTGCCGATAGTTCTTGCCGAAATGCAATGGGAAAAGATACTGCAAAGCGTACAAATAACCGTTTTGTTGCCCGTATCGGCACTTCTTATGGCACTGTATTGGTATTTACTCGGATTTTTTATCAGAAAGGGAAACGCTTATGCTGAAAGTGTGTAATGTAACCAAAAAATACGGCAGTTTTACTGCCTTGCAGAATGCGGATATTCAGTTCGACGTCGGCATTTATGCACTGCTGGCTCCCAACGGGGCAGGCAAAACGACGCTGATGAAAATGCTTGCAACGCTCATGCATCCCACCGAGGGTGAGATTCTGTGGAACGGTGAAGATGTTTTCCGTATGGATGAAGATTACAGGGACATGATCGGCTTTTTGCCGCAGAAATTCGGTTTTTACAAAGGCTATACGGTGCATGAATTTTTGCGGTATCTTGCGGCACTGAAAGGATTGAAAAAACAGGAAGCGGATGCACGCATTGAATATCTGCTGAATGAGGTCGGTCTTTCCGATTGCGGAAAAATGAAAATGAAAAAACTCTCGGGCGGGATGTTACAGCGTGTCGGCATCGCACAGGCGTTGCTCAATGATCCGAAAATTTTGATTCTCGATGAGCCCACGGCAGGACTGGATCCGAAAGAACGTGTCCGATTCCGCAATATGATCGCACGCCTGGGGAAAGACCGTACCGTCATTCTCTCCACACACATCGTATCGGACGTGGAATACATTGCAAATCGCGTTATTCTTATCAAAGATCACCGTTTGGTTGCAAATGAAAGTGTAAGCGGACTTTGCAATATGCTTCACGGTAAAGTTTTTGAATTGCCGAACAACCAAACTGTACCGACGGATGCTGTGTTTTTAAGTGAACGGCAGGATGAAAGCGGTTTGTTTTACCGTTATGCCGCTGCGGTTGTTCCCGAACAGGCAAATGCGGTGCAGGCAACTCTGGAAGACGTGTTTTTATATGTGTACAGAGAGGAGATGCAAGCATGAATCTCTTTGTTGCAGAACTGAAAAAATCGTTTCGTCCGTTGCGCGTTTTTGCAGTGCTTTGCATCTGGTTTGCCGTGTTCGGAATGTATGCAACCGTTCCGTTTTCCGATGTGGATTTCGCGGTTTCCAAACGTGCGTGCGAACTTGTAACATCCTATTACGGTACGCATCTGGATGCATCCGAGCGTGAAAGTCTGGATACGGAACTGCTCGGCGCGCTGAAAGATGATTTTAATGCAAAGATCGCAGAACACCCCGCTTTTATTGCGGCCGATGTAAAAAACTATGAAGAATACCGCTTTTTGTTGCACGGGAAAACCCACCTCTCGAACATGAGTGAAGAACAGTTTAACGCAATGTCGGATGAAGACCTTATGCGTGAATTCGGGGTGACAAAGGATATAGACCGCACTTTGTCCGATGCGGAACTCGATCTTCTTGCGTTTGAATGCCCCGAAGCCGAACGAGCAAGGGAAATCGAATTCCTCGGTCGCGTTTATTCACGGATCGAAGATTGGGTCGATTTTTGGTATGACGACCGTGAACGCTTGGCAGACATTTCTGCAACGGATGCTTTTGATTATGAAGTGAAGCAGATGCAACGCTACTTTTTTACCGATGCATATACAGGCAATATGCCGTCGGAAGTCAGTGAATCGGTCGGGAAGTGCTTCCGCGCCGTTGCAGTCAGTGTTGCGTGCAGTGTTCTTGTGCTGTTTTGCACAACGCCTGCGCAGGATCGCATCGTGCAGGTGGATGTGTTGCAGGCGGTCACCAAAAAAGGAAGAAAGATCCTGCGTACGCAAAGGCAAACGGCTGTGTTCGGTGCTTTTGCAACGGCTCTGTTCGGAATTATTGCAAGCGCGATTTTGTTGCACTCGGTCATTCCGTCCTTGCTTTGGAACAATCCCATGAATTCCTATCAATCTTTTTTCACTGTTTATTACTTCAGTGGCACGCTGCGGCAGTATTTTTGGCTTTGTGCAATGCTTCTTGTTCTGCTTGCAATCGGGGTAACCGCGGCAGGTTTTGCTTTTTGTTCCGCGGTGAAAAGCTATACCGGTTTGTTGGGCGTGCTGATCCCTGTGTGGTTTTTGAGTGTCGTGACGGCAAACACCGTATTCAAAATGCCGTTTTCCTGCCGTCAGAGTCTGCAAGATACGTATTTAAGCGATCTGATTCCGTTTGCATATTCGGAGATTGCGATCTGTATTCTGTTTGCCGTTGTCGGAATCGCACTCTGTGCCTTTTTTGTACGCAAACGTGAATGTGAAATGAGGAAACTGTAATATGGTTCGTTTTGAATGCAAACGCTTGTTGCTGAATAAAACCCTGTGGTGTTTGTTTGTGTTTTTGTTTGTTGTCTGTGCGGCCTTTGTCGGCATTTATTCCCACGAAGCGGAAATCGATTGGCTTCAATCCGTGTTCAGACAAACGGGAAGGGAATATTCGCAGTTCTATACCGAAAAACTGCAAGAGGTATCCGAAGCGGATGCCGACAGTCTGCAAGCGGATTGGTATGAAGAAATGCTTAAAAACAGCATGGCGGATCGCACGTTTTACGAAAACTACAATGCTTTTGAAATCTATGAAATCCTTGCAGAAGTGAAAACTGCAGACGGTAAACGTATATCTCCGACGGCTTTGCACCTGATGCAATATAAATATGCATATCTTGCACGTTGTGTTTCGCAATTGCAGACAGACGGCAGTGCAGACGACGTGTATTTTGATTATGCCACCGCACGCATCCACACCGATCTGTTCGTGCATTTCGGTACGGTGGTGCTCATTTGCACCTGTCTTTTTGCCGTGCTGTGTGTGTTTACCTGCTATTGGGATGACAAAGTGCATCAGACGCAGTCGATCGTGTTCACCTGTAAAAAAGGACGCAAACTCCAAAGGGAAAAACTCGTTTCGCCGCTTCTGCTGTCATCGGCGGCGTATTGGTTGTTATCTCTGTTTGCATACGCTCTGCTGTTTATTAAAAACGATCTGTCGGGAATATGGGAGCAATCCGTGGCAAGCCTCAATAACCTCAGTATCATTTCCGATGCCCAAGGGCCGTTCGTTCCGTGGGGAAGTATGACGGTCGGCGAATGTTTTATTGCAGGTCTTGCGGTCGGTTATCTCGTCATGCTGTCTTTTCTGTTGCTGTCAGCGGCATTTGCCTGTGCAGATTTTTCACCTTTACCCACGGCAGGTGCTTTCGTTTCTTTGATTGCCGTCGTGACGGCATTGATCGTAGGTTATATGCCGCATATCAACAGCATTCTGTTCTGGCTTTTGCGTATGACGGGCGTGGGGCTGATTTATAACCGCGGTCTTTGGTTTTCGGAGGGCGGGTATTTTACCCTCATTCCGTATTACGAAACCGTTTCAGCCGTGCTGTGTTCGATCTGTGCGTTTTTTCTTTTTTTGCTGTCCTGCCGTTATTTCAAACAAAAAAATCTATAAAAAACAACATCCGTACCGTTTCTCAATTCGGTACGGATGTGCTTTTATTTGAGAAGTGTTTGCATAGTGTCCGGTCTGCGTGTCGTGATATTATCGGGGGAGAAAGATAAGTATTTCAGCATTTCTTCCTCCTCGTTGACCGTCCACAGCGATACGCCGAGGCCGTTTGTACGGAAGAAATCGACCAATTCTTTGGTGGCGTTGTTCTTGTTCATGTTGATGCCCACTGCTTTGCAGGTACGAACGAGACCGACCAACTGTTGTAAATATGCATCCGAATGTTCCGCGACGGGCAAAACGTCTTCGTTCAGCCAATAGGGAATGCCGGGGCAGGCGTTTTGTACAAGGGGAATGTCGTCTTCAAAAAGGCCCGTGAAGAAAATGCGATCTTTGAGGCCGTGTTTTTCGGCAAGGATGACCACCTTTTCAAGGGCGGTTCCGCTTTTTACGTCCACATTCACACGAAGACCTTCATATCGGCTCACACATTCAAACGCCGCATCCAGCGTCACTTCACCGCCTTTTGGTGCATCGTGCGACAGTACGGGTGTGCCGTCTTGTGTGAAGTGCAGATCAAATTCCACGATCTTTGCACCGTATTGCACGCCTTTTTCAATTGCTTCCAATGAATTGTCCGCCGTATCCACGCAACCCGTATGTGCGGTATAGGTGAAATCTTCGGGCAGGTTTTGGCTGACAGAGGATGAAATCAATGTCTTTCTCTCCTTTACTTTGTTATTACGTATGTCAGTGTATCACATTATCGGCGTTTTGACAATCATATAAAATTTTTTTATTTATAAAATATGCGTGAAAATGAATTATTATTTTTATATAGGTCTTGTAAAGTGAGAAACAATTTGATATAATATACAATTGAATAAGTATGAAAAACGCTTATGACGGACGGATGAAAGGATGAAACGGATGATTTATTTGTTTTTGGCTGAAGGCTTTGAAGAAATTGAAGCGTTGACACCCGTTGACTATCTGCGTCGGGCGGGGATCAATGTCACAACGGTCGGTGTGGGAGCAAAGCAGGTTTGCGGTGCACACGCCATTCCCGTTGTAGCCGATATTACCACCGATGATCTGTCCGACGGTGCCGATTTTGACGGTATTGTCCTGCCCGGCGGAATGCCCGGAACGCTCAATCTTGAAAAAGACGGTAAAGTGATGCATTTCGTGCACCGTGCATTCAATGAAAATAAACTGCTTTGTGCCATTTGTGCTGCTCCGTCCGTTTTGGGTCACGCACAGATGCTCGGCGGTAAAAAAGCCACCTGTTATCCCGGTTTTGAAGACGATCTTTGCGGTGCCGTGTGCACGGGGGCTCCCGTTGAAACGGACGGAAATATCATTACCGCAAGAGGTGCAGGCGTTGCCGCAGACTTTGCTTTTGCTATCATTGCCGCCTGTAAGGACGAGGATACGGCACAGCAGATCTGCAAACAGATTCAGAGCAAATGAACGTGGATATAAGACCGCTGAAAATGCGGATGCGGCAGGAAGCAAAGGAATACCGCCTTTCGCTGTCGCCTGAAGAAAAAGAGCGCAATGACCGCAAAATAGCCAATAAACTGATCGGATTGTGGACGTTCCGCGATGCCGACACACTTCTGACTTATATGTCTACCGAAATCGAAGTGGATACCCGCTATCTGATCGAACGGGCGTGGGAACTGGGCAAAAAAGTTGCCGTGCCGCGTTGTGTTGCGGGTACGCGAAATATGGTTTTCTACTATATTACATCGTTTGACGATCTTGAAAACGGTGCATTCGGTGTCATGGAACCGATTGCGGATCAATGTGTACCCGTAACCGATTTTGAAAGCGGAATCTGTGTGGTTCCTGCTTTGGTTTTTGATAAAAACTGTTTCCGTTTAGGCTACGGAAAAGGGTATTACGACCGTTTTTTAGCCATGTTTAAGGGAACTGCGGTAGGTATTTGCTATGAGGCTTGCCGCAAAGACCGCATTCCGCGCGGAAAATACGATAAAAGTCTTGATCTTTTTATTACAGAAAACAGAATATACACCGCCGGTGTATAAAGGAGTTAAGCAATGAGTACCAACGATAACACCCCGAACGATCAGAAGATGTCGCGTGATGAACTTGCATCCGCTTATGATGAACTTCTGAGAAATTTCAACGAATCCGGTGCATCGTCAGCCGCACAACATACGTCAGCCGCACGTCCCGCACCAAAGGCAACACAGCCGAAAACCACGGTAGGATCCAGACCTGCAAGATCTGCCAAAACTGCCGCCGAATCGGCATCTTTTGCCGAACAGGCAGAGCCCGAAGCAGTAAAACCCGCACAGCCGAAAAAAGCCGCACCTGCAAAGAAAAAGGAAGCAGCGGTCACGGCTAAAAACGATGCCAAGAAAACAACAAAAGCATCCGCAAAAAAACGCAAAAAGATGCTTTATAAAGAAAAGAAACGCAAGTTCCGCAAACAGAGAATTGCCCACGCACTGTTGAGTTTGCTTGTCAGTGCGATGCTGATCGTAATCATCGTGCTTACCAGTTCTGCACTGAAGATTCCGCTTTTGGGTGTCGTGAATGACATCATTGCCATTGACCGCAGTGACAGTCCCGTTGCCGTTTACATTTCAGCCGATATGAAAACGGATCAGATCCTGACCATGCTTGAAGAACAGGGGCTGATTTATTCGGCAGATTTCTGTAAGTTGCTGATGGGTTTCCTCGGCTATTCTGATGAAACGGAATATCTTGAGGGTGAACACGTCCTTTCTGCAAAAATGGGCGTAGAAGGAATGCTCAACGCCATGCTGTCCGATACGGGTGATGCCACGGTCATGATTACGTTCCCCGAAGGCTACACCATCGATCAGATCGCCGAAAAACTGTACGATGCAAAGGTCATTTCCGCAAAGAATGCCCTTTATAATGCAATTGCAACGTATGAATTCCCCGAAGAATATGACTTCCTGAACAGCATCACCGATGCCGACACGAGATACCGTGTGCTTGAAGGCTATCTGTATCCCGATACCTATGAATTCTACGTCGATGAAAACGTCAACAGTGTTCTGAACCGTTTCCTGAGTAACTTTGATGCAAAATGGACGAATACCTATCAAAAGGATGCGGAAGAACTCGGTTATACCGTTGACCAGATCATCACCATTGCCTCCATCCTGCAAAAGGAAGCAAACGATGCAAATCAGATGTACACCATCGCTTCCGTCATTTACAACCGTCTTGATTCGGATTCTCTGAATATGCTCCAGTGTGACTCCACGCAGGATTATATTACAAACATTGATGACGGTCTGCTCAGTCAGAGTGAATTGAGTGCTCTGCTTGCACTGTATGATACCTATCAGTGCAAAGATCTGCCCATCGGTCCCATCTGTAATCCCGGTGGTGATGCCATTTATGCGGCATTACATCCGGATGAAACGAGTTATTATTACTTCTGCCACGATCCCGAAGGCAATATGTACTGTGCAAGAACAATGGACGAACACTCGGTCAATGTTCAGAAATATGTTAAATAAAATTGTTTATTAAAATATAACAATGAAAGGAAAGAAAAGAAAATGAACGTATTTATGATCGGTGGAACCGGCCTGCTCGGTTCCGCAGCAGCACGCATCTTTATTGACAGAGGTCACACTGTCAAGTCCATCGCCCTGCCTCCGCTTCCCGCAGGTGCACCCATTCCCGAAGAAATGGAACTTGTCTGGGGCAACTACTTTGACATGAGTGACGACGAACTCAAGGAAATGATGAAAGGCTGTGACACCTTTGTTTTTGCAGCCGGTGTCGATGAACGTGTTGAATTCCCCGCACCCGTATACGAAGCTTACAAGAAGTACAACATTGAACCCGTCCGCCGTTTCCTCACCCTCGGCAAAGAAGTCGGCATCAAGCACGCCGTCGTTCTCGGTTCTTACTTCTCCTATTTTGCAAAGCATTATCCCGAACTCGAACTTACCAAAAAGCATCCCTACATCCGCAGCCGTATCGAGCAGGAAAACGTTGCCGTTTCTTTTGCAAAAGACGGTACCATGGATGTTGCAGTGCTTGAACTGCCCTACATTTTCGGCACACAGCCCGGCAGAAAGCCCGTTTGGGTTATCCTCATTGAACAGCTTGCCCGCATGAAGCCCACCACCATGTATCCCAAGGGAGGCACCACCATGCTGACCGTACGTCAGGTCGCACAGGCGATCGTCGGTGCTGCTGAACGCAACAAGGGCGGCTGGTGCTATCCGATCGGTTTCTACAACCTTACGTGGGATCAGTTCCTTTCCATCGTCCATGCCGCTATGGGCAAACCCGGTAGAAAAATCGTTCATATTCAGAAATGGATGTTCCAGGTATTCGGTCTTACCATGCGTAAGGACTACGCTGACCGCAACGTTGAAGGCGGTATCGATCCCGTCGGTCTTGCAGATCTTATGTGCATGAATACATGGATCGACCGTAAATGGTCTGCATCTCTCGGTGTTACCGAAGACGATATTACTGCGGCAATCTATGATTCCGTCAAACTTTCCGTGATCGCTTACGAAGGCACACAGGAACTTGTGGAAATGAAAGGCGAATAATTAAAAGCATATCAAGGGCGGCGTTTTTTCAGCGCCGCCTGTTTTTGGAGTAAAAGGATGTCGAATCAGAAAAATATTTGTCCCGTTGCGGGTAAATGCGGCGGTTGTCAGATCCTCAATATGGACTATGCCCGTCAGTTGTCATTCAAACAGGCAAAGGTCATAAAATTGCTCGGTCGATTCTGTCACGTGCAGGAGATCATCGGTATGGAAGATCCCTTTCATTACCGTAACAAGGTGCAGGCGGCGTTCGGCACCACACGCGGCGGTCAGATCATTTCGGGTGTTTATCAGTCGGGTTCCCACCGTATCGTAAAAGTCGATTCATGCATGATCGAAGACCAAAAAGCGGATGCCATCATCGTCACCGTCCGCAAACTGCTCAAATCGTTCAAACTGACCGCATACAACGAATTCAACCGCACGGGCTTTTTACGCCACGTGCTTGTCAAACGTGCCTTTGCAACGGGGGAGATCATGGTGGTGCTTGTGTCTGCAAGCCCCATGTTTCCGGGTAAAAACAGTTTTGTTTCCGCACTTCTGAAAGCACATCCTGAGATCACTACGGTCATTCACAACGTCAACGACCGTTTTACTTCACTCGTTTTGGGTGAACGCCAGACCGTGCTGTACGGTGACGGCTATATCACGGACGTGCTTTGCGGCCTTCAATTCCGCATTTCCGCACAGTCTTTTTATCAGATCAACCCCGTGCAGACCGAAAAACTTTATAATATCGCAATGGAATACGCCTGTCTTACGGGCAATGAGACCGTGGTCGATGCCTATTGCGGTGTCGGGACCATCGGTATGGTTGCCGCAAAGACGGCAGGACAGGTCGTCGGCGTCGAAAGCAATCCGCAGGCGGTCAAGGATGCCATCGGAAACGCTAAGTGCAACGATATGAAGAACATCCGTTTCGTCTGTGCGGATGCAACCGACTTTTTGTGCGATGCCGCCGAAAACGGCGAACATTGCGACGTGCTTCTGATGGATCCGCCCCGAGCCGGCAGTACGCCGCAGTTCATCAAAGCCGCCGCCACCCTTGCACCCGATCGTATCGTGTACGTGTCCTGCAACCCCGAAACCCTCGCCCGTGACCTTGTTCAATTCACAAAACTCGGCTACAACGTCAAAAGAATCCAACCCGTTGATATGTTTCCGCACACAGAGCACGTAGAATGCGTCGTGCAATTGATTCGGAAATGAGTGAAATGTTCTATGATTATTGAAACTTCACGTCTGATTTTAAGAGAATATACACAAAATGATTTTGATGCACTGTATGAGATCCTTTCGGATACCGAAACCATGCGGCATTATCCGTCACCCTATGATGAGGATGGTACGAACCGTTGGATCGAATGGAATCTCAATAACTATGCCGAATACGGTTTCGGTTTGTGGGCGGTCACGCTGAAAGAGAACGGTGCGTTCATCGGTGACTGCGGTATTACCATGCAAAATATTGACGGTGCCCGGTTGCCTGAGATCGGTTATCATGTTAATAAAAACCATTGGCGAAAAGGCTATGCCCGTGAAGCCGCAACCGCGGTGCGTGACTGGGCGTTTGAAAACACGGATTTTGACAGCCTTTATTCATATATGACGGATACCAACGTGGCTTCCTTTTCCACGGCAAACAGCATTGGTATGAAAAGAATCAAAACATTTACGGATGAAAGAAACGGCGGTATGCTTGTGTATGCCGTCACACGCGAAGAATGGGAAAACTTAAAATGAATTGTTATCAAAGGAGGCTTTTTCAATGGTGAAACTGCAATTTGATACCGCAAAAGCAGGCGGTGCATTCAAGATTCTGAATGCAACCAACGGCGGACCGTGGCATAAACGTCATGCCGACGATCAATGGCGTACCAATTTGTCCGATTACAAAGCCGCAAGAATGCACTATTGCCGCAATCACGATTCCGCCGTCTGCGGTATTTACGGCGGCCCGTACAGCCACGATATTACCTGCATTTTTCCCGATTTTGATGCCGATGCCTACGATCCCGCATCCTATGATTTTGCCTGTACGGACGAGGCAATTTTGGTAGCTCTTGATGCCGATACCCAAACCTTTTTCCGTTTGGGACAGACCATTGAACATCAGATCAAAAAACACGGCACGCTTCCGCCGAAAGATTTTCATAAATGGGCGGTGATCTGCGAGCATATCATCCGTCATTACAATGAAGGATGGGCAGACGGATATCATTTGAACATGGAATACTGGGAGATCTGGAATGAAGCGGATCTCGATCCCGATGACAGCCCCAACAAACGTACGTGGGGCGGGACGAAAGCCCAGTTTTTTGAACTGTATGAAATTGCCGCAACGCACCTGAAATCCTGTTTTCCGCATCTGAAGATCGGAGGTCCCGCCATTGCCGGCAATATGGAGTGGACGGAGGATTTTCTGCGTTATATGCAGGAAAGAAACGTTCCGATCGATTTCTTTTCGTGGCACATTTATTGTATTGATCCTGCCGACATGATAAAACGCAGTGAAACGGTCAAAAACTTACTTTGTAAATACGGTTATGAAAGTGCCGAAAGCATCCTCAATGAATGGAATTATGTTAAGGATTTCGGACGGGAATATGTGCACACGCTGGAAATGATTCACGGTATGAAGGGTGCGGCTTTCGTTTGTGCGTGTATGTGTGAAGCGCAGAAATCAAGCATTGATATGCTTATGTATTACGATACCCGTCCGTCTGTATTCAACGGTTTGTTCGATTTTTATACCTATCGACCGCTGAAAGGCTACTACCCGTTTTTGTGGTACGGTGCTTTTTATAACGGCTATCGGGAAGTACGAAGTGACACGCAGGAAGAACATATTTATTCGCTTTGCGGAGTGAATGAACGGGATAAAGTGATGTGCATGGTCGCTTATTATAACGACGATGATACATTACCCGAAAAGCAGGTGCAGTTTGATTTCGGCAAAAAAGGCGGATTTGAAGCCTTTTTGCTGGATGAAACACACGATGCAACACCTGTTTTCTGCGATGAAAATCTGCAATTTACCTTGAAAGTCAATTCATGTATTCTCATAAAGGAAAAATAATACGATGAAAATAAGAGTAACCGACGTGCGTGTAAATCCCGGGGACAGTGCGTTTTTGCTGGACGACGGCAAGACCGCAATTCTCTACGATACAGGCTTTGGATTTACGGGATTCGGTGTGGCTGAAAATATCAAAAAACTATTAGGGGAACGAAGCCTCGATTATATCTTCCTGACACACTCTCACTACGACCACGCCTTGGGCAGTGCCTACATCTTACATCATTATCCCGATGCAAAAGTGGTTGCAAGTCAGCATACGGCAGATGTTTTCAAGCGTCCCGGTGCGATAGCACTGATGAAAGATCTTGATGCAAAATACGCCGCCGTCTGCGGAGTGACCGATTATCCTTTTTTGGGAGATCAACTGCGTGTGGATATCGCTGTTGCGGACGGCGATACCGTGCAGGCAGGTGACCATACTTTTGAAGTTTTGTCTTTGCCGGGACATACGCATTGCAGCATCGGTTTTTATCTCAAGGAAGAAAAGTTGCTTCTCGCCTGCGAAAGCATGGGTGTATATCTCGGAGAGGGAACGGTCGTGCCTGCCGTGCTGGTGGGATGCGGGTTGTCGTTGCAATCCATCGACAGGGTGCGTATTCTCGATATCCGTCATATCGTGGCACCGCATTGCGGATTTCTGAACGAAACGCACACAAAACTGTATCTCGGTGCCTGCCGCGATGCCGTGCTGGGGATGATCGGTTTTATTGCAGAAAGAATTCAAAACGGCGTAGCGGATACAGATATTCTTTCTGCCGTTTCCGAACATTACGGCTATGAACAATTGCAGGACCGTTATCCCAAAGCGGCGGCAGAACTGAACACAAGCATCATGATCCGACTTGTACACAAAGAAAAATTCGGCGAATAAAAAATAACGGAACAAAGCAACATACAGTTTGCTCTGTTCCGTATTATTTTTGTTTGTATCACAGAAAACGTTCTGCGTAATCACGCATCATGTCCGCGATCTTTATTTGTTGCGGACAGACCGCTTCGCACGCACGGCATTGCAAACACGCAGACGGTTGCTTGTCGGCAGGCAAGGCTTTGGTTCGTATCTTTGCAACCACGCCGCCCGAATAGCACAGTTCGTTGTAAAGGTCAATGAGGTTCGGAATGTTCAGTTCCATAGGGCAGTGTTCCGTGCAGTAACGGCAGGCGGTGCAGGGGAGTGCCGTTGACTTCTGAATATCGGCGGCAATTTCCTGCAATGCATCCCGTTCACGGTCATTCAAAGGTTTGTGTTCGGACAGAATGCGGATGTTTTCCTGTAACTGTGCCATACTTGACATTCCCGACAGAATCACCGCAACACCCGGAATGCTTTGCAGAAAACGGAAGCCCCAGGCAGGTACGCTTTCCTGCGGACGAAGGTTTTGTAATTTTTCGGTGTGTTCCTGCGACAACACGGCGAGTTTTCCGCCGCGTAAAGGCTCCATGACCCAGATGGGGATGTTGTATTGATTCAGCAATTCCACCTTGGCTTTTGCATCCTGGAACGTCCAATCCAGGTAATTGAGTTGGATCTGACAGAATTCCATGTGTTCGCCGTACGCATCCAGAAAACGCTGTAAAACCGAAAGACTTCCGTGCACGGAAAAACCGAGGTGACGGATCCTGCCGTTTTTCTTTTGATTAAGAAGATACGTGAAATCACCGTATTTTGCATCGTCCAGATACGCATCAACGTTCAGTTCACAGACGTTGTGAAACAGGTAAAAGTCAAAATATTCCATCTGACAACGCACGAGTTGTTGTTCAAAAATGCTTTCTGCTTTGCCGATGTTTGCAAGGTCGTAACCGGGGAATTTGCTTGCAAGAAAATAACTTTCCCGCGGATATTTCTGCAAAAATTTACCCACAACAGGCTCGCTGTTGCCGCTGTGATAGCCCCATGCGGTGTCAAAATAGTTGACGCCGTTCTGCATACAGAAGTCGATCATCTGCTCGGTTTCAACCTCTTCAATGTGCGGCTTTGCATACCCGTCACCTGGAAGCCGCATACAGCCCATGCCGAGTTTGGGCAAGGTCAGATCCTGAAATTGTGTATATAGCATAGTGTTTCACCCGTTGCATTTATTTTGACTTTTATTATAAGCAAAATCGGTTTTGAAGTCAAGAAATGAAGTCACTTCTTGACAGAATGTAAATCCTCTTATATACTTTATATGAGAATATGTGCGTACAGAAACGGAGGATACAGCAATGGAATTTGATCTTCGGCAGAAAGCAAAAGAAAACATCATCGTCGTAGCCCATCGCGGTGCGGCAGGCGGAAACATTCCCTGCAACACTTTAGCGGCGTATGAGATCGCACTCAAACAGGGGGCGGATATGCTTGAAGTGGACGTCAGTTGCAGTAAGGACGGACAGCTCTTTCTGTTCCATCCCGGCATGGAAATCCAACACCTGAACCGTTTTATTTCATTGAGCCACCTCAAACTTGACACGGTTACAAAGATGCACTACGTCAATTACGACAGAACCGCAACGCAGTTTACCATTGCCGATTTTGACTCGTTTTTAGAGCAGTTCAAAGGCCGTTGTTTTATCAATATCGATAAATTCTGGGATAATCCGCAAAAGATCTACGAGGCGATCAAAAGACACGGGATGATCGACCAGATGCTTGTCAAAAGCAGTCTGTCCGATAAAGTTCTGCGTGTGCTCGAAGAAGTTGCACCCGAATTGCCTTTTATGCCCATCATCCGCAGGGATCACCACGCCCATGAACGCCTGTTGAGAAGCAACGTCAATTATGTGGGTGTTGAAATTCTGTTCAAGAACGACGATGAATATCTTGCAAGCGATGATTTTATTGAAAAGATGCACAACGACGGTATTCTGTGCTGGGCAAATTCGATCATTTATAATCATAAAGAACAGCTTGCAGGCGGTCACAGTGACGACTCCGCTCTCACGCAGAGTGAGGATTACGGTTGGGGATGGCTTGCCGATAAAGGCTTTGATTTTATTCAGACCGATTGGCCGATGATGCTGATTGATTACCTCAAAAAGACGGATAAATATTACAAACAAAAGGGGATTGCGGAATAATGGAGAATTTTGAGCCGTTTGAATCGGATCTTGACGGGGAATATTTCAATACGCAATTGATCCTGTACGTTGATGCACAGGCGGAACGTCAATTTTTGAGCCGTGTTAACGTACAGAACGCACGCGAAGAACAGGTCGGTGCATTGGTAGAGCAGTATATTGCAACGCACATTGAAACCCTTTGCTTTGAAGGTACCGACAAAAAAGCACTTACAATCTGGGCAGAGCGTTGCCGTGCACGAGGCATAACACCCATGTTGCGTGTGGATGCACAGAAAGAGCAGATCGAAACCGCTTTTCACGAAAATCTTACGTCAGGTATTGTGTTGGATTGCCGCGAGGTGACGTCATTCTCCGTGATCTCCGAAGCCGCACGTTTGCGTGAAGCTCTTGCTCCCGAAGCATTGCTGTACGTGCTGTTGTCAGCGGATATAAATGCCGTGAAGGCACAAACGGAGCTTTCCTGCATGGATGCCGTTATTGTATGTTCAACGGAAAACGTCTGTGACGGTAATTTGCCTGTTGCGGATTGGTTGTCCGAAAATACGGACATTGCTGTGTTTGCAGGTGTAAAAGCAACGCTTTGTGAAAGGCAGGAAAAAAAGTGGTATGTGACCGAACGCATCATGAACGGTTTTGCGGTCGGATACCTGTCACAAGGTTGCAACGGACTTTGGCTGGACGGTTTTTGTGCCGATCTGTTTGCACCGGATCCTTTTTTATACGACATTTATGAAACCTGCGGTAAACTTGAAGAATGCGTGGGTGCAAGACGCCGCCATTTGCTGACGGGTACATATCCCAAAGCCGTTTTGCCGGGTGCGGATTACCGTTGCGATATGACGGTCGGACCCGTTTTTGAAGGTGCACCCGTTTGTGTGATCGTGGGAATTGCGGATGCAAAATCAAAGGATTGTATTGCCGTCCGTATTAACGCAAGAGAGTGTGAATATTCCGGTGAGCCTTGTCTGATTGCACGCGATGAAAAGGGAAAATCGTACGAAAACCGCTTTTTGGGCAACAATGTTCTGCTTGCGGAGTTCTTTGCGGGTCAACTTGAAACAGAGGATACACTGCACATTTGCATCCACAACAACACCGATACGTGTTTGCAGATTGCGTGGGTGGAAGCAACTGTTAATATCTAATTTAATACAAAACACATACGTTTTGTAAGAATTGTGCCGAATGTTGTTGAAATGTATCTTGACTTAACAGGGAATTTGATATATAATTGTACGTTGTAAATTAAAGTACGGCATTCGCTATCGTTGAAAGGTGATTGAGTTTATGAGTAAAAAAGCAATTCCCGCCGTTCACTATCCGCTGATCGCATCCCAGCAGACCATGTATTACATGATCAAGTTCAGCCTGCATAAGAGCGTTATGCAGATTCCGACTTCCGTTACCGTGAATCAGAAACTGGATATGGAACTGCTCAAAAAAGCAGTCAATATTGAAATCGAAAGAAACGATTGCCTTCGTCTTCGTTTCTTTAAACTGGATAAAGAGATCCGCCAGCATTTTCTTCCCAAGGTCGTGCTGGACGATATTCCCGTTAAAAACTTTGAAACCAAGGAAGAAATGCAGGCTTGTCTTGAAGCCGATGCCCAAAAACCCGTCAAATGGCTCAAGGATGAAATTTTCCGCATTATTCTTTTCACTACTCCCGAAGGACATACGGGTATTTACTTAAATGCTTCCCACATCATCATGGATGCACTTGCCTGCGGTGTGTTTTACGGCGATCTTCTCGGTGTTTATAACGCACTGAGCAAGGGTGAAGACCTGCCCGAGCCGCTGTATCCTTATGAAGATGCGATCAAGGCAGATCTTGCATATCTGCAGGACAAGGCAAGATATGAAAAAGACTATAAGTTCTACATGGATTACTGGACACAGAACGGCGAGCCCTTCTATGCCGGTGTTCACGGTCCCGCATTCCTTGAAAAAATGCGTAAAAAGACCAAAAATCCCAACCTTCGCGTGCCTGCCGCTTACGATATGATCCACGATAAGTGCGAGATCGCACGTTATCACGTCGCACCCGAACAGGCTAAAAAATTCTTTGAATACTGTCGCGACACCAAGAATGCACCCGAGAATCTCGTGATGCTCGGTATGCGTACGTATGCGTCTGCGATCAATTACAGAACGCCCGATACGCTGATGATGCCCCTTTGCAGCCGCCGCGTGACCTATAAAACCAAGAGAATGGGCGGTTGTCTTGCACAGCCCTTGCAGTTGCATTCCATCATTGAGGAAGATTCCACCTTTGCACAGGCACTTGCCTATATGTTCGGTCTTCGTACACAGTTGTACAGACATTCCAATTTCCCCTATATGCACGCAAGACTGATGCAACAGAAAGTTTTCAATTTCAAAACTTCACAGGGGCCCTCTTTCATGATGTACACGTGGTTGCCGCTGTATCTTCCTTTGGAGGATGGCATAAAGATCGAGTTTGCGGGCTATAATCCCGGCAGATATATCATGCCTTTGTACGTATTTTCTCTGCCCACGCAGTCTGACGGCGGTATGGATTTCTATTATATGTACCGTCCCAACCTTATCAGTGCCAAAAATATTGACGATCTTCATAAGGGTGCGATCAAGGTCATTCTCGGCGGTATTGAAAATCCCGAGATCACCATCGGCGAACTGATGGACAGAATTTCCTGAACAAGCAAATAAATAAAACAATGCGGTCTGCGTTTGAAAGTGCAGACCGCATTTTTATGGGATTCGCTTACAGATTGTCTATGTAATGGCAGATCATTTGTACTGCTTTGTCGGTGCCGATCGCACCTGCATTGATGTAAAGATCAAAGTTGTTGCGATCACCCCATTTTTCATGGGTGTATTTGTTGTAATAATTGGCTCTGGCACGGTTGGTTTTGTTGATGAGCCGTTTTGCCGTTTTTTCATCCAATCCGTACAGGCGTTGTGCACGATTGATTTTGGACTGTGTATCGGCATAAATAAAAATACGCAGAACGTTGGGATGATCCCGCAGAACGTAATCCGAGCATCTTCCGACAAACACGCAAGGACCGTCCTGTGCCGTTTGCCTGATAATATCAAACTGTGCATCCGCAATACGCAGCCCGAGCGGAAGAATTGCAGAGGGATCCTCTGCGTACCAACTGTTTGCATACGGAAGTCCCGGCAGATCAAAAAATCCCAAAGCTCTTTCATCGTGAGAAGAAACGATCTGTTCGCTTAAATTTGTGACTTGCGCCGTTTTGTCAATGATGCTTCTGTCGTAATAGGGAATGCCGTAGTGTGCGGCAATACGGTGACCGATCTCCGCACCGCCGCTGCAGAATTCACGGCCGATCGCAATAACGGGGAGTTTTTTCATACAATAGTCACATCCTTTCGAGTGTGTGCGGATTATATCCGTCACCATAGGTTCGGATTTCATCCGTTACCCAGAAATCAAAATAAAAAGTGCCGCACGAAAATCCGGTGCAGCACTTTTTTCATTTTCATTACAGTTCGATGCCGAGACTGCCGAGATCCAGATCTCCGAGAAGACCGCTGACATCAATACCTATAATTTCTTCGTCGAGTGCTTCAAACAGCAGAGTAAACAAAGATACGAGGAATTCAAGAATCGGTTTCAGGGATGAAAGATCCATAATGATGCAACACCTTTCTGTTTTTTACTTACAGCATCATTATAGCAAAGCAAAAAGTTCAAATCAAGTTTTTTTGGAAAAAAACAACAGTTTTTCTGAAAAAGATCTGATTTTTCCTGTCACTTATCCGACCTGCATCACATCCCGACCCGTTTTTAGTATTTCAGAATGAACGGAAATTGATATATTGATATTATTCAAGAGATCCTCCTGATTGTTGAGGTATTGTTCAAAATAAGCAGGATCTTCGTTTTTTAGCTTTCTGAGAAGCCCGAGACAGTCGCAGGCATTCTTTTTTACGGTGTTGTCAAGAAAGATTTCTGCGTATTTTTGTACCTGTTTCTGTATTTTTGTGTTGACATTCTCAAGTTCCCGTAAAGAAAACAGACGCGTGCCGTCCGTACCGTATTCGATCAGATCACAGGTAAAGCGAATCTGTATCGCAACGGACGGAACACTGCCGTTTTGAATGCGGATCCTGCTTTTGCAATCTTTTACGGCAACCGACAAAGTGTGACCGTTGAAGTCAATGTTGATGAGATCGTTTTCAATCAATCCTGCCGTCCATAAAAGCCCTTTTGCGGCGTCACCGTCGATGATGTCCGTCAGATTGCCGTCCGCAAACAGTGCAATGCCGGCGTGGGTGATCTCCTGCTCGTCGTTCTCATTTTTTTGTGCTTTGATAACCGGCAAAAACGCACCGTCCGTTTCATCGATCATACGGTCTGCAAAGCGGTACAGTTCAATAGCCGTTGTCAAACCGTTGTTTTTGCCCGATTCCAGTATGTCCTGTACGGTTTTGGAAACGAGTACGGCCTTTCCGAGATCGGTTTTGATGATTCCTGCCGCCGTTCCTTGGGCGACGGCAAGCAGAATGTTATCCCGCAACGTGTAATTGCGGATAAAAAAGTCGAGGGCCTGCATCGGTGCGTTTTCCGCGATCTCCTTGCCGAGAATCAATACTCTCGTCTGCGAATACAGCGGTACAAGTCCCGAAATGAGATCGATCTGTGCAAAGGCTTCGGAGATGCTTTTACCCTGTGCACTGTACACTTTGCCGATGCCGTCGGGTGTTTCTGCGGAGTTGGCGGCGTTGGATTGTTGCGTATGCAAGGCGAGAACGCTTATAAGAAACTGACCGTCTTTCGCATCGATGCCGATGGCTTCAATGATGAGGCGGTTGCTCAACTGTGCACCACCGATCTCAACCGAGCATCCCGAAAATGCAAGCAGAAGGCACAGAAAAACGCAAAGTATTTTCATCTCTTTACCCCCTTGCGGCGTTTTTGTTGTTTGATTCTGTCCGACAAAAAAACAAACAGAGGAATGATAACCGTAGCGGATAAAAACAAGATCGGTACGGCTGTGCTCTGCATGACGTTTGCATATCGCTGAACATCGTCGGACAAAAACAGATAACCGCCGAAGATCACAATACCGGTACCGATACGGAAAAGGGTTGTTCTTCCGGCGGGAAGTACCGAACAGGCGGTGATATTTGCAGTGAACAGCAATAACCCCGTTTTAATGATCGTACAGGCTACCCACAGTCCTGCAATCAGATCGTCAATCCGTTCAAACAGTTTTGTTTTTGTGAGCACCGTAAGGGTGTGCAAAGGAAACAGTTGCAGGTCAGCGAAATTTCCCGCAATTGCTTGTAAAAGCGTAAAAGATGCCGCAAGGATCACCGCACAAAGCGGCAACCAAAGCAAAAGTTTTATCTTTTTCGTGATCTTTATCTGCGGTGCAAGAAACAGCAGAACGGTCAGTTCCGCATTCATTCCGGCTTCAAAGAAAGCCTCCCGTAAAACGGTTGTAAATCGGTTTTCCGTCTGCCATGCGAGGTTGTCCGGCTGTATTTTATCGGTATTGCTCAATGCAATGAACAGCAGGCTTGCCAAGGTTGCAACGGCGAGCAGGACACCTACTCTTGCCATCGGCTCAATGCCTTTATATGCACAAAAGACACCGCAGGCGATCAGCACGGCAACAAACAGATGCAGATTGGTTTTTTGCAGCAATACGTTGGAAGCAAAAAGACTGAACTGCGTGACGGTGAGTACGGTCGAAGCAATGAAGAAAAGTGTATAAAACAGCAGAATGCACCGTCCCGTAACGGATGTTTGCGGGTTTAATCTCGTTTGCAGACCGATGTTCCCTTGTTTGCCTCCGCACAGAAAGACGGGTATTGCAGATAAAAGCGAAAGCAGGAGTCCGAGTGAGAGGACGGCAATGCGGTCAGTAAGTGACAGTGTTGCACGCAGATTCGGTATACCCGTAAAGGCGAAAACGATGCGACTGATGAATGCAAGACTTACGAATTGAAATGTGCTGATATTTTTTTCTTTATACATCATTCGATTTCCTCAGAAGTGCAGGTTTTTCATTTGCAGATCAGACGTTTTATGGCGTTGCTTCAAGAAAAGCAGATCGCGTTTCGCCCCTTTTGTATACGGACTGATGCCGACGGAAAAGGGAATGGAGTACGGTTGCATGGCACAAAGAGAAACGCTTGTGACGGTTGCCAGTGCCGCAATGCCGAACAGGCCGAGCAGGGATCCTGCGAGAATATACAGAAATCGCAATACCGCCATCGGAGCATGGATACCTGATAATGCCGCTGAAGAAATGGCAGTAAGGGCTACCACGATGAGCATCGGAGCGGCGATAAGTCCTGCCGTTACGGCGGCATCTCCGATCACCAATGCTCCCACGATACTGACGGCGTGCCCGACGGCTTTCGGCATACGCAACCCGGCTTCACGTACGATCTCATAAATAAAAAGTATGATGAGTGCTTCAGCACCCAACGGGAACGGTGTCTGGCTGATCGAAACCGCAATGTCAAACATGACGGCAGTGGGCAAGATTTCGGGATGATAAGTGCAAACGGCAACGAAAAGACCGGGCAATACCGTGGCACACAGAAATGCCGCGATACGAAGGCTTCGCAAGAGGAATGCATAGTACGGTTTCGTGAGATAATCATCCGAAGCGTGAAAATGATCGGTCATCAATTGCGGTATAAACAATGCAAACGGTACGCCGTCCACAATGATCCCGATACGGCCTTCCGTCAGTTTTGCCGCCAGTGTGTCGGGACGTTCGGTGGTGCCGACGGACGAAAAAAACGCCTCACGGCGGCTGTCCAGAAACGGACGAAGGCTGCCGGAACCCAATATGATGTCAAGATCCGTTTTTGAAAGATTGGTGCGTACTTCATCCAGCAGTTTTTCATCCGTTCGGTCGGCAAGGAAACACAGACAGATCATCGTGTTGCTCGTTGTTCCGAGTGTCAGTTTTTCGATGTGCAGATGTTCGGTTCGCAAACGTCTGCGAAGCAGTGTCACGTTGTCTTTGAAAAAGTCCGTAAAGCCTTCACGTGAGCCTTTTTCCTGTTGTTCGGCGGTCGGTTCGGAAACCGCACGCCGTGCAAAGATCGGTGCGTTGAAGCACACGCTTTTCGTGCATTCGTCTGCAAAAAAAACAAGACTTCCGGCGATCAGATGTTGCACCACTTCCTGCATCGTGCTCACCATGTCCCGTTCAATGCCTTCATACAACGTGTCGTACAGTACGTTTATCGCATCTTCTTTTTTGCAGTCAAGCGGCTGAGAAAGAGGGCGGATCACGCTTTGTGACAGAAATAAACGGTCGCACATTCCGTCCAGGAATGCGGCAATAAAATGAATTTTTCCGCAATTGATCTCTCTGAACATCAGATCAAAACTGTTGCCGAATAAAGCCAATAACGTTTGTTTGTTTTCGTATGCGGTCGGTTTTATAAGTGCATCATTCCGATTTTTGTCGGGCTGTTTTTGCGGCTGTTTGTTTTCGGGTTTCAAAACAATCACTCCCTGCAATAGGTATTTCCGAAAAACGGTTGGTTATACTTGAAAAAGACCACATCGCGGGAGGTTTTGTTATGTTTACCGTATTTTTCCGAACGGTATTGTTGTTTGCGGTTATTATTCTTGTGATGCGCGTGATGGGAAAAAGACAGATCGGACAGTTGCAACCGGCTGAACTGGTGGTTACGATCCTGCTTTCTGAGGTTGCGGCAACACCGATGACGGACAGAAATATACCTTTGCTGTATTCGTTTATATCGCTGATGCTGCTGACCGGTTTTGAACTGCTTTTGTCTTTTGTTGCACTGAAAAACTCAAAAGTTCGCACGATTCTGCAGGGAAACAGCGTTGAGATCATACGCAACGGAAATATTGATTACGCACAGATCAGAAAACTCCGTTATTCCATGGATGATATTCTGGAAGCACTGCGGCAGAAAGATATTTTTGATATTTCGGAGGTGGAATACGCCGTTGCGGAAACCAACGGCAATCTGAGTATTCTTCTAAAAGGCGATTACAGAACGCCGAATGCAAAGGAACTGCAGGTGAAGATCAAAGACGGCGGTGTTCCCAAGACGGTCATTGTTGACGGTGAACTGTTGCAGTCCGGTTTGCAGGAAAGCGAACTTACACGCGAACAGGTCATCTTGAAACTGAAAAAGAAGAAAATGACGGTAGACCAGGTGCTGTTGATGACGGTCGATGCCTGCGGACAGACCGTCATATTCGGAAAGGACGGAAAACAGTGTTGAACTGGCGTTTTTTTGTGGCTGTTTTTCTCATCGTCGGTGCATTTTTGCTTGCGGTCTGCGGATATGCAAGCGTTCTCAATTCTTTGGATCTGTTACGGCATTTGACGGAAGACGTACAGGCACAGGCGTTTTCCGATACTTCGGTTGAGAAGTTGCTGGCATTCTGGGATGATCAAAAAAATAAACCCGAACTTTTTGTGGAGTCCGAAGAAATTGCGGCGTTGGATGAGGCGTTCGATGCTCTGAAAAGTGTTCGGAAAAGTGAAGATATGCAGGCCATACAGGCGGCTGTGGACAAGATCGCCATGCTTGCACAAAGATTGCGGGAAAAGGAAAAAATTACAGCGATCAAATTCTTCTGAAAAATGATAAAAAGTGCTTGCCTTTTATTTGTTTATAATATATAATCTATGAATGAGTAATTATGTTCATTCGGAGGATCGTTTTGGAACTTCAGAAGCCTGCTTCGGTATCCTTGTCCGAAGTCACGAAACAAAAAGAATATATTGAACTGACCGCTACGGTGCTTCATGCAAGATACGGGGATAAAACGCCCAAGGCATTCGTGCATACCTACGGTTGTCAGGGAAACGTATCGGATTCCGAACGCATGAAAGGTCTTCTGGCATCCTGCGGTTATGAGTTCTGTGACAGTGCACAGGAAGCCGACTTCGTTCTGTTTAACACCTGTGCGGTGCGTGAGCACGCGGAAGACCGTGTGTTCGGCAACTGCGGTGCACTCAAACCGCTGAAAGAAAAGAACCCCCGTATGATTATTGCTCTGTGCGGTTGCATGATGCAACAGGAACACGTTGCAAACCGCATCAAAAAGAGTTATCCCTTTGTCAATCTCGTGTTCGGCACTTTTGCATTTCACCGTTTGCCGGAACTCCTATACAAAACGCTCACAAGTGGCAAACGCGTGTTTGAGACCGACGAAACGAAAGGTACGATCGTTGAGGGCTTACCCGTATACAGAGACCGCAGTGTCAAGGCGTGGTTACCCGTCATGTACGGTTGCGATAACTTCTGCAGTTATTGTATCGTGCCGTATGTCCGCGGCCGTGAAAGAAGCCGAAATCCGGAAGCGATCATCGAGGAAGCAAAATCACTCATTGCGGGCGGTGCAAAAGAAATTACTCTGCTCGGTCAGAACGTAAACTCCTACGGCAAAGGCCTGCAGGCGGAAATCAATTTTCCGCAATTGCTTCGCAAACTCAACGCTCTCGACGGTGATTTTATTATCCGCTTCATGACGTCGCATCCGAAAGATTGCACCAAAGAATTGCTGGATACCATGGCGGAGTGTGAAAAATGTGCCCGCCACCTGCATCTGCCCGTGCAATCGGGGAACAACAGGATTCTGTCGGAAATGAACCGTCGCTACACGAGAGAACATTATCTTGAACTTATCCGCTATGCAAGACTCGTCATGCCCGATATTTCTCTTACCACGGATATTATCACCGGTTTTCCCGGTGAAACGTACGAGGAATTTCTCGATACCGTATCCCTTGTGCGGGAAGTAAACTATACTTCCATGTTTACGTTCATTTACTCGCCGCGTAAAGGCACCAAAGCCGCAAAAATGGAAGATCCCGTGCCGTATGAGGAAAAATCGCGTTGGATGCGTGAACTTCTTGCCGTGCAGGAAGAAATTGCCGCAAAACGTACCGCTTCCATGGTCGGCAACGTCTACCGCGTATTAGTGGAAGATCAGACGAGAGAAAAAGACGGTCTGCTTACGGGCCGCACCGCAGGCAACGTCAATATCGATTTTGCAGGGGATGCATCGCTTGTGGGAACGTTTTGTGACGTCAGGGTAACGCAAGCAGGAAACTGGATCCTTCACGGTGAACGTGTGGAATAAATTAAAATTAAAACCTAAAGAAACGGAGAACAAAAAAATGGATGTTATTACTTTGACCAGACAACTCGGAGCTGCTATTCAGCAGGATGCCCGTTATGCTGACTATATGAAAGCCAAGGCTGCAAACGAAGCAGACGAAAACCTCAACGCCCTCATCGGAAAACTCAATCTTCTGCAGTTGTCCTATCAGACCGAAGCACAAAAGGAAGATGCCGACGAAGCAAAACTTGCCGCTTACGATGAGGATTTCCGCAAACTGTACGGCGAAGTTATGCTCAATGAAAATATGCGTAATTATGAAAATGCACGTCAGGCTGTGGACGATATGATGAACTACATCATTCAGATCCTTTCCCTTTGCGTCAACGGTGAAGACCCCGCAACGTGTGAACCTGCTCCCGAAGGCGGTTCCTGCACGGGTTCCTGCTCCACCTGCGGCGGATGCGGCTGATCGGAAAAACAGAAATGAAAACAGGAAAGGAGGCGGTCAAAAATGGCTGAATATACCCCGATGATGCGCCAGTATTTCAAAATCAAAGAACAGCACAAGGATGAGATCCTTTTTTACCGCCTCGGTGACTTTTATGAAATGTTCTTTGACGATGCCATCACGGTATCCAGAGAACTTGAACTTGTGCTGACGGGCAGAGAATGCGGTCAGCCCGAACGTGCCCCCATGTGCGGCGTACCGTTTCATGCGGCGGATACATACATTGCCCGTCTGATCGCAAAAGGCTACAAGGTTGCCGTCTGCGAACAGACCGAAGATCCCTCGCAGGCAAAAGGATTGGTCGAACGTGATATCGTACGCATCGTAACCCCCGGTACCGTTACCGAAAGCGGAATGCTCGACGAAGCAAAAAACAATTATCTTGCCTGTGTTTATATGAACGCAAATGCGGCGGGACTTTGTTTCTGCGACGTGTCAACGGGTGCGGTATTTGCCTGTGAACTGCAAGGTGCGGACCGTCTTTCTGAGCGTATCATCAATGAACTTGCAAAGTTTATGCCCACCGAGATATTGCTCAGCGAACAGGCATCTGCAGACAAAACACTCTCTGCTTACATCGGCAGAAAAATGAACGTTTCCGCTTCGGTGATCGGAGAAGCATTCTTTGATCTTTCCGCCTGTTCCGAACGCACGCAGAATCAGTTCAGGACGAGCCTTGCGGAACTTGAACTCGAAGACAAGGTCTGCGCCGTCTGTGCCGTGGGGGAAACGCTTGCATATCTGCACAACACCCAACGCAACGATCTGTCGGGCATTGTCAGCGTGTCGGTTTACACGCAGGACAAGTTTATGAAACTGGATGCCGCGGCAAGACGCAATCTTGAACTCACAGAAAACGAACGCCGCAGAGAAAAGAAAGGTTCTTTACTCTGGGTGTTGGATAAAACAAAACCCGCCATGGGCAAACGAATGCTTCGTTCATGGCTCGAACAGCCTCTTGTCAGTGTCGGTCCCATTACGCAAAGGCAGAACGCGGTCGGGGAGTTGTATGAAGATACGGCACTGCGTATGGCACTGACGGATGTCCTTGCCGATATCAACGATCTTGAAAGAATCATTACGCGTATTCTGTACGGATCTGCAAACGCCAAGGAACTGCGTGCCCTTGCATTGACGCTTGCACAGTTGCCCGCATTCAAAGAGCATCTTGCAAATGCCAAAAGCAATCTTTTGCGTGAACTTGCAAAGCGAATCAATCTCTTGCCCGAATTGCAGGAACTGATCGCTTGTGCCATTGATGACGATCCGCCGTTTTCCGTTCGTGAAGGCGGTATGATCCGCAGCGGTTACAATGCTGAACTTGACGAACTGCGAAAGATCGAAAGCGGCGGCAAGAGTTATATTGAAGAAATCGAAAACCGCGAGCGTGAACGTACCGGTATCAAAAAACTCAAAGTCGGTTACAACCGTGTGTTCGGATATTATATTGAAGTGAGCAATCAGTTCAAAGAGAACGTTCCTGCCGATTATATCCGTAAACAGACGCTTGTAAACGGTGAGCGTTTTATCACAAGTGAACTCAAGGATCTTGAGGCAAAGGTGCTCGGTGCACGTGAACGCATTTGCAGGCTTGAATTTGAACTGTTCAGTTTCGTCCGTCAGCAGGCGGCGGATGCACAGTTGGAGATCCGAGATACCGCAGATGCTCTCGCACAGATCGACGTGCTGTGTTCGTTTGCAAAAGTGGCATCCGACAACGGTTACGCAAGGCCCATCGTCGATCTTTCGGATCACATCATCATCAAAGAGGGAAGGCATCCCGTAGTTGAAAAATACCTGGATGACGTACCCTTTGTACCCAACGATACCCTTCTTGATTGCAATGAAAACCGCAGTGCTCTCATTACGGGGCCGAATATGGCTGGTAAATCCACCTATATGCGTCAGATCGCACTCATTGTTATTATGGCACAGATCGGATCCTTCGTTCCCGCGTCTTCTGCCGAGATCGGCATTGTAGATGCCGTGTTTACCCGTGTGGGTGCTTCCGATGACCTTGCGGCAGGGCAGTCCACGTTCATGACCGAAATGAGCGAAGTGGCCTCCATTCTGTCCACCGCAACGGCAAAAAGCCTTGTAATCCTCGATGAGATCGGTCGCGGAACGTCCACCTTTGACGGTATGAGCATTGCAAGGGCGGTGCTTGAATATACCAACGACCGCAAAAAGATCGGTTGTAAAACACTCTTTGCAACCCATTACCATGAACTGACCGAAATGGAAAACGAGTTGCAGGGAATTAAAAATTACAATACCTGTGTCAAAAAACGCGGTGATGAGATCACGTTCCTGCGTCGCATCGTACGCGGTACGGCAGACGGCAGTTACGGTATAGAAGTTGCTCTTTTGGCAGGTATTCCCAAAGCGGTCGTCAACCGTGCCAAAGTTATTCTCAAACAACTTGAAGCACAAAACGGCGACAGACCGCAGAATGTATCTTTTACCCCAAGCAAACCCGTTGAGCCGGAAACTCAACTTTCCTTTATGACAGGGCAGAATGAAGCCCTGTTGGATGAGATCCGTGCGATCGATATTGATACACTCACGCCCATTGAGGCGTTGACCAAATTGTATGAGTTAAAACGAAAACTCAATTGATTCTGAATTTTTTGGCAAAGGAGGATGTGTGATGCCCAAGATCAATGTATTACCGAAAGAAATCTATTCACTGATCGCGGCAGGTGAAGTTGTTGAACGTCCATCCTCCGTTGTCAAGGAAATGCTTGAAAACTCCATCGATGCGGGTGCGAAACGTATTACGGTGGAGATCCGTTCGGGCGGTGTGGTTTTTCTTCGCGTAACGGATGACGGATGCGGAATCGCACCCGAAGACGTTGCCAATGCATTCGTAAGCCACGCTACCAGTAAAATTACGGTTGCGGATGACCTGGAGGCAATTATGACACTCGGTTTTCGCGGGGAAGCCCTCGCATCCGTTGCCGCCGTTTCCCGTGTGGAGATGCTCACGAGAATGCCCGAACATGAATTCGGTACCAGATACGTCATTGAATGCGGGGAAGAAAAAGTCAAAGAAGAAAGCGGTTGTCCCGTCGGTACGACCATTATCGTACGTGATCTGTTCTGCAACACACCTGCAAGAATGAAGTTTTTGCGTAAAGATACTACGGAGAGCAACTACGTGGCGGACGTGGTCACAAAAGTGGCTCTTTCGCACCCCGAAATATCGTTCCGTCTGATCCGTGACGGAAAACAGACGATCCAGACACCCGGAAGCGGCAAACTGTACGATGCAGTTTTAGCCCTTTTCGGCAGAGATTTCGCGGAAGGTCTTGCTCCTTGTTTCTATGAACTTGACGGAATCCGTATTGACGGATTCGTCACAAAACCGCTGTTCGGCAGACCGAACCGCAATATGCAATATTTCTATGTCAATAACCGCTACGTGCGTATGCCGACCGCATCAGCGGCACTTGACGAAGCGTTCAAGAATAATATCATGGTCGGCAAATTCCCGGGTGCCGTTTTGTTTGTCGGAATTGCCCCCGGCAGCGTGGATGTCAACGTGCATCCCGCCAAGACCGAAATTCGATTTTCCAACGACCGTCGGGTTTTTGAAGCGGTTTATTATGCCGCAAAATCCGCCCTTGCAAAAGGGGACACCCGACCTTCGTTTTCCGTAAATAAATCCGATCCCCGACCTGCGGTCGCACAAACGCAGGGCATACAGATGTCCATGCAGGACAGAAAACAGGCAACGTGGGGATTCGTTGCCGATGAAAACAAAAAAGAATCCGCATTCGTGCAGGCACCTGCAGAGCAGACTGTACAGCAAGTGCGATCCGTCCCTACTCAACCGCAAACACCGCCTGCCGTGGTGCAGAAGCCGATCGTATCGCCGCAGAAAGATTTGTTGGATGCGGTGGAAGACGTGCCCAAAGCAACTCCCGTAAAGGCAGAGATTGAAAATCAAAGCGGTTTTCAGAGTTCGCTGACCCCTTTGCCGATTTCGCAACGAACAAGCAAACCGACACCTGTTTATTTGCAGGACAGTGCCCCTTCTTTTGCCCAAGCCGCAAGAGAAATGATGGCTGAGCAACAGCCGCCGAAAGAAGACGGCGAACAACCTTGTGAACCGACCGTGCAGGAAGAAGTAAAAACCGAAACAGAGATTTCCCTGCGTATCATCGGTGAACTGTTCAAGACGTACATCCTTGCCGAATACGGCAATAAGTTTATCATTTGCGACAAACACGCCGCCCATGAACGAATTTTGTTTGAAAAGATCAAAAAGAATGCACAAACGGGCAACACACAAATGCTTCTCGTTCCCGTGCGTGTTGCGTTAAGCGGGACGGAATACGATGCCGTACTTGAAAATCTGCAACTGTTTGAAAAAGCAGGCTACATCGTGGAGGACTTCGGTGTCGGTACTGTCATTGTCCGCGGAGCACCGCTTGAACTTGCACATTCCGATATTGCTTCACTGGTCAGTGAACTGGCGGGTGAACTGAAAAAGGGCAAACTTTCCATGATGCCCGAACGGTTGGACTGGTTGTATCACAATACCGCCTGCCGAGCCGCTGTGAAAGCGGGAGATTCCACCAACATTGCTGAACAGGAAGCCTTGCTGAGAACGGTGCTTGCAAACGATTCCATTCGCTACTGTCCGCACGGCAGACCCGTGCTGACCGAGATTACCCGACACGAACTTGAAAAACAGTTCGGCCGTCTGGGCTGAAAACAATAACGCAAAGAGGTTCTATGAGTAAAATACCCGTTATTGCCGTTGTCGGTCCCACCGCTTCAGGCAAAACCGCACTGGCTGTTGCCATTGCACAAAAATACAACGGTGAAGTGGTTTCCGCCGATTCCATGCAGATCTACAAAGGCATGGATATTGCAACAGCGAAACCCACAACCGAAGAAATGCAGGGTGTACCTCACCATCTGATCGGCTTTGTTGAGCCGCATGAAAAATACAGCGTAGTCCGTTACATAGAGGATGCAAGTCTTGCCGTTGCCGATATTTACGCAAGAGGCAAACTGCCGGTTCTTTGCGGCGGTACGGGATTATACGTGGATTCCTTGCTCAACCACGTGCAGTTCGAAGACGAGCCCGACAACAAGGAAATTCGTACACAACTGCAGAACCGCCTTGAAAACGAGGGGGCACAGGCATTGCTGAACGAACTGATGCAGATCGATCCCGAATCCGCATCCGTTTTACATCCGAATAATACCGGCCGCATCATCCGTGCGCTGGAGGTGTATTATCTGACGGGCGAAACCGCAACCCAACGGCGTATTCGTTCTCTTGAGCAGTCGAGTCCGTACGAACCTTTATATATAGCACTGCATTTTCCCGACCGTGATTATCTGTATGAACGCATCGATATGCGTGTGGATATTATGTTGCAAACGGGACTTGAAGCGGAAGCGAGAGCATTTCTTGCCCGTGCGGATGCCGACACCGCCGCACAGGCGATCGGTTACAAAGAACTTCGCGGTTGGTTTGACGGTTCTCTCACAAAAGAAGAAGCCGTTGATAACTTAAAAAGAGAAACCCGCCGATATGCCAAAAGGCAGATGACGTGGTTCAGAAGAAATCCTAATATTCACTATGTTGAAAGATTGCGTGAAGACAGTGCTCAAAGTGTTGCACAAAAAGCATTTACTATAATAGAAAACAGTTCAATTCTGAAAGGACAATAAAGAGTGGAACAGAAAAAAAAGAAAAAGGAAAAATGGCACATTCCGACCGACATTGATTTTTCCGTTTCATCACCCGTGTTAAAAAAGGTGTTGCTGATTATCGGTCTGTTGCTGTTGATCGTCTTGGCAGGTTATCATATTCTGCAATCGTCAAACGATTCTCTGCTTGACATTGAAACCGTAACCGCCGTTAAAAACGAATACGTCAAGGAATTGCAGGTGGAAGCCTTTATCGTTCGTGATGAACGCTATATCCAAGGCAATCAGACGGGCGGATACGTGGTGCCGTTGGTCAAGGACGGTACAAAGGTATCAGGAAATGACAGTGTCGTTAATATATTCGGAAGTGAATCCGATGCACAGGTCTATTTTAACCTGCAAAGCGTTGAAGCAGACATTGCGTATTATGAAAACATACAGAATACTGCCGTTGTGAATACGCTGTCCGATATTTCTTCGTATGATACGAGGGTAGAGAACAGTATTTATGATCTGATCGGTGCGGTAGATCGCGGTGAACTTTCCGACTTGTCAGAGTATTCCGATGCATTCCGTGAAGCGGTGACCAAACGTAATATTGCCGTCGGAAACCGCGTGGATACCTCGGAGATGCTTACAGCCCTTATTGCACAGAGATCGCAACTGCGTAACAAACAGGTCGGTTTTACGAGTATTTCCGCCGATGTTGCAGGCTATTATGTCGGCACGGTTGACGGTTACGAGTCAGAGTGCGGTGTTTACAGCAACATGGCCTTCGCACAGGACAGTGAAAAACTGACCAAAAAGATCAAGACCATCGACACCGCAACCGTAGATGCACTGCTTGATCTCAAACCCGTACAGGTCAATTCCCGCTACGGAAAACTCATTACGGGATTTATATGGTACATCGTCTGCAATGTGCCCACCGAAAGCGTTGCCGATTTTTATATCGGTCAAAGATTGCAGGTGCGTTTTCCCGATGAACTTGCTAAGGGAATTGAAGTTAAGGTTGCGGCGATGAATGCCGACGGTACAGGCAGTACGGCACTGATCCTCAGTGCAACCGCCATGGATGCACAGTATGCAAATTTGAGAAAAACGGACGTTGTCATTGCTCTTGAAACATATACGGGATACAAAGTGGATCAGACCGCTATGCGTGTTGTGGACGGAGAAAACGGCGTTTACGTTCTGCTCGGAAATGTTATTCGTTTCCGTAAAGTGGAAAGCATTTATTCCGAGGAGGAATTCCACATTGTAGATGCAAGCGGAAACCGCGGTTATCTGCAGGCATTTGATGAAATCATTCTGGGAGGTACACAACTGTATGACGGAAAACTTGTCCGTTGAAACCGTATTGCGGGATATTGAAGAAAATTACAGCGAAATTATGCAGAATCTGGATACAGCCGCCGCACAGGCAGGTGTGAAGCGTGAAGATGTCCGTTTTATGGCTGTAACCAAAACGGTGCCGCCCATTTTTGTCAACCACGCACTGCAATTGGGGGTTGATCTGATCGGTGAAAACAAAGTGCAGGAACTGCTTGAGAAAAAGCCGTTGCTCAACGGTAGTTTTCAATCGCATCTGATCGGGCATCTGCAAACCAACAAAGTCAAAAAGATCATCCGTGAAGTCAGCATGATCCAATCCGTTGACAGTCTGCATCTGGCTCGGGAAATTTCAAAGCAGGCACAGAACGCAGGTCTTGTTATGCCGGTTTTGTTGGAGATCAATATCGGGGAAGAAGAAGCAAAAAGCGGCTTTATGCCGGACGGTTTTGAAGAAACCGCATTACAGATCGCACAATTACCGTGTTTGTCAGTGGACGGTGTGATGGCGGTTCCGCCCATCTGCGAAACCGAAAAGGAGATCCGGACATGGTTCTCGCTGGTACGTAAACGGTATGAAGATCTGAAAGATCACGCCGCATTGAAGAATATGCACACCCTTTCCATGGGAATGTCCTCGGATTACCGTGAGGCGATTCTGGAAGGAGCCAACCTCGTCCGTGTCGGCAGTGCATTGTTCGGTCACAGAAGATACTGATAAACATTATTATATATATTGAAAGGATTGTATGGATATGGCATTCAGCGATAAGTTAAAGAAGTTGTTCAATATTGATGAAAGTGAATTTTTTGATGATGTGGATACGGATGACGTTGCCGATACCGATTCCGATCCCGAACCGCAATTGAGCCGCGTGGCTACTCCCAAACGCACCGAACGCAGAACAAGTTCCGTTTCGTCTTCCGGTGCCCGTGTGGTGGATATTCATACTACTGCAAAGGTACAGGTCGTACTCAAGAAACCCCAGCGTTTCGACGATGCAACCGCTATTGCCGATGAACTGCTTGACAAACGAACGGTTCTTATCAACATGGAAGATACGGAAAAAGAAGAAGTAAACAAGATTTTGTGGTTTTTGAGCGGTGTTGCTTATGCGAACGGCGGAAATCTGAAAAAGGTTGCCAAGCGTACGTATATGATTACCCCCTATAACGTCGACGTTTTGGGTGATCTGCTTGATGAACTCGAAAGCAACGGAATGTTCTTTGTATAATTTCAGATCAATGATCGAAAAGGAGATATTTATATGTTAAATCCGACTCAATTGAAACTGCACAGTTTCCAACTGCTCGAAAACGGTTGCTATTCTCCTCGCGAAGTCGATAATTTCTTCCGTCAGGTCACGGAGGATTACAGTGCCATGTTCTCCGAAAACGGTGAACTGGTACGCAAACTCGGTATTCTTGCCGCAAAACTGGAAGAATACCGTAAGGATGAATCCGTCCTGCGTGACGTTCTGATGAATGCACAGAAAAATGCGGAATTGCTCATTGCCTCCGCACAGCAGCGTGCAAATGACATGATCGCTGATGCCAATGCACAGGTACAGCGTATCATGAAAGAAGGCGAAACGATCATTGATTCCGCCAATGACAAGGCACACAAGATCACCGTTGCCGCCGAAGCCGAATACGAAAGCCTTATTGCCTCCGCAAAAGTGCTTGCGGACAGTTATACCACCACGGCAAACGAGCGTTGTGAAACCGTTCAGCAACAAACGCAGATCGCAGTTGAAGCATTGCTCAATGATGCACAGGCACAGGCTGAACTGATTCTTGAACAGGCACAGCAGGAAGCACAGTCGATCCGTGATGAAGCCGCCGCATCCGTAGATGCGTATGTCAGCGAATTGCGTGAAGCCACGTTGGCAGAAATTGAACAATCTGCAGAGCAGGCAAAGCAACTCTTTGCACAATCGCAGGAAGAAGCTGAACGTCTGGTTGCAGAGGCCACACAGGAAGCAGAACGGATGACAAGCGAGGCTTCACAGCAGGCAGAGAGCGTAACCGCAGAAGCCGTACGGGAAGCGGAACGTGTGACCGCGGAGGCAGCACAGGAAGCAGAACGTGTGATGACCGAAGCCAATGATAAGGCTGATATGATTACCATTGAAGCGGCAAAACAGGCAGATGTTCTTCTGCGTGATACCCGTGAGCAGACTGAAAGTCTGTTGACAGCCGCGTACGATCAGAAACAGACCGTAGAAAGCACGTGCAAGGCAGAAGCGGAACAGCTCCTTGAAACGAGTCGTCAGAAGGCTGAAAACCTTGTATCACAGGCACAGAAACTTGCCGATGATGCTGTATCGCAGTATGAAGCTATGATGCAGGAAGCAACTGCGCAGGCACAGGCAATTCTGGATGACGGACGTGAAAAAGCCGTTGCAATGCTTGAAGAAGCACAGACCGTTTCTCAATCCGCAAAAGCACGTTCCGAAGCCGGCAGTCAGGAGATCATGGCACGCATCAAGGAACAGGCTCTTAAAATGCTTACCGATGCAAAGGCATATTCCGATGAAGTATGCGAACGCGTGCTGACACAGGCAGAACAGGTATTGACCGCCGCCAAGATCGAAGCGGATAAGATATTGAGCGAAGCAAAAGAATATGCAGATGCAACCAAGAAGGAAGTCACCGAACTGTCCGATGCGCGCATGGCACAGGCAATCGATGTTTCCTCGCAACTGATCTCGACCGCACAGGAAGATGCACAGCGGATCGTTGCAACCGCACAGGCAAGAGTATCGGTTGCATTTGACGATGTGGAAGGCAAAGTCCAACAGACCCTGCAGGATGCCGAACAGAAACGCACGGAACTGCTTGAACAGGCAAGAGTGTCCGCTGGAGAAGTTACGACTGCCGCAGACGAAAGTGCACAGCGTATGATGGATGAAGCCATTGAAAAAGCGGCAGATATGCTCATTGCCGCAAAGGCTGAAAACAAGCGGATCGTCGCTCTGACCGAAGATATGAAACAGCAACTTGCCGATGCCATTGCAATGGCACAGGAAGAATACGATGCCCTGCGTGAAAAGGCAATGGAACTGCGTAAAAAGATGTTGGCACAATTGCTGACGGAAGAAGAACAGGCAGAGGAGACGCAGAGAAGATCCCTGCGTGATATTCCCGAACTGGATCCGCAGACAATGTTGCGTGAAGGTATGCAGCGTGCAAAAGCGGCAGTTGCCGAAACCGAACAGTCTTCGGTTGCCGTATTGGAAGAAAGCGGACTCTATGAACCGCGTACGCAATTCCCCGAAGAAGTACCGCCTGTTGATGCCGTCAGCGTTCCTGATATGGTTGAAGGTGTACAGACCCGAATAGAAATTGATGATAACTTTGACGGACTGGTGAGTGAAGCACAGCCGGTTGAAGAATTGCCCGCAATTACAGGCGGAGAAGAACTGGAAGATCAGATTCTTAACAATGCGGCTATTGACGTGGGAGCCGTTGTGGATACCTTTGTCGGTGAAGACGGTTTTGTTACCGTCGATGACGGTATTGTGGACGGTGTTCAGTTGCCTGAAACGGATGCGTTTGAAGATCTGCCCGATTTTGATTCCATGATGGATAATTATAAAGCCGTCAAATTGATGGAAGTGCCACCCCGCCGTTTTGACAGCAAAGCAGATGCGAGCGAAGATGCACTGGATGAACTTCTGGATGCTGTCTTTGATCCCCTTGATGAAACGGATGGTTCTGCCGTTGCACAAGGAACACAGGTTGCTGTTGAGGACGCTCCTGCAAAAGCAGAGGATGCAGTCGAAGTCAATACGGATGCAGATGTTGCGATCGCTGCAACACAACCCGAGAGTGAACCGACTGCCGAAGACGAGGAATGGGATTCCTTTGATGATTTTGAAGACATCGGTGACGATGCGGAAATCCCCGAAAGTACGTGGGGGCAGACAACACAGGTTCCGCAGGAGCAATTTGATACAGAAGAATCCGATGTTGCGGATGCGGATGATTTTGACGTTGCAGATGCAGATGATGCGGTAGTTGAAATTCCGCAGGAGAGTGATGTGCTTCTTGCAGATGATGCAGAAATTGAAGCAGAAGATGCAACGGATGATGCGGAAATTGATGCAGAAGATGAAGCAGAAGATGATACGATTATCGCTCCCTCCGAATACATTGCTCCCGTTCACGAGGATTTTGTACAGGAAGATGCTGTCTTTACCGATTACGATGCAGATCTTCGCGGATTTGACGATATTTCCGATGATGAAGCCGCTACCGTTGAACCCGAAGCGATTTCCGAAGATGAAGACGGTTTTGATATTGACTTTTCGGTGTTCGAAAGTGCACCGCGCCGTCAGACCCCGCCTCCCACAGACGATGAATCCGCTGGCGGCTCAAAACGCGGCGGCGGACGTTTCCGCAGAAATAAGAAGAAATAAGAGGAAATGCAGTTGAAATATACGCGCAAATGCATCATTGCGATGCAAATGATTGCCGTTTTTGCCCTTACCGCGATCGATCAGTTGATAAAATCGGCAGTGTTGGAGCATCTTGTTCCGGTCAGAAAAATCGTGGTTCTCGACGGTTTTCTGGCATGGACGTATGCCGAGAATACGGGTGCGGCTTTCAGTATTTTTTCGGGAAATACCGATTTTCTGTCTGTCTTTACCGCAGTGGCATTGATTGTCGGTGTCGGTTTCCTGTTTTTCTCCAAAAAGCATCATATCATTTATGATATATGTGTTCCTCTGTTGATCGCAGGCGGTCTCGGAAATCTCATTGACCGCATTGCAAGAGGCTTTGTCATAGATTATATTCAGGTGTTGTTTATTGATTTTCCCGTTTTTAATTTTGCCGATTGTCTTGTGACCTGTTCCGCCATTGCACTGATGATCTATCTGATTTACGATATGATCCGAGAAACAAAGCAGGATATAGCAAAAAAGAAGGCGGAAAAAGCGGAGAATGCCGATGGATGAACGTTATTTTACCGTATCCGCGGAAGAAGACGGACAAAGACTGGATAAACTGATCTGTCTGCATTTTGATGATCTTACGAGATCGGCAGTTCAAAAACAGATCGAAATCGGAAACGTGTTCGTGAATGAGCGTCCCGTTGCAAAGAGTTATAAACCCAAAACAGGGGATTCGATCTGTCTGGAATTGCCCGATCCGCAAGTGTTGGATGTGATCGCACAGAATATTCCACTGGATATTGTGTATGAGGACAATGATCTGTTGGTCGTCAACAAGCCGAAAGGAATGGTCGTGCATCCCGCGGCAGGGAATTATGACGGAACGCTCGTCAATGCACTTTTGTATCACTGCGGCGATTCGCTGTCGGGTATCAACGGCGTGATCCGTCCCGGTATCGTGCACCGCATTGATAAAGATACAAGCGGCTTGCTTATCGTGGCTAAAAACGATGCGGCACATCAGCATCTTGCGGCACAGATACAGGTGCATTCATTCAAACGGGAATACCGTGCCGTTGTCGTCGGCAGAATGCCGCAACAGAAAGGAACGGTGGATCTCCCCCTGGGCAGAAGTCCCGTTGACCGTAAAAAACAGGCTGTCAACGGCTTGAATCCCCGCAATGCAGTTACGCATTATGAGGTACTTGAGGAGTTCAGCGGTTATTCACTGTGCCGCTTTACGTTGGAAACGGGCAGAACGCATCAGATCCGCGTACATTGTGCGGCGTTGGGACATCCGGTTGCCGGTGATACGGTGTACGGAAATCCGAAGCAGACTCTCAATCTGAACGGACAGTGTCTGCACGCCGCTGTGATCGGATTCATTCATCCGACCACGAATGAATATCTTGAATTTTCTGCAGAATTGCCGCCCTATTTTACGGCATTTTTGCAAAAAATAAAATAAATATCAAATGATAAAATAATAAAAGGAGTGACCTTACGTATGGACACAGCAGAAAGAAAACAGCTCAAACTTACCGCTTGCAACGTCAGAAAAGGCATCATTGAAGGTACCTTCAATGCAAAATCGGGACATCCCGGCGGATCCCTTTCCATTGCGGAACTGGTAACGTATCTCTACTTCAAAGAGATGAACGTGGATCCTGCAAATCCGAAGTGGGAAAAGCGTGACCGTTTTGTGCTTTCCAAAGGTCATGCGGCACCTGCACTGTATGCAGTACTTGCAGAAAAAGGATTTTTCCCCGTTGAAGATCTTAAAACGCTCAGAAAGTCCGATTCTTACCTGCAGGGACATCCCAACATGAATTATGTCCCCGGTGTGGATATGAGCACAGGTTCTCTCGGACAGGGTGTTTCCACTGCTGTGGGCATGGCTCTTGCTTCTAAGCGTTCCGGTGACGGTTTCCGTGTTTATACCATCCTCGGTGACGGTGAAATTCAGGAAGGACAGGTCTGGGAGGCCGCTATGTTTGCCGCTGCAAAAGGACTTTCCAACCTTTGTGTGATCGTAGATAACAACAATCTGCAGATCGACGGTACCGTGGAAGAAGTCAACTCTCCTTATCCCATTCCCGAAAAGTTTGCCGCTTTCGGTTTTAATGTAATCGAAATTGACGGCAATTGCTATTGTGATATTGAAAAGGCGTTTGCCGCATTCAATGAATGCACGGATAAGCCCACTGCCATCATTGCAAAGACCGTTAAGGGCAAAGGCGTGTCCTTTATGGAAAATCAGGTTTCCTGGCACGGTTCTGCACCCAATGCAGAGCAGTACGCACAGGCAATGGCTGAACTGGATGCCGCAAAGAATGCAATCGAAAACGCATAAGAAAGGGGAGTATAACAATGGCTGATATTATCAAAACCGCTACCAGAGATGCTTACGGTAAAGCACTCGTTGAATTGGGAGAAAAAGTAGAAAAAATGGTCGTCTTTGATGCCGACCTTGCCGCCGCCACCAAAACGGGTATGTTCAAGAAAGCACATCCAGACAAGTTCATTGATTGTGGTATCGCAGAAGGCAACATGATGGGTGTTGCCGCAGGTATGGCAAGTGCAGGTTATCTTGTTTTTGCAAGTTCCTTTGCCATGTTTGCCGCAGGCAGAGCCTTTGAACAGGTTCGCAATACCATTGCCTATCCGCATCTGAACGTCAAGATCGGTGCTACCCATGCAGGTATCTCCGTCGGTGAAGACGGTGCAAGCCATCAGTGCTGTGAAGACATTGCTCTTATGCGTTCCATCCCGGGTATGACCATTCTCAATCCCGCTGACGATATTGAAACCCGTCTTGCAGTACTTGCCGCCGCAGAAATGAACGGCCCCGTTTATATGCGTTTCGGCAGACTTGCCGTGCCGCGTGTGTTTGATGAAAACTATAAGTTTGAGATCGGTAAAGGTGTATATCTCAAAGAAGGTACGGACGTTACCATCGTTGCTACCGGTCTTATGGTTGAACGTGCACTCGTTGCCGCCGAACTTCTCAAAGCAGAAGGCATCAGTGCCGCCGTTATCAATATGGCAACCATCAAACCGCTTGATAAAGAAATTCTGATCGATGCCGCCAACAAAACGGGCTGTATCGTAACGGCTGAAGAACATAACATCATCGGCGGTCTCGGTTCCGCAGTTGCGGAAGCACTGAGCGAAACCAAGCCCGTTCCCGTGCTTCGCGTGGGTGTGGAAGACGTTTTCGGAAAATCAGGTCCCGCACTCGAACTGCTTGACATCTTCGGCTTGAATGCCGCAAACATCGCGGCGAAAGCAAAGGCCGCAATCGCTTTGAAATAAGGAGAACGATCAATGGCTTCTGACAGATATAATTACGCCAAAGAATTATATGCAAAGATCGGTGTGGATACCGATGAAGTGCTAAAAAAGTTGGCTTGCGTACACATTTCCATGCAGTGCTGGCAGGGTGACGATGTGCAGGGTTTTGACTCCGACGATGCACTGTCGGGCGGTATTCAGGCAACGGGTAACTATCCCGGCAGAGCCCGCACGCCGCAGGAACTCATGCAGGATATTGACCTTGCTTTTTCGCTGATTCCCGGTAAACACCGTGTCAATCTTCATGCATCCTACGCTGTTTTTGACGGTGAAAAAGTTGAACGCGATCAGCTTGAACCCGAACATTTTGCCGCATGGGTGGACTTTGCAAAGGCGAGAGGTATCGGTCTTGATATCAATCCCACGCTGTTTTCGCATCCTATGGCGGCAGATAGTCTGACGCTTTCTTCGCCTAATGAGGAAGTACGTCGTTTCTGGGTCGATCATTGTAAGGCAATGCGTAAAGTCGGTGCCTATTTCGGCAAAGAACTCGGCACACCCGCACTGAACAATATATGGATCCCCGACGGTTACAAGCAGACACCTGCTGACCGTGTCGGCCCCCGTCAGAGACTCAAAGAATCACTGGATGAGATTCTTGCGGTCGAATATGACAAGAGCGAGTTGCTTGACAGCCTTGAATCCAAACTGTTCGGTATCGGTTTGGAATCCTATACGGTCGGTTCTGCCGAATTCTATATGAATTACTGTGCCAAGAACAATATTATGTGCTTGCTGGATGCAGGTCATTTCCATCCCACGGAAGTCATCTCCGACAAGATCGCCGCATTGCTTGTGTTCTCCGATAAAGTAGCATTGCACGTTTCCCGCGGTGTTCGTTGGGACAGTGACCACGTTGTCAATTTCGACGATGAACTCAAAGAGATCGCAAAAGAGATCGTCCGCAACGATGCACTTGACCGCGTTATCATCGGACTTGATTACTTTGATGCAAGCATCAACCGAATTGCCGCCTGGGTAATCGGTATGCGTAATATGATGAAAGCAATGCTGTATGCACTGCTCACACCCAATGCCGCATTCAAACAGTTGCAGGATGAAGGCAGATTTACCGAACTTCTTGCACTGACGGAGGAACTCAAGTCTTATCCCTTTGCAGACGTGTGGGATGCTTTCTGTGAACAGCAGGGTGTTCCCGTTCGTGACGAATGGCTTGCAATCGTTCAGAAATACGAAGCAGATGTTCTTGCAAAACGTGCTTAATTGCAGAATTTGTTGACATACTGAACAAAAAAGATTCTTCGTATTTTCGATATTGCACAAAAAAGAGAAAGGCTCTTGTAAAACGATTTCAGATATGCTAATATATTAGAAGTATATTAGTGTAAGGATAGGTGATTGTATGGCTGCTTATTGCCCCAAATGTAATTATAAACTCAAAATCACGGACTGGCGTCCGGAATGTCCGAAATGCGGTGTTAACGTCGTTTATTACGGTATTGAAGACAGATTGAATGCAGAAGCCGACAAGGCTGAATATGAACACGCAATGTTCCAGCCGAAGGTGGACAGAATCAAGTCCTCTTTCGTCGGTGATAAAATTGCAAAGATCAGAATCGTCCTTTGCGTTCTTCCCGTGCTGGCCACCCTGCTTTCCATGGGCTCCATCACAATGAACGTTCCTTTCAAGGATACGGTTGACATCGGTTGGGTTTCCATTATCAACGTGGTTACACTGTTTACGGAATACGGTTTTGATATCAATGCAATTCTTGCTGCGATTTCCTTTGAACCGGCCCGCCTTGCATTCATCGGTTTTGCACTTGCATTGGTCGGTCTTGCACTGGCTGTTGTGATCTGGCTTGTCAGTTTGATCCTGCTCATGCTGTCCTGCTCTCCCAAGGGCATTCAGAGAAACGTAACGCTTGCTTCTCTGGGCATCTTCTTTGCCATCGTATCCTTTGTCGGTTGCGTTATCATGAACGGTTCTATGGCAGACGTATTCCCCGGTATTTTCTCCTCAAGCGTTTCTCCGCTTGCTCTTATCGGTTTCATCGTTACGTACGGTGCCGTGATCGCCATTAACATTATCAATAAGAAAAAAGGCATCACGATCAATTATAAGGATGTTTCCGAGTATCTCATTCCTTATGAAGAGAGACAGGCACGCAAGGAAGCAGAAGCCGCAAAAGCCGCTGCTGCCGAATAAAGAACAATAAACAAAAAGGCTGTCTGTAAAGACAGTCTTTTATGTTGCCTGAAGTAAATAAAAAAAACAAAATGCAGTATCCGCTTTGTGGGTTCGGATACTGCATTTGCTTATTGGTTTGTAAGATGTTTGTCCAGCAATCGGGCGGCAATGCCGACCAGTTCCGAGCACGGGCGTTTCTGATAAAAGGTATCGCTTCGTACTGTCGGTGTCGGATCACTGTTTTCTTTTTGCTGTAAACCGAGCAATTCACGGCAGATATAGGAGCCGTTTTCATCGGAAAACTCTTTCATAAGTCTCTGCACAAGCGTATAATGATCTTTTTTTGCAGTATTGTCTGTCGGGCTGTCGTAACCGCAGATGATGCCAGCCGCCATGACCATTCCGCTGACCGCACCGCAGACTTCTCTTTGTCTGCCGAAACCGCCGCCGAAGGAGGACGCAAGTTTGAAACTTGTCTGTTCATCCAGTCCCGTCATGTCGGAAAATGCGGCAAATACTGCTTGTGCACAGTTGTAGCCCTCTTTGAAGAGGGCTACGGCTTTTTCTTCGTGTTTTGTCATTATGCTTTGCCGACGGAACCGAACAGGGTCATCTTTTCGATGACGGTCTCACGCATGGCAGCACAGCCGGGAGCAAGCAGTTTTCTGGGGTCAAAGCCCTTGCCTGCAAGGTCTTTGCCTTCTTCGATGTACTTGCGGGTAGCAGCAGCAAAGCTCAACTGCAGTTCGGTGTTGACGTTGATCTTGGAAACGCCGAGAGAAATGGCTTTCTGAATCATTTCTGCGGGGATACCCGTGCCGCCGTGCAGAACGAGGGGCATGGTGCCGGTCTTTTCCTGAATCTGAGCGAGAACTTCAAAGTTCAGACCTGCCCAGTTTGCGGGATATTTGCCGTGAATGTTGCCGATACCTGCGGCAAGCATGGTAACGCCGAGATCAGCGATCATTTTGCATTCATCGGGATCAGCAACTTCGCCGCTGCCGACAACGCCGTCTTCTTCACCGCCGATTGCACCGAGTTCAGCTTCAAGGGAAACACTCTTTGCACCTGCATCAGCAATGAGCTGTTTGGTTTTGGCAATGTTTTCGTCGATCGGATAGTGAGAGCCGTCGAACATGATAGAGGAGAAACCTGCTTCAAGAGCAGCATAAGCACCTTCGTAAGTGCCGTGGTCAAGGTGAAGAGCCACGGGAACGGTGATCTTGAGAGTGTCCATCATTGCATTGACCATAGCGACAACCGTGTTGAAGCCGCACATATACTTTGCGGCACCTTCGGAAACACCGAGGATGACGGGAGAGTTGAGTTCCTGTGCAGTCAGAAGAACGGTCTTTGTCCATTCAAGGTTGTTGATGTTGATCTGTGCAACTGCATATTTGCCTTCTTTTGCTTTGGTGAGCATTTCTTTTGCTGATACGAGCATGATTAATTACCTCCGATTTTATTTTCCAAACACATATTATATTACATCCGACACGATAGTGCAAGACTTTTTTATACGAATTTATTCGTTAAACTGCCGATTCCGTCGATCTCACAGCGAACTTCGTCACCCGGTTTTAAGAATTTCGGCGGAACGAAGCCCATGCCGACACCGGAGGGCGTACCCGTAGAGATGATCGAGCAGGTTTTTAAGGTCATGCCTGCACTCAGATCTTCCAGAATCTGTCCGATTCCTGCAAGCAACAGAGAAGTGTTGGAGTTCTGCCGCAGTTCACCGTTGACGTAACTGCGGATGTTCAAAGCAGGCTCAAAATCGAATTCATCCGCCGTTACGATGCAAGGTCCCATCGGCGTGAAACCGTCCAGACTTTTGGCAAAATAAAACTGCTTGTGGCGTTGTTGTAATCCTCTTGCACTGACGTCATTGATGATCGTATATCCGAACACGTAGTCTTTGGCATTCTCTTTTTTGACGTTTTGGGCATCTTTACAGAGAATAAATGCAAGTTCCGCTTCGTAATCGATCTGATCGTCCACGGTCGGATAGGGAATCGTTCCGCCGTCAGCAACCGCTTCGTTGACTCGTTTTGAGAAATATACGGAATATTTCCTGTCCTTTTCAAAGACTTCCTTCTTGAACCGTGCCGATTCCTCTGCGTGGGCGGCGTAATTGATACCCAGACACAGTATATCCTGCAACGGACGGGGAATGGGGGCAAGAATTTCAACCGCATCAAGGGAATACGCTCCGCATTGTTCGGTCAATGCTGCAAAATCCTGTGCCTTGCCGCTTGCAATGAGGTCGTTCATGTCTGCAAAGGGAAGTCTGTGCAGTGTGTTGTCGGTGCCTTGTACGGCAGGAAAAACGCCGTCTGCCGTTTTGATCGTATATAAACGCATCAGTCCACTTCCTTTACGTATACGCGGACGACTTCGTGATCGTTGAGATGCATCTGCGAGAGATTCAGACCCGCTTTCATCAGAGTCTGACCGTAATATTCTTCGCCGTCAAAATCGCATTCGTATTTCTTTTCGGGATCCAGACCTTTGAAGCGGATAAAACGGTTTTTCATTGCATCCCTGCGCATGACGATCACGGTAAGCAGTGCCTGTTTTTTGTCTTCGGACACAAACTCCCATGCACAGTCAAAACCGTCTTCTTCGGGTGTTTTGATGCGATACAGATCACCCCAACGGATCAGATCGTAGTAGGTGTGGTATTCGGCGATCTGTCTTTTTACACGGCAGACATCTTCGGGACTGAGTTTTGTGGGATCCAGTTCATAACCGAACGTGCCCCAGAGAGCCACCGCACCTTTTGTATCGTAGCCCGTTCTGCGGCAGGCGGATACGTGTGCACCCATGGTGGATGCGGGATAACAAAGGGAAGTGCCGAACTGAATGGAAAGACGTTCAATGGGATCGGTGTTGTCGCTCGTCCAGATCTGCGGAGAGAAATAAAGCATACCGGGATCAAAACGTCCGCCGCCGCCCGAGCAGTTTTCGAGCAACATCTGCGGGAAATCCTTGGTAAGTCTGTCCATGATCTCGTACGTGCCGAGTACGAAACGGTGGAAGAATTCTTTTTGTCTTTCGGGCGGCAGAATCGCACTGCCGGCTTCCGTAATATTACGGTTGAAGTCCCATTTCAGATAATCGATCTTCGTGGAGGACAATACTTCATACATCTGTGCATAAATGGCATCGCGAACATCTTTTCTTGAGAAGTCGATCACATATTGCTGTCTGCCCACGGAGCGTTCTCTGCCTGCAACGTGAATGCACCAATCGGGATGTGCTCTGTAAAGGTCGGAATCGGGGGAGATCATTTCGGGCTCATACCAGATGCCGAATTTGAGCCCCAGTGCGTTGACACGCTTTACAAGGGAATCAAGACCGCCCTTGAGTTTGTCGGTGTTTACATACCAGTCGCCGAGCGAGGAACGGTCGTCGTTGCGTTTGCCGAACCAACCGTCGTCCATGACCAGCATTTCAATGCCGAGTTCTTTTGCTTTTTCGGCAAAGGAAACGAGTTTATCATCGTCAAAACTGAAATAAGCCGCTTCCCAGCTGTTGATGAGCAGGGGGCGTTTCTTTTCTTTCCATTCGCCGCGGATGAGATGTTTGTTATAAAGTCTGTGGAATATCCTGCTCATTTCGCCCAGACCGTTTTCGGAAAATACCATAACTGCTTCGGGTGTCGTGAACGTTTCACCTGCTTCCAGATGCCATGAGAAAGAGGAGGGATTGATGCCCATGAGCACTCTTGTGCCGCAGTTGGAATCCACTTCCGCTTCGGCAAGGAAGTTGCAGGAGTAGACGAGATTAAAGCCGTAGCAGTTGCCGTAATCTTCCGTAGCACCGTTTTCGCACAGTGCCATAAAGGGATTCTGCTGATGGCTTGAGGAACCGCGTTTGCTTGCAATGCCCTGAATGCCGTGAGCAAGGGCTCTGCGTTCAACGGTGCGTTCCTTGTTGTGCCTGCCGTAGAGGGTAATCATGTCATAATTCATTTCGGGCAGATCCACGCAAAGGCTCATAGAGCGTTCGATTTCCATTGCCGTGTCGGATGTGTTTTCAATGACCGCCCAACGCGTCATGGCACCTAAGCTTTCAAAAACGGTGTAATACAGCGTGACAAGTGCACCGCTTACCTTGTCCAGTGTTTTGATGGCAAGTGTCTGTGCATCCGCTTCATTTTCAACGTAAAGAGCAGGCATTCCGGGCAATGCGGGTTTGCCGTTGAAAATCTCATGGGAAACGTAACGGATATCTGTGGAGTTGCAACCGGTCTTGTCTTTGATCTGCAATGCGGAAATGCGGAAATCGCCGCAACCGTTGCAACCGTATTCCATCGGCCACGTATCGGCGGAAAAATCACCGAACGGAATATTTTCATTGCCTGCACTGAACGAAGCATAAGTCGAACGTGCATGAAGCATATTTAAGTTGGTATCGGGAATTTTTGCACCGTAATAAAGATGCAGAAGGTAGTTCTGATCGAAAATTTCAATCAGATAACTGGAAGTTGCCGTGTCAAGTTTGAAAATATTATTTTCTTTGTCAAAATAAACAGCCATAAAGCACCTCTCACTTGATTTTTATAATATAACCGTCTTTACGCGGCTTTGTTTCGGGGATTGCGTCGGGATAACCGAGAATGCAGTGTCCGATGCCCTCATACTGTTCACCGACACCCCACTGTTTCATCAGTTCTTTGCCTTGTTCGGTTTCAAATTCTTCACGGGCACGGTGGATCCAGCAGGAGCCCAGCCCGAGTGTGTACGCGGCATTGCAGAGATTTCCGATCACGAGTGAGCCGTCCTCGCGGTAGGTTCGCACGTTTTTGTCGGCAAAAACAATAACCACCGTCGGTGCACCGTAAAACGGATCCGTATCGGGATTGCCCATGATCTCTGCGTTCATTCTGCGTAAGGTTTCAATGGTTGCCTTATCCTGTACGGCTACGATCAGCGGCGATTGACGGTTCATGCCCGTGGGAGCATACGTTCCTGCTTCCAATACGAGATCCAACAGTTTTTCATCGATCTGTTCGCTCTTGTATTTGCGAACACTGCGACGGTTTTTTAAGTCCGAAAGGGTTTGATTCATAAATGACCTCCCGATTTAAATTTAATTTAACAAAATACAGTATAACAAGAATAAAGGCGGATTGCAATTGATTTTTTGCAAAGAACATGATAATATAAATACATCTTTTATCGGAGGGGGATCGTTTTGTTCGGCTTTGTTGTTGCGAACACGGAAAAACTCAATGAAAAACAGCAACAGCGTTACCGTGCGCTGTATTGCGGTTTGTGCAGAAAACTCGGAGAACGGCACGGTGCCGCCGCAAAAATGGTACTGACGTACGATCTCGTTTTTCTGATTCTGGTGTTGTCTGCGGTGTTTGACGGGGAAGAATTGCAGAATCGGGAAGCCGCCTGTGCGGCACATCCGATCAAAAAACGCCCGTTCATTACCGATACGTTCACCGATTATGCCGCAGATATGAACGTGGCTCTCGCATATTATAACTGCATGGATGACTGGAGCGATGACAACAGTGTGAAAGCCCGTCTGCAGGCACAACTGCTCGGTAAGGGGCTTGAAGAAACAAAACGCCTGTATCCGCGTCAGACGCAAGCCATGAGCCGCTGTCTGCATGATCTGGATGAAGCGGAAACATACAATGAAACCAATCCGGAGATCCCTGCCAATATGTTCGGTGAACTCATGGGCGAACTGTTTCGCTTTGACGATTCCGAAGTGAGTGAGAAACTGTACGATTTCGGCTGTGCATTGGGCAGATTCGTCTATCTCATGGATGCCTATGTGGATCTCAAAAGCGACATAAAGAGACGTAAATACAACCCGCTTGTCCGTTATAAAAGAGAAGAAATCATGCCGATGCTGGATATTCAGATGGCACAATGCGTGGCATTGTTTGATTTGTTGCCCGTGCAAAAGGACAAAGATCTTTGCGAAAATATTCTGTACTCGGGCATCTGGACGAAAGCGGAAATGATGAAACAACAGGAGGCGAAAAAACGCCAATGACCGATCCTTATAAAATTCTCGGCGTTTCACCGGGGGCTTCGGAAGAAGAAATAACCAAAGCCTACCGTAAACTTGCCAAGAAATATCATCCCGACCTCAATCCGGATGATCCGACCGCGGCACAGAAAATGAGTGAGATCAACGCCGCCTACGATGCGATCAAGAATCCGAATGCCGCCGGCAATCAACGGACGGCGGGACGCAATCCTTACGGCGGATACACGCAGTATGGACGGCGTTCATCGTACGATCCCTTCGGCGGATTCAATCCGTTCGGCGGTTCATACGGAAATTATACGGAGTATTCTTCTTCTGACGTGTTCGGCAATGTCCGTATGCTTATCAATGCAAGACGGTATGCGGAGGCGTTGCAGATTCTTAACGGTATACAACAACGCAGTGCACAGTGGTATTATCTTGCCGCGGTTGCGAATTACGGTGCGGGAAATACGATTCTCGGACTTGATTATGCAAAAAGAGCCGCTGAAATGGAGCCAGACAATCCACGGTATGCAGATCTTGTGCAACGCATGGAAAACGCAGGTACCTATTACCGGCGTACCGGCGAGGTACGTTACGGTATGCCGCGTTTGCGTGTGAATAAGTTGTGTCTGGGCATGATCCTTACGAACATTCTGTGCAACGTTATCAGTTGCCTGGGCGGCGGAAACGGAATGTACTGTCCGTTTTTCTGCTGTTGATTATAAAATATTCTCGGAGGCATTCAGTAAATTATGAACTTTTTGTACCGCTTGCAGGAATCCTATAACCGTTTTATGTACGGGCGTTACGGCAGTGACACGCTGAACCATTTTCTGTCGGGCATATATATTGTTTTGGTGCTTGTCGGTTTTGTTCTGCGTATTCTGGTCACGCTGACACACTCGGTTGTTTTGTATAACGTCCGCTATGCACTGTACATCATCTCTTTGGTCATTTTTGCGGTAACCGTATTCCGTTCGCTTTCAAAAAATATTGCACGCAGAGCCAAAGAAAATGAAGTGTTTATGCGTTGGTGGGGAAACTGGCAACCGTATTTTTCGAAACAATCCGAAAAAATGAAACCGAAAATCAGAATGTTCCTGCGAAAAATGCAGGACAGTGACCACGTCTACAAAAAATGTCCCGACTGCAAAGCGGTTTTGCGGCTTGCTAAAAAAAGAGGGAAGCACACAACCCGTTGTCCCGCCTGCGGAAAACGGTTTGAAGTTCGCATTCTGTTCGGAGATAAATAAAGATATTGCCTGCGGAATGCTCATTTTTGTTCCGACGGGCTTTTTTATTAAGAAAAAGTAAATATATTTCGATTTTACTCGACAAAAGAAAAAATCAATGGTATAATAATACAATAATAATTTGTGGAGGATACAGTTATGGATATAATGAACGTTGCAACCAAAGCACTCGGCGGGATCATTCACCTGAGCACAAAGCGTCTCGCAGCAAAAGAAAAGGCATTGCCGTTGCCCGATGTACAGCCGAGCATCATGAAAAATGAAGAAGACAATACGTTTATCTGCGGTTTCTCAAGTGCAGAAGTTATGCCTGCCGATATTTCCGCAAAGAAATATTACATTGCAGGGTACAGAATCAATCATCCCGTAACCGGCGTAAAGGATAACACTACGGTCAGTGCTATGTGGCTTGGCTGTAAAGAAGGGGAAGGCATTTTGCTTCTATGTGCGGACGTAGTCGGTCTTACCGGTCACGACGTCAACGAAGTGAGAGCATCTCTTGCGGAATTCTGCAAAGAAAAGGGATGCAAAAACATCAGCATTTCCTGCTCGCATACTCATGCAAGCATCGACACGGTCGGATACTGGGGTGCTTTGCCGAAGAGCGGTAAGGATAAATCATACCAGAAACAGCTTTTTGCCGCACTCAAAAAAGTTGCCATCGAAGCATGGCACAATCGAAAAGTCGGTAATCTGTATATGGGTGATATCCGTGTGCCCGAAGCCATTGAAGATCACAGAGAACCCATTTTCTGTAACGATAAACTCACAAGACTTCGCTTCGTTCCTGCAGACGGCAGCACGGAAACGTGGTTTATGAACTACAGTGCCCATCCCAATACCATGGGCGGTGACAATACGCTCATCAGCGCCGATTATCCTTGCTATATGCGTCGCAGAATCAATGAAACCAAAAAAGTAAACGTCCTGTTTGCCGTAGGTGCCATTGCCGCAGTCGATATTGCTCCTTCCGTTGCCGAAGACCGTACCGAACGTACCATGCGCGGCGGTCAGATTCTCGGTGATGCCGCATGGAAGATTGACAACGACGAACTTCTCAATTCCGAAATCACGGTTCTTCGTCAGCGGTACTATGCACCCGTTGACAACTGTCTGCTTGCTCTGATGCCTACCATCGGTGCGGTTACGAGTGACAAGGCTCCCTGCACGCAGGGTGAGGTCGGCATGGCTCTGATTACCGAAATGACTTACCTCAGGATCGGCTCGCGTCAGATCCTCATGATCCCCGGTGAAGCCTTCCCCGAAAACATTTACGGCGGTTATGCCGATGCCGAACATTCCGCAACGGGACTTTCGGCTGAGATCAACAGTACGCCGCTTGCACAGATCGCAGAGGATGAAAACCTTGTTGTGTTCGGTGTTACCAACGATATGACCGGTTATATGGTGCCCAAGAATGACTTTATCCTGCATCCCACGCAGGCATATCTGAATACATACCGTGACCGTTTTGACCGCAATCACTATCATGAAACCAACTCTCTGGGTTATCTCACGACCGACGTTATGGAAAAGGTGTTCCGCGGTATCATGGAACGTGTACGCAATGCACAGAAATAAGCGGAGGTAAATATGGACATTTACATCAGAAAACTCGTTGAATACGCTATCAAAAAAGAGTTTATCTCCGAACAGGATAAATACTGGGCAATCAATTCTCTGCTGTGGGTGCTCGAACTGGAAAGTTATGACGACACTGCAAAAGGGGAGGCACCCGAACAAATCGAAGAAATTCTTGACGTGCTGACAAAGGATGCCGTTGCTCGCGGTGTCATTGAGGACGGCATTGCTTCCTATGATCTCTTTACCGCAAAACTGATGGGCATGATAACCCCCAAGCCCTCGGAAGTCATTGCAAAATTCAACAGCCTTTATGCACTCGATCCCGTTCTTGCTACGGATTGGTATTACCGTTTCAGCGGGGATACCAACTACATCAACCGCAGTCGCATTGCAAAGGATGTAAAATGGACGGCAGACAGTGAATACGGCGAACTGGATATCACGATCAATCTCTCCAAACCCGAAAAGGACCCCAAAGCAATTGCCGCCGCAAAGAGCAAGCCTCAAAGCGGTTATCCCAAATGTATGCTTTGCCGCGAATGTGAAGGTTTCGCAGGCAATCTCAATTTCCCTGGAAGAGAAAATCACCGCATTCTTCCTTTGAAGATCGCCGGTACGGATTGGTTTATGCAGTATTCTCCCTATGTTTACTATAATGAACATTGCATTGCTTTGAATGCAAAGCATGAACCCATGATTATTGACCGTTCCGCTTTTGAGAAACTGCTTGATTTTGTAACGCTGTTCCCGCATTATTTCATCGGTTCAAATGCCGATCTTCCCATTGTCGGCGGTTCCATTCTTGCCCATGAACACTTCCAGGGCGGTTATTATGAATTTGCCATGGCGAAAGCACCCGTGGAAACCGAGTTGCAGTTCGCAGGTTTTGAGAACGTGCAGGCAGGAATCGTGCGTTGGCCGATGTCGGTCATTCGTCTGAATGCGACCGACAGAGAAGCACTCGTTGCACTTGCGGATAAGATTCTCAAAGCATGGCGTAATTATACCGATGAATCGGCGTTCATTTATGCTTATACGTCCGACGGTGTTGCTCACAGCACCATTACTCCCATCGCAAGAATGCGTGACGGCAGATACGAACTTGACCTTGTGCTTCGCAATAATATCACGACCGAAGAACATCCTCTCGGTGTGTATCATCCCCATGCGGAACTGCATCACATCAAAAAGGAAAACATCGGTCTGATCGAAGTGATGGGACTTGCGGTTCTTCCTGCAAGACTGAAAGAAGAACTTGCCGTATTGGCTGAAAAAATGGTGAACGGCGAAGATCTGCTCAGTGATGAACGCACTGCGAAACACGCACAATGGGCAAATGAAGTTGTTGCAAAGCACGGCAAACTGACGGCTGAAAACGCAGATACCGTACTTAAAACAGAAGTCGGTATCGTGTTTGCAAAGGTGCTTGAACACGCGGGTGTGTACGCACGCGATGCAGAGGGCAAGCAGGCGTTCCTGCGTTTTGTTGAATCTGTCAATGTACAATAAAATACTGTTGACATTTTCGCTCGTTTTTGTTATATTTTAAGCAGGAATATGTATATTGGAGGCATTGCTATGAAAATGTCAAAAAGAATTATATCCGTTTTGCTTGCATTGATTCTGTTGTGCAGTTGTGCTGTGGTCGCACTGGCAGAATGTGCACATAAGTATGAAGAAAACTTTGTACCCCCCACCTGCAATGAACGCGGCTATACCGAATACGTCTGCTCCGAATGCGGTGATCGCATTCAGGAAGGTTTTGTGGATAAGACCGGTCATATGTACGGTGAATGGGAAACGCTTACAGAAGCCACCTGTACGTCCACTGGACTTGAAAAGAGAACCTGCCGTGTTTGTTTCGGTGTGGAGACCAAAACCGTTCCGATGAGCGAACACGTCGATGCCGATAAGGACAACAAATGCGATACTTGCGATTTTGTTTTTGAAGTTGAAGATGACGGTGAACTGAGCCCTTATGAATGGCTCAAACTGTTCTTTAGCAATATCATTGCCTGGTTCCGTGCAATCTTTGCATAAAGCGTAATTTTCGCTCTGATTGATAGCAAAATCGGAAAAACCAAAAAGAAAAAATAGGTTTTTTAAGTTCTCTTACAGAACGGAAAATACCTATTTTTTTTGCTTTCAAACAAATGAACTTCTCATTTTCAGTCTCAAATGAAAGGCGGTGTGCAGAAAAGAATGCGATTGAAGAAATATTCGGTATTTTGTGCTGTTTTATTGCTGTTTTTCGGTATTTGCGTGCAGGCAACGGCGGCAACGGATTTTTCTCTGTTACCGCAGGCGTATGACAGCCGTTCGCAAGGCATAGATACCGACGTGAAAACGCAAGGCGTTACCTCTGCTTGCTGGGCAATCGCGGCATTGGATGTCATGCAACAGAATTTGCTGAAACAACTGGTAATGGTTGAAGAATTTGCACCGGCACATCTGACCTGGTTTGCCCATCGCAGTCTTGTTTTCGGAACGGGGCGTGATGCCGGTGACGGAACGAATATTGCAAGTCCGTATATGCACGGCGGAAACTGGATCGATGCCGCCGCCACACTTTCACGCGGAAGCGGTCCTGTATGCGAAAAGAATTATCCGTTTTATCCCGTAACGCTCGGCTCTATGGGGAATTATGCGGAGTCCGAACGCTATAAAAGAGAAGCGAATCTCACGAGTGCGGTCTGTTATTATTCCAAGGACAATGCAACGCCTGCTCAGTTGTCCGACGCACAGGTCACCGCCGTCAAACAGGCAATTTTGCAAAATGGTGCGGTGCAGTTCTCTTTTTATTCGGATGTTCTGCAATATACATCTTCGGATATCGGAACGCTTTATTATCAGAATGAAAATTATTCCACCAATCACGCCGTTGTGGTTGTCGGTTGGGATGATACGATACCTGCTTCCTTATTTCCGTCTTCCTGCCGTCCTGCACGAAACGGTGCGTGGTTGTGCAAAAACAGTTGGGGGGCAGAATGGGGAGACGACGGATATTTTTATGTCTCTTATGACGAGGTTTCTTTGAATCAGATCGTCGGATATACCGCTGCTGTCGGCTATCAGTATGAAGATGTCTATCAGTATGACGGTTTCGGTTTTCACGGTCGGGTTTATTCGGATACATATATCCGTTTCGTCAACGTCTTTACCGCAGATGAAGATTGTGAAATTGCGGCGGTCGGTACGTGGTTTTTACAGGATAACTCCGCTTGTACGGTTGACGTTTACAGGCTTGACAAGGATCTGTCGGCTTCTTCGCAACTGTTTGCACACGTGACAACGTGCCGTGACGTGCCGTATTACGGATATTACGTGATCGATCTGGATGAAAAACTGCTGTTAAAACAAGGCGATCTGTTTGCTGTATGTGTCACGCTGACGGCAAATGAGGATTGTCCGACCGTCAATGCGCCGATTGAGAATGTCAGTGCGGATGATTATAACTGTTACAGCAAAACGGGACAAAGTTACGTGCAGATCGCAAAAAACGGACAATGGTATGATACGGGCAAGGAAGGGCTGAATAATATATGTCTGAAAGCCCTGACCGCACATCGGCACACAACGCAAAAAACAGGGGATTTGTGTTCGGAATGCTCAGCTGCTGTCGAATTGCCGGATGAACTGCTGTCGAAAATAATAGTGCGATTGTTTGAAGAACTGATACGGTTGTTCGAATCCATGATCGTAAAAAAATGACCGCCTGCTGAAAAGCAGACGGTCAAATGCTTTTTTAGGCGTTGAAAAACGTGACTTCCAGAGCCGCACAGAGTGCGTGGTAAACAGGCAAAGTCAATTCCTGCACTTCGTAAGGCGTGTATGCAGGCAGTTGAATACACACATCAGACAGTGCCGACAGTTTGCTGTCTTTGCCGCCCGTGATCGCAAGCGTGCGGATGCCTGCCGCCTTTGCGGTTTTTGCAGCGTTGACCACGTTCAGTGAATTACCCGACGTGCTCAGTGCGATCAGTACATCGTGCGGTGCATCCGCATATCCCCAAACCTGCTGTGCATATACAAGGGATGCATCCACATCGTTTGCAAACGCGGAGATCAGACCGCAGTGGGCGGTCAGAGCAATACTGCGTAAAGGAGATTGCAGTTTTTTTGCAATGTCATATCCGTTTTCAATGCCCTCAAACTGTTTTGTCTGTTCTTCTGTCAGAGGCCGCAAAAGGTTGAAGCCTTTCATCAGTTCACCGACGATATGCTCACTGTCGGCGGCGGAACCGCCGTTTCCGCAACAAAGGGTTTTGCCTTTGTTCTTGTAGCAATCGGTCAGAAGTTCGAGTGCCGATTCAATCTGTTTGCGGTTGTTTTTCACTACGGGATAATCTTTGAATAATTTATTGAGAACATCGTTTGCTGTCATAAAAATACCTCTCATTCATTTGAAAATGCAAGCCCGAGTGCGGCAAAATCACCGATCTGATCGCCGAGTTGTGCAGGCAGGATTTCGCAGTTTGCGGCTGAAAGGGCAAGGCTTTCATCTTTGATAATTTCGTGTATGACGGGATCAAACAGATCGTTTGAACGCTCGTAAATGCTTCCGATCACAATGGCCTGCGGATTCAGAATATCAATAAGAATCGACAATCCGAGACCGAGTTTTTCGGCACAGACACGATAAACATCCATTGCGAATCTGTCACCTTTTCGTGCGGCAAAAGCCAGGGATTTTGCGGTCAGTTCTTTTTCCGAATCAATCAACGGGGAAGAATAGCGTCCTGTTGCGGCCATTTGCGTTCCCAATCTTGCAATGCCGCCGCCCGAACAAAAGCCTTCAAATGAACCGTTTTTGCCGTAGCCGAGAGGACCGTCGGATGCAAGACGGATGTGTCCGACTTCGCCTGCCATGTCATTTGTTCCGCTGTACAGTTTGCCGTTTAAGATCAGACCTGCACCCATACCCGTGCCGAAGGTCAGAAATACGAGATTGTCGTATCCTCTGCCTGCACCGAATTTCCATTCCGCAACCGCACAGGCGTTCGCATCGTTCTGTAAATATGTTTTTACGCCGAACTTTTCTTCAAACATGGAAACGATGGGTACGTTATCCCAATCGGGAAGATTCGGCGGACATTGAACGAGTCCTTTTTGGCTGTCCAACGGGCCGCCGCAACTGATGCCGATGCCGATGAGTTCCTGCGGTCTAATATTGTTTTTCCTGAGCAGTTCATCTGCACTTTCAAGCAGCTGATTAACGATCTCTTTCCATCCGCGGCTTACATTTGTTGGAAATGATATTTTGTCAATTATAAAGTCTTTGGTGTCTTTGGGCAGTTCACCTTTTCCCAACACAGCCGCACATTTTGTGCCGCCGATATCAATTCCGAGAGAATACATGGCAAACCTCCTCTTTTTTTCTTAAATATTAACATAGTGATTGAAAAAAAGCAATCCTCAACTATTGAAAAATCCGACATGATACGCTATAATAATACAGATTCCATATATGAATCAAAAGATAATAAAAGGAGACACACACATGAAAAAGATTTTTGCACTCGTTCTTGCTCTTTGTATGCTGCTTTGCTGTTTCGCAGGCTGCACAAAGGAAGAAACAAAAGACAGCTTCCTCATTGCTGTTCCCAACGACACCACCAATGAAGCCCGCGCACTGATGTTGCTTGAGAATCTCGGTCTTATCACCCTCAAGGAAGGTGCAGGCATTGCCGCTACCATCCTTGACATTGAATCCAATCCTTACAATATTGAATTCCGTGAAGTGGAAGCTGCACAGATTCCCAACATTCTGCAGGACGTTGACTATGCAGTCATCAACTCCAACTATGCCATTTCCGCAGGTATCAATCCCGTGGAAGCCGCACTTGCACAGGAAGGTGCCGCATCTGCGTATGCCAACATCGTTGCCGTTAAGTCCGGCAATGAAACAAGCGACAAAACAAAGGCTCTTATTGCCGCTCTTGAAAGCAAGGATGTAGCCGATTACATTGCAAACACCTACGGCGGTTCCGTTGTAAGCGTTGTTGAAGAACCCGGTGACGGTTTTGCTGCTGACGTTGACTATGCCGCTCTTGCAGGTCAGACCATCACGGTTGCCGCTTCTCCCGCACCGCACAGCGAAATTCTTGGAATTGCAAAGACCATCCTTGCAACCAAGGACGTAACGCTTGATATTCGCGAATTCACCGATTACGTGCAACCCAATACGGTCGTTGACAACGGCGAGATCGATGCCAACTACTTCCAGCATCTTCCTTATCTTGAAGATTTCAATGCTGAAAACGGCACTGCAATCGTTTCTGCAGGTGCGATCCACGTAGAACCCATGGGCATCTATGGCGGAAAACAGACTTCTCTTGATGCCATCAAGGGTGAATAAGTAACACGGGAAGCCCGGTGCTTCGGTACCGGGCTTCTTTTTAACGGATAACGGATAAGATACGGAATAAACGGATTGTTCCGTATCTTATCTGCTATCGTATCATGTCAGGAGAGTGAACACTATGATTGAAATTAAGAATCTGACAAAAACCTTTCAGACGTCGGACGGTGCGGTTGAAGCACTGAAAAACGTTTCTTTGACCGTTGCCGACGGTGATATTTACGGCATCATCGGTATGTCGGGTGCAGGCAAGAGCACGCTTGTACGCTGTATCAATATGCTTGAACGTCCCACCGAAGGACAGGTGCTGATCGACGGGGTTGACATGGGTGCACTTTCGCAGAAACAACTGCGTGAAATGCGTCGGAATATCACGATGATCTTCCAGGGTTTTAACCTGCTGATGCAAAGAACCTGCCTTAAAAACGTTTGTTTTCCTTTGGAACTTGCAGGCATGAAAAAAGCAGATGCGAAAAAAAGAGCCATGGAACTCCTGGAGATCGTCGGTCTGCCCGATAAAGCCAATGCTTATCCTGCTCAACTTTCGGGCGGTCAGCAACAGCGTATTGCCATTGCCCGTGCTTTGGCAACCGAACCCAAGGTGCTTCTTTGTGACGAAGCTACGAGTGCTCTGGATCCGAAGACCACGCATTCCATTCTGGAACTGATAAAAGACATCAACCGTAAACTCGGTATTACCGTGATCGTTATTACCCATCAGATGAGTGTCGTGGAGGAGATCTGCAGTCACGTAGCCATTCTTGACGGCGGTGTTGTTGTTGAGAAGGGGGCTGTTTCGTCCGTGTTCTCCGCACCGCAGTCGGATGCCGCAAAAAAACTTGTGTTTCCCGAAGGTTTTGATGCCCCTGTTGTGGAACGTTTTGCGGATGAATACCGCGTACGCGTTGTGTTCAACGGTGCGGATGCGGCAGGTACTCCGCTGATTGCACGCATGGCACTTGAAAAAGGAATCTGTGCCAATATTATGGCGGCATCAACCAAAACCATCAGCGGTAAAGCCTACGGCAATATGCTGCTCGGTATCGCAGGGGAACGCAAGGATCTTGAAGCTGCCATGGAATATCTGACAGCAATAGAAGATGTAACTGCAGAGGAGGTTGAAGACTGATGTACGAAAAGATATTTACGCCCGAAGCATGGCAACAGGCGTGGGAGGTCGTGCAATCTGAATTTCTTTTCGGAACGTGGGAGACCTTTTACGTAACCGTAGTTGCTACCTTATTTGCGGTGTTGTTGGGACTTCCTTTGGGCATTCTGCTGGTTGTCGGTGAAAAAGACGGCGTTCTGCCCCTGCCCAAGGCCGTGTTGAGCACATTGAACGTTGTAATAAACCTTTTGCGTTCGGTTCCGTTTCTGATTCTGATGATTATGGCGTTCCCGTTGGCAAGACTGATCGTCGGCACGACCATCGGCACCGTTGCATCCATTGTGCCTTTGGTGATTGCGGCTTTTCCGTTTGTTGCACGTCTTGTGGAAAGCAGTCTGCGTGAGGTCAACCCCAATATCATCGAAGCCGCACAGAGTATGGGAGCAAGCCCCATGCAGATCATTATGAAAGTGATGTTGCCCGAAAGTGTTCCGTCACTCATTTCCAATATTACCATTGCCATTACCACCGTATTAGGTTATTCGGCAATGAGCGGTATCATCGGCGGCGGCGGTCTGGGTAAGATCGCCATCAACTACGGTTATTACCGTTATAAATATCTCATCATGCTCCTTGCCGTTGTGCTTCTCGTTATATTGGTGCAGATCTTCCAGAGCATCGGTACACGTCTTGCAACAAAACTGGATAAGCGTTTGAAAAACAGATAAAAGCAAAAGTAAGAAGAAGTGGCATCATTTTTCACTTCTTCTTTTTTTAGAAAGGATAGAAAAATGAAAAACAAAATCAAAAAGACAGTTCTTTCTTTTATTTGTGTGCTTGCCGTTCTCGGCATCGCTGTCGGTGTGTTTTTTCTGACCTATACGCCCACCGTCACTTTTGATTTTGCGAATCCTACGGGTGCGGTCACTTCGGGTGCATCGGGCTATTTATACGGTCTTGCGGAAAACGGAGTGCCGAGTGAAGCCATGTGTGAAAGTGTGGATATTTCTTCCGTTTCGCAGAAAGTAACGGACGGTTTACAGCATCCCATCGGAGACGTCGATCACGTTTCGCCCATGCTCACGAACACGGATTACATCGTTGTGTATCTGCAGGATACGTATGACACGTGGTATTATGACCACGATCGTATCATGCAGATGCGTGCGGACGGTACGTACGATTGGAAATCGTATCTCAATGATGATTTCTTGCCGAAAGTGCGTTCTTCCGTGGAAAAACTATCCGCATCCGACTACGCGGAAAAAGTGGTTTATTGCCTTTATAACGAGTGTGACAACGGTGTATGGTTCGGAGAAACACGCACGACGGACGATCCCAATAACCGTTTCGGTGTGTGGGCGGAATACAACACCGTCGGTAGGGATGCTTTCAACGAGGCGTGGAAACAGACCTTTGAGGAAGTCAGAAGCATCAATCCCGACGCATTGATCGGCGGTCCCGGATTTTGTGATTACGATCATGACGAAATTGAATATTTCCTTGCGTTTTGCGTTGAAAATGATTGTGTACCCGATGTTATGATCTATCATGAATTGCACGATGATTCCGTTTATTACTGGCAACGCCACGTGAGCGATTACCGTGCAATTGAAGTTTTTCTCGGTATTCCGCAACTGCCCGTTATCGTTACCGAATACGGCAGAATGCAGGACAACGGGTATCCGGGTAAAATGGTGCAATACATTACGAGAATCGAAGACAGCAAGGTGTATGGCAACAATGCTTACTGGCGGCTTTCAAACAACCTCAACGACGTTTGTGCCGATGACAACAGCCCGAACGCAAACTGGTGGCTGATGCGTTGGTATGCGGATATGGAAGGGCAGACGTTGTCAAGCACAAGCCACGATCTGTTTAAGTCTGATTTTGAACGTTCGGTCAAAAATAAAAAACCGCTCGATCATCAGGGCTTTATGGGTGTTGCGGCTTTCGATGAACAGAAAGAACAAATTACGGTTGTCTGCGGTGGCAGAAGCGGAGAAGCAAAGATCGTTTTTGATAATCTGAAAGGCTCCGTTTTTGACGGAAAAACACTGCGGATCGTCATTGAAGAAACCGTTTATAAAGGCTTGTACGGTGTTGTCAGCCGACCCGTTTTGCTTCGTGATTATACGGTGAAACAAAGAGGGAATACGCTGAAAATTGATTTTTCCGATCTTTGTGAGGAAAATGCCTATCATGTCACCATCTCAATTGAAGACGCGGATGCAAAAATTGACTTTACCTATCAAAACAGACCTGTCCGTTATGAATTTGAACACGGAACATTGTTGGGAAATGCGTATTTGTATGACAGTTACTGCCCCACAAGCGGCGACACGATGGGTATGGTCGGCGGAATGGAAAATATCGGAGACGGTGTTGAACTGACGTTCAGCGTACCTGAAGACGGTCTGTATACACTCGATTTTGTTTACGGCAACTCCAACGACGGTGCGTACGGTGAAAACGGAAAACCCGATCCCGACGGCAGAGTGTATACGCTTGTTGATCTTTCTGTGGACGGTGTGCAACAGACCGTGGCTTTGCCCAATACGATCAAAAGTGAATACACCTCTTGCTACACTATGCAGTGTGAACTTACCGCCGGTGAGCATACGGTAAAGGTGATGCATAACAAAGGTACGTACGTTCTGGATTCACTGGTTGTATCGAATCCCGTAGGTCAGACGGAACCTGCCGTTCTGCCTGATGCGGACAGAACAACCGAAACACTGCAATCGTATCTTGCCGTGGCTCCCGCAGACGGATATTACAGAATGTATACGTTCTCGTATGATACCGAATTTACCGCAGACGGAGCAAAAGGAAAGACGGATGAATACGGTATGTGCCGCGTTTATTTGCGTCGTGGATTGAATTATCTTGATTTTTCCGCGGAAACGTCGGCGGATCCCGTAATCGTGGCAGATGAAACGCCGTCAACATCCGTGATTCTTGAACCGCAGACGGCTGTTCTCGACGGTGCGGTGCTTTGTGAAAATGAAAACGGTCTGATATATATTGACGGTATTTCCTGCAACGGCGATACGGCAACCTATACCGTTAACGCTGAAAAAACAGGGGATTACCGTGTGACCTTGCTGTATTCCAACAATGACGAGGGCGGCGTACATGATTATAACGTCGATCTCATTGAACGTTACGTTACGGTCACGGTCAACGGAGAAAAACAAAACGTGTTCTGTCGCAATACGTATTCATGGGAAACCTTCAAAACCGTTACGTTCAATGTTTCTCTCCTTGCAGGCGAAAACGAAATGGTCTTTTCCAATGACGGCAGTATCCGTTTTGACGGAAACGATACGTTTGCACCCTACATTGCAACCGTTACGGTGAATCCCGTAACACAATAAACGAATATCAGCATAGAGAGATCCCCTCAGGATTCGGATTGTATCCGTCATTCTGAGGGGATCTGTAATATTGACTTGCAAATTATCAATCGGTACGCAGTGCTTCCACGGGATCTTTCTTTGCGGCAATGCCCGAGGGGATCAGACCTGCAACAAAGGAAAGCAGAACGCTGATGCCTGTCAGAAGCAATGCGGCGGGGATCGAAAGGGAAGCGGCGGCAGGTACCTGTGTGAGGTATTTGAGCAGAATGTTGATGGGGATTTCCAGAAGCAACGTCACGCCGATACCCAGACACCCTGATGCCAGACCGACAATGACGGTTTCTGCATTGAAAACGCGGGAAACGTCTTTTTTGGATGCACCGATACTGCGAAGTATACCGATTTCCTTGGTGCGTTCAAGAACGGAAATATAGGTGATAATACCGATCATAATGGAGGAAACAACAAGGGAAATGGCAACGAAGCAAACCAGAACGTACGTTACGATATTCAGAATGCTTGTGATGCTGTCCAGCAAAATACCTAAAAGATCGGTGGTCTGAATGGTGTAGGATTCAAAACCGAGAGCTTCAACTTGTGCATTGTAATAATCGATCACGTTTTCAAGTTCGGCTTTTGATTCAAAGTTTTTCGGGAAAAGATAAATTGAAGTCGGTGTCAGTACATTGGAATAACCCATCTTTTCAAGATTTCCGTTATAGGTATCATCCGTGGAAACGCTTTCAAGATACGCTTTTTTGAGTGCGTTTGCCTGTTCTTCGGTCAGAAAACTTTCCATCATGGATTGCATGAGGGGAGTAAGCGTTGAAAAGTCAATGACGGAAGACATATCAGTCAGGTCAACCGTGGAAAGATCAATGTCGCCTGCCATGCTCAGAAAGGGTGTGAAATCAAGTTTGTTCATGTCGATCTTTGACAGATCAATATCGGCAAGACGGATATCGGAAAGATTTGTGCTTGCAAATTCGGTTCCCGTCAGCACGTTGACCGTCGGGTTCTCAAGTTGTGCCTGAACCACCGCACTGTTTTGTGTCTGTTCCATTGCCCATGTCATCAGTTCGGGCATATAACCGATGCCACCCGTGATGGCAGAGATCGTCAGATCTTCATCCGGACAAACGATGCCGACGATCTTCAGTTCCAAGCCGTTGTTAACTGCTTCCCGAAGGAACAAAGCGTTTGATCTGAGATCATCCCAACATCCCGTTTCTTCATTGTAACGGAATAAATCTGAATTGAGTACCAATCTGAATTTCATATCCAGCAGTTCCTCGAAAGAGTAACTTTCCTGCAGGTCGTTTTCAACGGTTTCTTTGTTGGTGATGGTGGACATCATATCTTCCATGAACGTGGACATATCCTTGAGGCCGAGTGCGTATTGCACAAGTTCATTCATGGAATAAAACTGATCGACGACCAATACGACTTCGGTTTTGTCGGTGGGGAATCTGCCTGCAACGATATCAAACTGCAGATCCAATAATTCTTCATCACCGAGCAGAGGATTCCACATATTCATGTTCATAAGTGACGATGCAGGGCTCAGAGAGGACATCATATCCATCATGCCGCCCGACATGGAACTGAAATCGTCCATAAAGGTGGCAGGGTTTACCTGCACGTAACTGTCATCTTCATTGATCTTATAAACATTCAGAACCGTGCTGTAATTGTAAAGAACTTCATTGCACAATTCATCGAACAATTCACGGTTATCCTCAATGTACTGTCTGAAACTCGTCAGATTGTTGACCGATGCCTCAGATAGAAATGCATTTATCATTTCATCCATGGAAGTGTTGACGTAAATTTTATCCTTCTGCACTTCCGCCGACATCATTTCCTGGCCGATGCCGGTCATGGTGGACATCAGCGAATCCGTATCCATGGATTGCTGTTCCACCGTTATGGGAACGGAAAGCATGGTTTCTTCCTGGATGCGGTCAATATAATTCTGAATACCCGTTGACAGTGCAAGGATCAGTGCGATGCCGATGATACCGATACTGCCGGCAAATGCGGTCAGTACGGTACGGGCTTTCTTGGTCATCAGATTCTGTAAACTCAAGGACAGTGCCGTCTTGAAAGACATTGCGCTTTTGCCCTTGTCCGTGCCGTTCTTTTCGGATTCAAGTGCGGCACATTCAGCGGCTTCTTCTTCCTCTGAAAACGGATTTGTATCGTCCACCACGATCCCGTCCGCAAAACGGATGATGCGGTTGGAATATTCTTCTGCGAGTTCCGGATTGTGCGTGACCATGATGATAAGTCGATCTTTTGCGATCTCCTTGAGGATATTCATGATCTGCACGCTGGTCTCACTGTCAAGAGCACCCGTCGGTTCGTCTGCAAGCAGAATTTCGGGATCGTTGATGAGTGCACGGGCAATGGCAACACGTTGCATCTGACCACCCGAAAGCTGATTGGGTTTTTTGTTGATGTGTTCTTGCAGGCCAACCTGTTCAAGTGCTTTGACGGCACGTTCACGGCGTTCCTTTTTGTCTACACCCGAAAGCGTGAGTGCAAGTTCCACGTTTGCAAGAATGGTCTGATGCGGGATGAGGTTATAACTCTGAAAAACAAAACCGACGGAATGATTACGGTAGGTATCCCAATCGTGATCTGTGAAATCCCTTGTGGACTTTCCGTTGATGATGAGATCCCCGTCCGTATAACGGTCAAGACCGCCGATGATGTTAAGCGTTGTTGTTTTTCCGCAACCGGACGGTCCGAGAATGGAAACGAATTCACTTTTGCGGAAACAAAAACTGATTCCCTTGAGAGCCATCAGTTTATCTTCACCGGAGGCATATTCTTTTGTAATATTTTTCAGTACAAGCATATCTTATTCCTCCGATCCTGCGGTTTTTTTGTTTTTGGTGACAGCACTTTTCTTTTTGCGGATCACAAAAATCACCGTGACCGCAACGGCAAGAACGCAGAAACACACAAGAATGACGGCAGTAACATTGTTGTCTTCTTTGGGCGGTTCGTATTTGATATGCGGGATCTCCTGTTCCGTTTCATCGGTATCCTGCGCGTCGGTCGGTTCGATCACAAGCATATCATAGAACCATTTTATCATGTCATCGTGTGTCATGTTTTCCATTTCTGCGGCAAACGTGTCTGTGTAAGAGGCAAACGGATTTTCAGCACCGTCCGCACTGCCTCCCATAAATGAACCGGTCAGCATATTGCTGTTTTCGGGCATCTGCATGAATGATACGATGAAATCCACAAGATATGCCATTACGCTTTCCGTATCCGCTTCCACGGTTTTATAGGTGGCTTTGCTGCCTTTCCACGTGCGTTTGCTTTCGTGTTCGGTCAAAGTGCCGAGCGAAGCCAGTGTTGTCAGTGCGGGAACGGGAGGAATTGCAAGTGCGGTTTCACCCTCTGCGGATTTCATGTCGGATAGCAGCTTGTTGACTTGTTCTTCGCCGAATGTCAGATCGAATGCGGCAATTTCTTCAATCAACGATAAGATATCAACCGACAAACCTGAGCCTGCAATGAATTCTAAAATCGGTACAGACAGACCGTAAAGCATTTTCTGCAAGCCGCCGTCGGAAATAAAATAGGCAATGGTGGGCAGTTGCTGAGTAAGATAGGTGACCGGGGATTCGCAAATATTCTCAACGTGCATAAGCAAGGGTGAGAGAATGTTGCTGAGCATGGAAGAAACGGAAAGATCTTCGCTGAACTGTACAAAAGTTTTATATGTTTCAGCGGGTACACCCAAGGCTTCAAATAACGGAATGATCGCATTGTTATATCCGTTTCCGCCGCGAATGGTGATACTGTCAAGCAAAACAAAATCTTTTCCTGCCAATGCAAATTGCAGGAAGGGTTCAAGCGGTTGCAACACAAGGGCACAGGTGTCAATGAAACCGTCGCGGTCACCGTCCGTAAAGCCCCATGAAACAACGTCGTCGGGGAGTTCTTCCCATGTTGCATATCGGTTGAGGATGCCGACGGTCGTTTTGTATTTTTCTTCCGTCAGGGAATTTGCAAAGTCGGCAATTTCACATTCAATGTCCAGCAATGCGGCAATTCCCTGCATCTGATCACCGCACAGCAATCCGTATACCGTTTTTGCAACAAGCGTTACGTTGTTGTTTGTGTACAGAGCACCGCGGACGGCTTGTGTAAGGGAAGTGCTGCCGAGGGATTCTGCAAGCAATGCACCCAGCAGGTTGTCAAAACCTTCGGTCATTTTTGCATAATTCTCACGCGGCATGGATTGAGTGAAGGCAAACGAAGATGTCTGAATTTCACTGTAACTCCAATAAAGATCCGACGGCTGTGTTTCAGGGTTGAGCATAAAGGCGAGTGCACGCAGAACCGTGTCTGCATCATCCTGTAAAAAGGCATCCGTTATCGCGGAAATGTCAAATTCCGTTCCGGGTGCAGACGGTTGTTTTTCAGCGGTCAGCATATTCATCATTGCATCTGCGTTGTTCTGCAGAACTTCCCACAGCCAACGGAAAACCACAATGAAGGTTTTGCCTTTGTTTGCCGTGACTTTGTCACCCGAAACCGTACCGCAGGATGCAAGCAATTCCCAATCGATTTCGGGCAATGCAATGCCGGTGTCGGCAAGCATGGTGTTCATATCGGGAATGAGATTGCCTGCGAAATCCTCGCTCAATCCTGAAAAAGCACTGTCAGACAAAAATGAGTTGAGTACGGGGATCTTTTCCAGTTTTGCGGCGAGTTCATTGACGGGGATCATCAGCGTTTCAATTGTTTTTTCAAATCCGTCATTGTTGATAAAATAAGCAAGATTCGGTACTGCGGCACACAGATTATCAATGGGTGCATCCAAAATGCTTTCAATGTAATCCAGAAGCGGAAGGATCAGATTGGCTCCTATCGATTGCGTGTTGGCTTCTGCCTGTGCTTTGAATTCACCGTAGGAAATATAATCGGTGCACCCGAAAGCATTGTAAAGCGGAATCACGGCGGTCTCATAGCCGTTGCCGCCGCTTATTTTTATCAGTTTTCCGACGATGTTGAAACTGCCTTCACAAAGTAAAAACTGCAAAAAGGTGTGGAGAGGTGAAAGAACCGTTCCGAACGCCGCGGCAAATGCGGTTTTTCCCTTGATATCCCATGAAACGTTGCTCAGATCTGCCGAACTCCAATCCGATGTGTTTGCAAGGGCGGCGGATACCTGCGGATATGCAAAAAGAACTGCGGAAAGATCGGCAGGGGTGATGTGAATCTGCAAGGTGTTCAGCATTTCCGCCATTTCGGGTGCAGACAATGCGGAATAAATACCGACTGTTACACTGCTGAGCAGATTGCTTTCATACAGCATCGGCATTACGTTTTCCGCAAGTGTTTTTTCTGTCATTTTATTGACGGCACGCAAGAGCAGAGTATCTGTTTTGTTTATGATCTGTTCGGCTTTTTCGGCACTTACTCCGTCCGGATATGCAAACTCCGTTGATGCCGATGCCTGCAAAGACACGCCGAAAGGTGCAAAAACCAACAGTGCGGTCAATAAAATACAAAAACCTTTTTTCAGTATTTGTTTCATGGTATCCATCCGTTTCAAAGAATATAATTGTTTGTATCATTTGTACAAGACTTTCTTTAACAAATTATTAAAAATGCTAAAAGATTATGTAAAAAATTTAAGTATCTGACAAAAATTACATTCAATATATAGTCAATATTCCCATCGTTTATGATTTTCATACCAAACGGGGCTGTCGCAAAAGCAACAGCCCCGTTGTTTCATTATAAATCCGAGAACTTATTGTTCAACGTCCAACAGATCCACGAATCCCTGTGCAAGGGCAGAACCTGCATATTTTGAGCAAGTCAACAGTTCTTCATAGTGGGAACCGTAGAACCAGTCTACGCACATATGACTGCAATCCGTGTCGGGAAGGATGTAACCGAGTGCATCGTTTGTAAGACCGAGGCAAAGAACGACGTGATCTTCGTCGCCTTTTGCAATGCGTACATATTCATCGAGTGCCTTGTACTGCCAATCTTCGCCGGACCAGGATGTGGGACCTGTCCAGAGTTTTTCACCCGTGTAGCCTTCTTCGACGCCGTAGGGGATTGCGGGGAAGGTTTCGCCCGGGGTGCAAAGCAGGGTCACGTCATTGCCGATCGTAATGGCACCGATCTCAGTCATGATCGCATAACCGGTCTGTGTGCCTTTGTATCTTACACAGTTGAAGCCGAGAAGCTGGGAAACACCTGCGGCATACAGCAGACCGTAATCAAGCGGCATTGCCATGTAAGCCATCTCTACGTCAAGTGAAGCGGCAACGGGCTGTTTGTATTCGGAACATTCAACAAGAAGTTCAGCAAACGTGTAGGCACCTGCACGGATCTCAAAATAATCGCCGGATTCTTCGCTGAAGTTATTGTCGGCATATTCCTGACCGTAACGTGCTACCCAATCTTCATAGGAGAGAGCGTTTTCGGTTGCCCAATCTCTGCCGTTTGCGGATGTATCCAGTTCAAGTGCAACAGAGCCCTGTGCACCCTGCATATAAAGGAAGTTATAACCCATTTCTTTAAGAGCGAGAGCAACGTAGTAGGGGAAGTCTGCACAGACACGTTCACTGCTTCTTCCTGCTTTTGTGGGATGGGTTGCAAGGTTTGCCATGATGGTCTTTTCGCCGCTTGTTGATTCAAAGAGGAAGCAACCGGCTTTGTTCTGAACGTCCTGACCGAAATTACGCTTGTCTCTTACAAAGTCATAACCTTCGCCGTCTGCAAGAAGGTCTACCGTTTCATAGAAATACAGTTCGCCGTCTTCCATGCCGGTGTAGGCTTCAACAGCCGCATCGGAGGCGTTTGCGATGATGGATTCAAGCAGTTCGGGTTCAATGGATCTGTCTCTTTTGATAGTAATGCGGGAAAGGAAAAGTTTGCCGATGATGTCAAGTCCCATACCCTGCGGGTCAATAACGGAATGTGCATGGGTAGCAATCATGTTGAAGCCGATGATGTCGCTGTTTTCAACACCGTATTCTGCCAGTTTATTAACGGATGCTTCACGAACGGCGAGAACGTCCTGATTGCAGATGCCGATGCCGTCGATGGATGCCATGATCAGAATATCTTCGACACCGTTGTTGTTGCTGTCGGTGCCGCAGGACATAACAACGAGATTGATGCACTGGTCATCATAAATATGATTGACCTTTGCTGTGAAATAACCGCCGAAGTAGTAATCTTTGTTCAGGCAATAGCCGTTGGGATCTTCTTCGCCTGCGGCATTTCTGCGCCACTGAGAGGGAATGTAACTTGTGGTTGCGTAACCGAGTTTCCATCCGTTTCCGCTGACGGTTCCGTCCGTACCTTCATAGAAATACGGATGTTCCGCTTCCATAAATTCATCATAAGTGTCAAGGCCGATGTGGGTAAAGAACGTACCCAGTGCACCGATTACGATGTTCATAACGCCGCTTACAACTCTTTCAACCAAACGCATCTGCGGAGTTGCAACGGTTACAAGACCGTCTTCCGCGTTTGCAACGACACCCGACATCGGGAAGATCATCATTGCACACAGAAGGATTGCAATCAATTTTCTGGAAAACTTTTTCATAGAGATTACTCCTTTCATTTCCTTAAATTTCATTATAAAGAAAATACATCAAATTGTCAACCGAAAAATTTCCGCAATCTTGTCACGACAAACATTGACTAATGTCGACAGAACGGCTATAATGGTTCTGTAATAATTAACCGGGAGGGGAAGTAGTGAAAAAAGCAATCAGTATCATTTTGTGTCTGGTCATTGTTGTTTCGTTCGCATCCTGCGGGAAAAATTCAGATACGGGCAATGCCGAAAACGGCGATACGGGCAGTCGGCAAGCAATCATCTCCGTTCATCAGGATGAATATTTGTATAAATGTTCCGTTTGTGCGGGTGACTGTACGTTTTACAGCGGACAATTCAATTGTCCCGCTTTCAACTGTGACGGGGAGGACGCTGTGCAGTTGAATGCGGAAATTGAAGCGGAATATAATGAGTATCTGGCGGATGCTGAACTTGCCGCCGATAGTGACAGCGGACTTGCATACGGATTTACCTATTCAGTTTATGAAGATGATGCATTTGCCGTTGTTCGTACCGCTTCTGCAACCGTTATGCTGCATTCGGGCGGTATGTATGCGTACGATATGTATTATTATGATCTGAAAAATGACTGTAAGACCACGGCTGTTGCGCTTATGAATCATCTTTCACTGGATCCCGTAGTGATTGCCGCTTACGTCCGCGTGCTGTTGACAAAAGAAGGAAAATACACGGGAGAGCAGATCAGTTCCGTTCAACCGAACGATATTGATATTTTCCCGACTCAAACCGCCTATTTTATCAAGGTCAAAAATGAACAGATAAAATTCGAAACGGAACTCGACGGAATGGATCTCAATGATGCTGCCGGTGAAATTGCGGAAGTTTTGCCGTTTATTGAAAGAGAACCTGTTTCCGAACAGGTTGTGGGAACTGAAGTTGCGACGCAGGAACCCACCACGCAACAGCGTGATATTATCATGTATGAGATCGTACCCGACACGACGCAGAACAATTCAGTGGGTTGAGCGTGCCGATCGAAGCTGAATAAAAAATACGAGGGAAGCAGACAAAAGATCTGTTTCCCTCTGTTTGATTTAAATAGAGAAAACGGTCACTCTGACGAATGACCGCATACTCTTTGTTCGACAGCGTTTTACGCTATTGCTTCCGAAGCAAATTCTTCTTCGCAGGAGCAAGAAACGTAATTTTCTTCCGAAGTGTTCTGGTTTTTCTTGATTACTTTCGTAACAATGACATAAATTGCGGCGATAGCAGCAACGATAGCAAGCACGATAGCAATGATTTTAAGGGTTTTGTTCATGAGTTTAACCGTCCTTTCAGAAAAATATGTAGAACGCCGTACCCAGACCGGAAAAAGAAAACTTAACCGTTGAGTTTCTTGGCAAGAGCAGACTTTTTGCGAGCAGCGTTGTTCTTGTGGATCAGACCTTTGGCAGCAGCCTGGTCGATCTTTTTGATAGCTGCAACAACAACAGCCTCCTTGTCAGCTGCATTGCTTTCAAGAGCAACGTTTGCCTTCTTGATGGCAGTCTTGAGCGCAGAGTTAGCGGACTTATTACGAGCCTGCTTGGTCTTGTTGACAAGAACGCGTTTCTTTGCGGACTTAATGTTGGGCATCGGAATTGCACCTCCTTACTGATTACACTTGTTTTACACTCGATAATGTTACCACGAATAAACAAAAAATGCAATACCTTTTTTTTCGTTTTTTTAATTTTTTGCATACAAAAATGCAGAAAAGACAAAAATGAAGAAGCAGAAAGGGGAAATGTATCGTGTTGTTCAGGACCGATCTTGCTTTGGAGCGTACGCAAATGCTGGGAACACAGCATATTGAGGGGGTATTGCAGAGAGAATACGAATTGTGCGGTACGCGGATATCGGAAATCAAAGTGACCGACCGTGCGGGGGAAGAAGCCATCGGCAAAAAAAAAGGTACCTATATTACGATCGAAGTACCGCCGTTTACAAAAAGCAGTGAATTGACGGACGGACGTCTGAATGCACTTGTGGAAGTTTTGCGTTCAATGATACCCGCAAACGGTTCCGCTTTGATGGTAGGACTCGGCAATGCCGCCATAACCGCCGATGCTCTGGGACCTCAATGTGCAAACAAGGTGCTTGCTACCAGACACATAGATGCACAGTTGCGGCAAAGTGCGGGGCTTGGTGATCTTCGTTGTGTTTCGGTGCTCATTCCGGGAGTGCTCGGGTGTACGGGCATTGAAGCCGCAGAAATTATAACAGCCGTCGCACAAAAAATCAAGCCTTCCGTTATTATTACGGTTGATGCATTGGCGGCAAAAAGTGCAAAACGTCTTGCACGCACCGTTCAATTGTGTGATACGGGTATTTTTCCCGGATCCGGCGTCGGTAATCACCGAAAAGAGATCAGTGAACACACGACGGGCGTACCCGTCATTGCTTTGGGGGTACCGACGGTAGTGGATGCGTTGAGTCTGGTACGCGATCTGACGGGAAACGAGTCCTTTCAGACGCATTCGGAGATCTCGGAAACGATGCTCAGTCCGCGGGATGCGGATGCCGTCATTGATTCTGCGTCAAAACTGCTGTCACTGGCCATCAACTGTGCTTTGCAAAAATCGTTGACGGCAGAAGAAGTTCTGGCATTAACGTAACGCAATTGCCGTCATAATATATTTCTTTTCTCCATATAATTTTGCAAGGGAGGAATTATGATGCGGCAACACGAAAAGGACAAGATATTTCGTTTTTTTATCCGTTTGGCATACGGTATGATCTGTGTGTTGATCCCGTTGGTGGTTGCACACGTTTTTATAAGCGGAAATGCGGAGGGGTTTCTGCAAACAGTGATGGCGGTATTTTATTATGCGGAAGAAGCACCGCAGGAGAACCGTTCGGAGAAAACAGTCGCGGAGGCGTCGACGGAAGTTGTTAACGACGTGATTTCGCAGGAACAGACCGTTGAACGGTTTGAGCAGACGTTGCATGAAAAAACGCAATCCCGGTATCGTACGCCGCAGGATGTGACCGATATGCAGGCGGATTATCTTGCCGTTTTTGCAGATACGGAAACGGACGGAACCGTGGTAGAGGATGATTTCAGCCGATCGGGTGCTACCGATTGGGCACAAAATGCCGCCGTTCGCAATGCAACAGCAACGAAATCTCCCGATTTTGAAAAACTTTTATCCGACGGGATGCAGTTGGAGCCTTTTGATGCGGCTGAACCTTTGGTTCTGATCTACCATACGCATACAAGCGAAAGTTATCTTCTTGCCGATAACGGTGTGTTCTGGGATTCCTTTGAAACGCATTCTCAAATGGAAGACCGCAATATCGTGCGTATCGGAGAGGAAATTGCAGACGTGCTTGCATCTGCAGGAATTTCCGTCATACACGATAAAACCGTGTACGATACGCAGTACAACGGTGCTTATGCACGCTCACGTGAAGGCATTCTTGCTTTGCTTGAACAGTATCCTTCCGTGCAGATCGTACTGGACGTGCACAGGGATGCATTTTATTATTCGGATACGAGCCGCGGAAAACCCGTTGCGGAAATCGACGGTAAAAAAGCGGCACAGATCATGATTATCAGCGGTGCCGAAGAAGGACAGATCACCGATTTTCCGGATTGGGAATTTAATCTTCGTTTTGCACTTGAATTGCAGAATACGGCAAGTGAAATGTTTGAAGGATTGATGCGGCCGATCTATTTCTGTCAGCGTAAATACAATATGGATGTTATGAAAAATTCCTTGTTGCTTGAGATCGGCAGTGATGCCAATACATTGGATGAAGCTCTGTATGCGGCACATCTGTGCGGTCAGGTGTTGTCGGAAATGATCTCAAAACATAAGTAATGATTGCAAAATAAAACAGGATGTGGTATATTAAAAGAAAAAACACAGGAGGTTCTTATGTCTTTACCTGTTGCTTTGCAATTATACTCAGTCAGAAATGAAATGGAAAAGGATTTTGCCGCTACCGTACGCAAGGTTGCTCAACTCGGTTATCAGGGCGTTGAATTTGCAGGTCTGTTCGGCAAAACCGCACAGGAAGTAAAACAGATCTGTGCAGATGCAGGTGTGCAGGCCGTTTCCGCACACGTGCCGCTGGATGATCTGCTTGCGGATCCCGCAGGTGTGATCGCTACGTATAAAGAAATCGGTTGCGGTTATATCGTCGTTCCGTATCTGCCCGAAGAACGCAGACCGGGATTTGCGGATTTTGAAAAAACACTGGAAGAAATGGCTCTTATCGGTGCAGAATGTAACAAACAGGGCATGAAACTGCTGTATCATAACCATGATTTTGAGTTTGTGAAACTCGGTGAAAAATACGGTCTTGACGTGATGTACGAAACCGTCAGTGCCGATCTTCTTGCTACGGAACTGGATACCTGCTGGGTGAACGTCGGCGGTGAAGATCCCGCTTCGTATGTGCTGAAATACAGCGGCAGAGCACCCGTCGTGCACCTGAAAGACTTTGTCATGCAGGGCAAGGAAAAACCGCAGAAACTCTACGCACTCATCGGTATTGACGACAATGAGGAACAGGCTGCCGAAGAAGCCTTCAGTTTCAAGCCTGTCGGCAGCGGTGTGCAGGATATGCCCGCCATTCTGGATGCGGCTGTAAAAGCAGGAGCACAGTGGGTTGTTGTCGAACAGGATCAGCCCGATGCAGGTCACACCGAACTGCAATGTGCACAGTTGAGCAGAGAGTTTCTTAAAAAGTTGGGTTGGTAATGAACATTCTGATATTAAACGGTTCACCCCGTGAAAACGGAACTACCGCACAACTGATCGATGCATTCAAACGGGGACTTACGGAAAGCGTGCAGTGTGTGCAGGTGGATTTGTATTCCTTGCTCCCGATGCCTTGCATTGCGTGTTCCGATTGTGCAACGTCGGATTGTTGCCGTTTTTCCGATCTGGATGAAACGGATGCACTTTTGCGGGATGCGGATGTTCTCGTGTGGGCTTTGCCCGTATATAATTATTCCGTGCCGGCTCCCGTCAAGGCACTTCTTGACCGTTTTCAGCGTTACTATGAAGCCGTGGAAGTTCGAAAAGAGGATATCTTCAAAAAGAAAAACCGAACGGCGGTTTTGTTGCTGTCGGCAGGAAGATCGGGGCTCCACAGTGTTGAAATAATTGAAAAACAACTGCAAAATGCGGGGCGGTACATAGCTTTTGAACTGCAGGAAACCGTCTTTGCTCCCGATACCGACAAGCAAGCGGTGCAAACGGCGATTCTTGAAAAGGCAACCCTTGTCGCCGGGATTTTAATATCGCATTAACGGTAAACGCACAGGCTTTGCGGTCTGTGCGTTTTTGTCTGTAAAAAAACTTGCATTATGAATTGATATATGATAAAATTCATATTTGCAAACACAAGTGCAAAAGTTTTACGAGGAGAAGAAAAATGTTACGATTTATTTTTGCATTCATTCTGTGCAAAGCATCTTATGCGGCTTTGCGGTTGCTGGGCAGACGTGCTTCGCACACACCTGGACGTATTGCCTTGCATTTTTGTCCCAACTATATCCATTATCTGAAAAAACCGAAACACATTCTTTGCGTAACGGGTACGAACGGCAAATCCACCGTCTGCAATCTTTTGGAGGATGCTCTGCGTTCCAACGGTTATACGGTATTGGATAATAAGTTCGGTTCCAACACCGAAAACGGCATTGCGGTCACGCTTACACGCGGCGTCAGCATTTTCAACCGCAGCAAATACGACGATTGCGTGCTGGAAGTGGATGAACGCAGTACACCTCGTATTTTCAAGAACATTCATCCCGATTATCTGATCGTGGTCGATCTGTTCCGTGATTCCTGTCAACGCAATGCACATCCTGATTATATTTCCGATATCATTACTTCCGCAGTACCCGACGATACGGTGCTGATCCTGAATGCGGATGACATTATCGGTTCCCGCGTGTGTATCAACGGAAACAACCGCCGCGTTCATTTCAGTATTCTGCCGCTTGACGGAGAGATTACGGGTGAACGCAATATTATCAACGATGCAGGGTATTGCCCTGTTTGCGGTGCGGATACGGAATTCGGATTCCGCCGTTATCATCATATCGGACAGTTTTCCTGTCCCGTCTGCGGGCTTAAAAATCCGTCTGCGGATCATGTTGTTACCGCCGTCGACAGAGAGAAGAACGAAATGTACGTTACCCATAACGGTGTTGCCCACGCATATCCGCTTATCCAGGCAAGTACGTTCAATATATATAATGAAATTGCCGCTGTTTCTTTGTTGCTTGAACTCGGTCTGAAGCCTGAACAGAATGCCGATTCTTTCAAAAATATCAAGGTAACGGAATCGCGTTACTATGAAAAACAGATCGGCGGAATCAATTTCATCAGCCACATGCTGAAAGGAAAGAATCCTGTTGCCTGTTCGGTTGTCTGTAACTATGTAAAGCAGATTGAAGGCGACAAATCCGTCTTTATGTTCCTGGATGATATATACGACATCAAATCGGGTTCGGAGTATCTGATGTGGTATTATGAAGCGGATCTTGAACGTCTTGCGGATGATTCCGTAAAGCATATTTATATCGCAGGTTTCCGTTCGGAAGACGTGAAATACCGCCTGTTGCTGGCAGGTGTGCCTGCGGAACGCATGACCACGTTCCGCGATCCTGCGGATATCGTCAATATTGCCGATTTCAGCAAGGCACCGACCTTTATCATGCTGTATGAACTGTTTATGTATGACGACCAGTTGAAATTGCGTAAGGCTCTTGAAGAAAAAATGCAAATATACGGGAGGGAAAGCAAATGACGGTAGAAATTCTTTTTGAAAAAGCCTATCTGTTCGGTGATGAATTCAATGCGGAATATCTGCGTCGCTGTCTTCCCGATGCCGAATTTATTTGCACGAATCTGCATGATACGCCGTATTTTGCAGAACATACACCCGATATTATCTACATGGGTGCCATGAGTGAGCGTAATCAGTTGCGGGCCATTGAAGCACTCATGCCGTACCGTGACCGCCTTGCACAACTTATTGAGCAAGGTGTGCACATTCTGTTTACGGGTAACAGTGTGGATATGCTCGGAACGCATATTCATGTGATTGAAGTGGACGGAAAGACCGAAAATACGTACAAGGCACTCGGTTTGTTCGAGTGTCATGCCGAACTTGTAATGAATAAGCGGTTTTTCTGTTCTTTGCTCGGAAACGCCTGCGGATGTGATATTGTGGGATTTAAGACACAGTTCGGTCACACGTACGATCTGCCCGAAGAATACGGTTTTATCCGAGTGGAACGCGGTACCGGTATTTGTCCGGGTGCAGTGTTTGAGGGCATTCATAAGAATAATCTGTATGCGACCTATGTTGTCGGGCCGATTCTGGTTATGAATCCTGTTTTTACAAAGTTCTTTTTGAAAAGTGCGGGTGCGGACGTCACGCTTCCTTTTGAGGATGTAAGCATGAAAGCGTACGAGATCCGTCTTGCCGAATTCAAAGACAGAAGCAGAACGGATATCGGTTAACTCGAACTGAATATGAACAGCGGATGTGATCCTGTTTGATCGCATCCGCTGTGTGTTTTTTTGTATGTAACGGTCAGCCGAGATCTCTTACGTCGGTCAGTTCGATCTGCATCTTGTCAATACTGTCAAACTCAAGCACGGTGATCTCGTTGCATCCTTTTTTCAGCAAACCTTCCGGAATGAACAGCGTTTTCTGCGGACCTGCATCGTTCCAGTAACGGCCGATGTTGAAACCGTTTACCCAGACGATGCCTTTATGCAGGAAATCGCCCTTGAAATAGGTGTCGGCAGGAACGTCTATATCGATGTAACCGCGTACAAGTGTCGGCTCTTTACAGGATTCTTCGGTTACGTCCTGCAATTGTGCTTTTGAAATATCGTCCAGTTCCATGCAGACAACGTCCCAACCGAACTGGAATTGCTGACCGACGGAAATATCCTGTGTGATTCCTTTTCTGTCTGCAAGCCACGGACCGTAATTGGTTCGCCCCATGGCTTCCACAAGAATTTCGAGGGTGTTTTCTTTTTGGTCGAAGTTTGCAAGAATGGCATTCGGATCGTCGTTTCTCCATACCGTGCCGATGAAATCGCCGTTGATCCAAACCTGTGCTCTGTCGTGTACATCGCGCATGAAGATGGGATGTTGACCGACTTTGGCAACCGTTGTTTTGTAATAGATCACACCGAAATTTTGCCCGAGGTCTTCCATGGATTTGACCGTGGGGCTTTTATGTCGGATGCCCAGATTGTCAAGCTGCGACAGAAGGGGAGCCGCTTGCGTAAATTTAACCGTGCCGAAGTTTACGGGCGGCTGATCGGGTTCAAATGTAATATCACTCTTAATACCTCTGTCTTCGAGCACTTTTTTGCAGGCGAGGTATTTGTCCGTAATATAGCCTTCTTCACTTAAAAGACAATCGTAGTCGTAACTGGTGACGGTCGGTTGATAATCCATATAGTGCGGACAGTTTGCCCCTGCCGTGAAACCGAAATTCGTGCCGCCGTGGAACATATAGAAATTGACCGAAGCACCCATATCGAGCATTTCTTTGAAGCAATCTGCGGTATCGTCATCCGTGCGGGTGTGGTGTTCTTCAAACCAGTGGTCAAACCAACCGTTGCAGAATTCGGTGCACATCAGCGGTTTTGTGGGTTGATAGCGGCGAAGGCATTCAAAACGGGATTTCGGATCGGAGCCGAAGTTGACGGTCTTGAATACTTCGGGCAACGTACCGCCCGTCAGCATCAGATCGCAGTCACCGTCGGAGGTGAACAGGGGAACGTCAATGCCGTTTTCTCGCATTTTGTCTGCAAGGAAGTTGAGATAATTTTTGTCATTTCCGTAACTTCCGTATTCATTTTCGATCTGCATTGCAATCACGGGACCGCCTTTTGTGCACTGCAAGCGGGCAATTCTGGGAATCAGTGCGTCGTAATAACGGCCGACTTTTTCAAGAAAAACGGAATCGGAACAACGCAATGCACAGCCGGTTTTTAAGATCCATGCAGGCAGACCGCCGAACTCCCATTCCGCACAGATATAAGGGCTGGGACGAACGATGGCTTTTAAGCCCAGACTGTGTGCTGTTTCAAGGAATTTTTCAATATCGAGAATGCCCGAAAAATCAAACTCGTTTTCGTGCAGTTCGTGCAGATTCCACGGTACGTAGGTTTCCACCGTATTCAAGCCGCAGGCGGCAAGTTTACGCAGGCGGTTTTCCCAATACTGCGGCAGAATGCGGAAATAGTGGATGGCACCCGAAAGGATCTGGATGGGCTCTTTGTCAAAATAAAAAGCATCTTCGCGAATTTCAAAAACAGACATATTTGTTTCCTCCGTTTGTTTTGTAAGAATGGTAAAACTCTCCTTTTTTGTATATCTTATCATAAGTGAATAACCTTTACAAGTTTAATTTTTTTTATAAAACACAAACATTTATAAAAAAAATTACAAGTATTAACAAATTGTACATTGCTTTTTTTGACAAATGTGTTATAATTAAAAACAAATTATTAATAAGGAAGTTATAATTTTGAAAGATTCCATGAAATATGCAATCACAGCGATCGTATCCATTGTAGTCATTGTTTCTTTGTCCTTGTTTGTCAGAAACGGCAATCAGCGTTTTTCCGAAACGCTTCTGGTGCTGAATGATACACTGACAACGCAGAGTGCACAGAGCGGTCAGGCACAACCGTCCACACAGTTGTCCAATCAGGTTGACATTCATATCAATTCCGGCACGGCAGAGCCTGTTGTAACCAATCCTGTTGTCAACACCACGGCTCCCGTTGTCAACAATCCGGTTCCGTCAACCGATGCTGCTGTTGTTACGCCTTCAACCGATGCGGCTGTTCAGCCGCAAGGCGGTGCACCCGCAGGAGTCGGCAATAATCAGGAAACGCTTACATACCTGAACAATGCGGTCAATACCATGCGAAAAACACAGAACTTTACCGCAGTCAAGGATCAGGATATCAGAATTTCATTGACCGATTGTTCATTGCCTGCTTTTACAAGTATTATCAACGGTGTTATTGAAGGTATGACCGGTACCGAACAGTATACATTTACATTTGTAAACGGCACTGCAACCGATCCCGAAGAAAACAAACCCGTGTCCGCAATGACGGCGATCCCGCCTACGGATAAGGATTTCACTCTTATGACGGACGGTATCGAATCCCTCACAAGCACAACCGACGGTGTGAATACGACGTATACCATTAAACTCAAACCCGAAAGTACGAGTTTGGAAAATGCAACACCGTATCATCACGGCAATGCAATGGATTGTTTTGATCTTACTTCTCTTGATCTTCCGATCACCGTCACTGCAGCCGATTTTAATTATGAAGGTGCAACGATCGATATCACCGTGGATGCACAGGGACGTGTCGTAAAATATCATGAAAATATGCCGTTGAACGGTAAGGGCGGCGGTAAAATGGGATTCATGTCTGCTGACGTTACCATTGAAGGCTATCTGGACGAAACCTGGACAATTACTTATTGAGCCCCCAATTATAATGTTTTATAAATTTTAGTTTATAATAATCTTGAAGGGAAGAAAAGAATTATGCTTAAGGATGTTCAAAACTACAACTGCTATGAGTATCTGAAGATCAATACCGAAATTTACGGTGACTTCAACATGATGCAACACATGGACAAGATCCTCACGAGAAGCGAATATCTGCGTGAGATCGACGGTCTTGCCGCTTATTTCACCGAAGAACTCGGCTTGAAACCCGGTGACGTTTATTCCGTGTTCATGCCCAATACTCCCGAAGCTTTTGCGGCGTTCTATGCCATGAACAAGATCGGCGTCATTGCCAACTTCATTCATCCGCTTCAGCCTGCGGAAGTTCTCAGAGCAACGGTTGATGAAGTCGGATCCAAAGGACTTATGGTGCTTGACCTGCTGACTGCAATCGGTGACGGTCTTGTTGATACCATTAACGATCTCGGACTTCCCGTGCTCGTCTGTAGCAAATCTTCCTATGCTGCTCCCCTTAAAACCAAGGGACTTCGTATTGCCGAAGGTGCCTTGAAGAAATTGAAACTCAAGTTGAACAACGCCGTTTACTGGAGAGATATTATTCATAAGTATCCCGTCAAGGAAGGTGTTTGCGGCAATGCTGACGATATTGCCGTATATCTGAACGGCGGCGGTACCACCGGTAAGAGCAAGACCATCAAACTGACGAACCGTGCGATCAACGAACTGACCTGCCGCGTTTCCAAGATCGATGAAATTCATGTTCCCGGTGAAGAATGCGAAGTCGTCGTGCTTCCGATCTTCCATTGCTTCGGTCTTGTTATTGCCATGCACATGGCTATGTGCAATTCCGCTCGTATCATTCCCATGATGCAGTTTGATGCTGGTTTGTTCCTCAAACTCTGCCGTAAATACAATGTCGTCGGTTTCGGCGGAATCCCCGTTATGTTCAAGAAACTGATGGCACACAAGGATTTTGACGGTGAGTGGATCAAGAATATCCGTCTTATGTTCTGCGGCGGTGACGATGCATCCGATGCATTCCTGGATGAATTCAATACATATTTTGAAAAATGGGGCTCCGTTGCCCGTCTTCGTCAGGGCTACGGTCTGACCGAGATCGGTTCCGTTTGTTGCACCAACACCAATACCGATTACCGTAAAGGTTCCATCGGCCGTGCTTTGGAAGGTGTCCGCATTGAACTGATGGATGACGATCACAACATCGTTCCCAACGGTACGGTTGGTGAATTCTGTATTTCCGGTCCCACCATCATGCAGGGCTATCTTACGAAAGACGGTCCGGAAGATGCCGGACTTTATACGGATGCCGACGGTGTGAAATGGGTTTGTTCGGGTGACCTGGGTTACCGTGACGATGACGGTTATTACTTCTTCTCGGGCCGCAAAAAGAGAGTTATCATCATTTCCGGTTATAACGTATATCCCGGTGATATTGAAAAGACACTTGAAGATCTGCCTTTCATCAAAGACAGTTGTGCGGTCAAGGGCTTCAAGGACGGCAAGATGATCATCCGTCTGTTCTTAACCTTCCGTGAAAAGGGAGACGAACAGGAATACAAGAAGCAGATCATTGAACTGATCGACAAAAACTTCTCGAAGTTCTCCATGCCCAAGGAATTTGTCGTTATGGATGCACTTCCCGAAACTCCGCTTATGAAAATTGACTTCATGAAACTGCAGGAAGAAACCAAAGATGCAAATATTCTTGCAAACTATGAAGGCAAATATCATATTATTTAATTATTTCTTTGAAAGAAGGTATAAACAATGATTGGTATCGGCAAATGGAAAGGCTATGTAAAAGCCAGACTCTTCGAAGGTGACGTTGAAGTAGAAGTAATCGACAATAACGGCGAATACGACTTTGATTTCAAACTTCCCGGCAAACTCGCTATGGTCAAGATCAACGTTCTTGAAGTAAATGAAGTCGGTGAAGATACCCTTGCAGGTAAGGGTGCGATCCGCGGCATCATCCCCGGCAAAGAGATTATTGCAGAAGTTACCTGCACCTTTGAAGGCGATACAATGAACGCTACCGTTTCCATTCCGAAATACGGCATGGGCTTTAAGATCAAGGACGGCGTCAGAATCGCTTAATGTGTTTACATTGAAAGGATGATATAATTTTGAATACCGTGCAAATCAGCGCCCTGTTTTGTAAAGGTTGCGCTTATTGTGTAAAGTTCTGTCCGAAAAAGATCCTTGAAATGGGTACGGTACGCAGCAGAAAAGGTCATTTCAATCCTGTTGTTACGGATCCCGAAAAATGCATTGCCTGCGGCATCTGTGCAACCATGTGCCCCGAAGCGGCAATTGAAGTTACAAAAGGCGAATAAAACGGACAGAAAGGAAGTATTACAATGGCAAAAGTGCTTATGAAGGGCTGCGAAGCCGTTGCTGAAGCCGCTGTCAGAGCCGGCTGTCGGTTTTTCGCAGGTTATCCTATTACACCCCAAAATGAAATTCCGGAGTATATGTCCTCCAGAATGCCCGAAGTGGACGGCGTATTCGTGCAGGGCGAAAGCGAAGTTGCTTCCGTCAGCATGGTTTACGGTGCCGCCGCTGCCGGTGTTCGTTCCATGACAAGTTCTTCCGGCCCCGGTATCAGCTTGAAGAGTGAAGGTATTTCTTACCTCTCCAGCACGAAACTCCCCGCACTGATCGTCAACGTTTCCCGTGGCGGCCCGGGTCTCGGCTCCATTCAGCCCGCACAGTGCGATTATTATCAGATGACGAAAGCACTCGGTCACGGCGGTTTCCGTCTGATGTGCTTTGCCCCCTCCACTTTGCAGGAAGCGGTGGATCTTACATACCGTTCTTTTGATTACGCTGAACGTGACCGCAATCCCGTTTTGCTTCTCATGGACGGCTGTCTCGGTGCGATCATGGAATTGGTTGAACTGCCCGAAATGGTAGAACCCGACAGAAAGAAAACAAAGGCATGGAACATGAGCCGTTTTGCGGATGAAAAGAGAGCAGGCAAGGGCCTTTCTCCCGTTTATCCGGAATTCGTGCTTGAAAAAGAAAATGCCGCGAGAGGACAGCTTCTCAAATCATGGGAAGAAAACGACGTGCAGGTCGAAGAACTTTTCCTTGACGATGCGGAATTTGTGATCGTTGCTTACGGTATTTCCGCAAGAGTTGCCAAAGAAGCAATGCTCAAACTGCGTGAAGAAGGCTTCAAGGTCGGCATGATCCGTCCCATTACCCTCCTTCCGTTCCCCAAAAAGAGCCTTCGCAATCTTGATTATAACCGTGTAAAAGGTATCATCGACGTCGAACTTGCAATTCCCGCACAGATGCACGCCGATATCGCACTTGAAGTTATGGAGCGCGCTCCCATTTATGATTACGGCCGTTCCGGCGGTATGCTGTTCAATGATGAAGAAGCATACGATGCCATCAAGAAGATCATTACGGGAGGTGCACAATAATGGCTAAAGTTTATTCTCGTCCGCAGTCTTTGTTGCCCGTTCCCAGCGGATTCTGCCCCGGTTGTCTGCATTCCATGGCAATCAAACTCGTCGGTGAAGTCGTTGACGAACTCGGTCAGTTGGACAACACCATGCATATCATTCCCGTCGGCTGTTCCACGTTGAATCTGCTGTACTGGAAAGGTGATAACCTCGGTTCCGCACACGGCCGTGCACCGGCGGTTGCAACCGGTTTCAAACGCGTATGCCCCGAACGCCTTGTATTTGCCTATCAGGGTGACGGCGACCTTGCATCCATCGGTCTTGCCGAGATCATTGCCGCTGCAAACAGAGGTGAAAACTTCACCGTTATTTTTGCAAACAACTCCACCTACGGCATGACGGGCGGTCAGATGGCTCCCACCACGCTTGTCGGTCAGAAGGCAACGACCTGTAAGATGGGTCGTGATCCGCAGACCACGGGTTATCCGATGAAGATGTGTGAACTGATTTCCACACTGGATGCTCCCGCATTCGTGGCACGTTATGCACTCAACAGCCCCAAGGGTGTCAATGAAGCAAGAAAAGGCATCAAGAAAGCATTTGAATATCAGTTGGCAGGCAAGGGCTTCACCTTCATCGAATTGCTTATCAACTGTCCCACAAACTGGGGCATGGCTCCCTTGCAGACGCTTGAATACATGGACAGTAACACCATTCCTTACTTCAAGCCCGGTGTTTACAAAGACAAGGAGGCAGAAGTAAAATGAAAAAATCAACTGTATTTTCAGGTTCCGGCGGACAGGGCATCATGAGTGCCGGTATCATGCTGGCACAGTCTGCTGCCGAAATCGGCAAGAGCGTTACGTATCTTCCCGAGTACGGTCCCGAACAGCGCGGCGGCAGTGCAAAATGCACCGTCATTATCAATGACGATGAAATCATTTCTCCGCTGATTAAAAAGTGTGACAATCTGATCTGTCTGAACGAACAGTCCTATAAAAAGTTCTGCGGTCAGCTTAAAGAAGGCGGTTTGCTGATTATCAACTCCAACCGCGTAACTTCTGAAGTCACCCGTACGGATATCAAAGTCATCTCTCTTGCAGTGGATGATATTGCCGTTGAGTTGGGCAATACTAAAGTTGCCAATATTATCATGCTCGGTGCTCTTGCAGGTGCTACGGGTATCATCAGCCCCGAAGATCTTGCCGAAAGCATCAAACGTAAGTTTGCTTCCAAGAAACAGGCGATCATTGACCTGAACCTGAAAGCACTTGAAAAAGGATTAGAGGCTGCAAAAGCAGTTCTTTAATATAATAACATTTATAAAGGAGATATACTCATGGGTAAATGGAGCTTTGAAAACACCATCGGCGAACTTCTTGACGATCCTCAGACTTTGGAACTCGTTAAGGAACTTGCTCCCGAAGCATTTGACCATCCGCTTCTTGAACTCGGCCGCAATTTCTCCGTAAACGCAGCAATGCCTTTCATTCTGGACTATGCAGGCGAAAACGGTGAAGAACGCGTCGAAAACTTCAGACAGCGTTTGGAAGCAATCGAATAAGATTGACTGTTGGGACTGTTGCATTTAGCGCAGACCAAAAAGCAAAATATAAAAGAAGGTATTATTACAATCGAAACGCCGTTTGAATGATACCTTTTTTTATTATTTATAAAAAAACTTTAATGTTTAAAAGCTGTTATTTTGCTTTTTTAGTCATTTTTTCGCCCTCTCGCGGTATCAATATACAGCTTCGCGACGAAGAAAATGCCTCCTGCATCTGAATGTAACAGCCCCATTTTTGAAAAAGGTATGACAGAAGAACAAAAAAGAGGATACCGCGGTGAGCAGGTGGTGGCACAGGCTTACCGTGAAAAAGGCTGTACGATCTGTTCAGCCAATTTTCGTGTGCTCAGCGGTGAATTGGATCTCATTGTGTATGACGGAACGTATCTGCGGTTTGTGGAAGTAAAAACGCGATCCGAAGATACCGCATTTGCACCGCAGGAAGCTGTGGATGCGGAGAAACAACGCCGTATTGTCAGTGCGGCAAGAGCCTATTGCAAAGTGGCCAAAATTGAAGAAAATACACCTGTCCGATTTGATATTGCCGAGGTGTATATGCGTTCCTTGCGTGATTATGATATCAATATAATCGAAGATGCATTTTTTGATGATTCCTTCGTAAAAGAACCCGAGAAGAAGAAAAAGTGGAGGATAAGAAAATGAAAGCCTGTTTTGCAGGAAATAAGAGCAAATTATTAGAAGTTTATCCTTATTATATACGCAAAAAATTGTCTGAAACCTATGCATTGGAGCAGGATTTTGTGCTGACCCAAAGCAATCTCAAAACCAATGCCGAAAAGGCAAAAGACGTTGAATATATTTTTTCCACGTGGAATATGCCGGCATGGAGCAAAGAGGAGATTGAAACCTATCTTCCGAACTTAAAAGCCGTTTTCTATGCCGCAGGCACCGTGCAGTATTTTGCAAAACCGTTTCTGGAATGCGGCGTACGTGTGTTCAGTGCATGGAAAGCAAACGGACTTCCCGTTGCAGAGTTTACCTTTGCACAGATCATACTTGCCAATAAACGCTATTATCAGTGTCTGCGTAAAAGCCCGCTTGCATGGGTGTTTCCCAAATATGCGAGAGATCCCGTCGGAAACTATAAGTTCAAAGTCGGAGTCTTGGGTGACGGTGCGATCGGTTCGGAAGTTATTGCAAGACTCAAAACACTGGAATGTGATATTTACCTGTTTTCCATCACAAAAACACAGGAAGAAGCCGAAAAGGAAGGCATTCACCTTTGTTCCATGCAAGAGATCTTCAAGGAATGTGACGTGATTACGAATCATCTTGCAAACAATCCGCAAACGCAGAAGATCATAACGAAAGAAATGCTCTGCTCCATGAAAGTGGATGCAACCTTCATCAACACAGGCCGCGGTGCACAGGTCGATCAGGCAGGATTGTGCCTTGCAATGCTTCAGAAACCGCAACGCACGGCACTGTTGGATGTAACAACACCCGAACCGCCGCTTCCGACCAGTCCTTTGTGGTATCTCCCGAATGTCTTTATGACACCGCATATTGCAGGAAGTCTCGGACAGGAAGTCTGGCGTATGGCAGATTATATGTACAACGAAAGTCTTGCACTTTCCAATGGGGAAGACGTACAATACGAAGTTACGGCAGAAATGCTGAAAACCATGGCATAAAAAGAGGAACTCCGATGTTTTTTCGGAGTTCCGTTCTTTTTTGTAATTACATCGCATCGCGGATCATTTTCAGTTTGTCAGTAATGGAAATGTGTTGCGGGCATTTGGCTTCACATTCACCGCATTTTTTGCACAGAGCGGCGTTGTCCTCAATGCCCGGATAAATGTCAAGCAGCACGCGGCGGCTTTCTTTTGCAATACAGGCATTCCACGCTTTGAAAATGTCGGGAATTTCCACACCGTGCGGACAGGGTACGCAGTATTTGCAGTCACGGCAGGGAACGAGATTGAGGCGGTCATGTGCCTTTTTCGCCTGCGCCAGCAGTGCAATATCTGCATCCGTAAGGTTGTCCGCTTTGCTTTGATCTGCGTAGTGCAGATTGTCGCGAACCTGCTGTTCATCGGACATTCCGCTGAGAATAACGGAAACGGCAGGGAAGTTCCATATATAGTTGAGTGCTGTCTGTACGGGATTTCTGCCGTCAAGTACATCCAGAATTGCCTTGTCGGGTTTTGCGAGTGCACCGCCCTGTAAGGGTTCCATGATGACAATGCCGAGATCGCGATCGGCGGCATATTGCAAGCCCTCAATGCCTGCCTGATAGTCCGTGTCAATATAATTGAATTGAATCTGACAGAACTCCCATGCATCAAATCCGTCTACAACGGTTTTGAAAACGGGCAGATTATCATGGAATGAAAAGCCGATATGTCGGATCCTGCCGTCTGCTTTTGCCTGTCTGAGTTTGTCAAGAATGCCGAACGCAAGCACTTTCTGTTCCCAACTGTCCTTGTTGACGGCGTGCAGGAGATAAAAGTCAATATGATCCGTTTGCAGGCGTTCGAGTTGTGTGTTCAGAAGCGTGTCAAAATCTTCCGTTTTTTCCACGTTCCACAGCGGCAGTTTTGTGGCAACAAACACCTTTTCTCTGTATCCGTCTTTGAGTGCATTGCCGACCAGACTTTCACTCATGCCTTTGTGATAAAAGAACGCCGTGTCAACGTAATTCAGACCATTGTCGATCGCTTCGCGAAGCATTGCAACGGCTCTTGCTTCGTCAATGCTTGCATTGTCCTCCTTGTCGGTTACGGGGAAACGCATACAACCGAATCCCAGCACGGACACCGTTTCTTCTGTTTTTCCGAATCTTCTGTATTGCATATTATTGAATCCTTTGCGTATTATTTTAATGATATTATAGCATTCTGAAACTGTTTTGTCGATAGAAATCTTGACGAAAAAGAAAAAAAAGATTATAATGTTCTGCAAGGGAATAAAATATTGAAAATCGGAGAAGAAATTATGCAAAAAGCAGGTATGAAAAAATCAAAAAAAGCACTGATCGTGATCGGCACTGTGATCGCCGTGCTGTTGGTGTTGTTGTATCAGGTGTATCATGAAACGAGCGATCCTTTGATCGTTTATGAATCAGACAATCCGTATATGGTCGAAGGGGGTAAAACGCTTGTTTCCGCACACCGTTCGGGGGCCGGCATTTTTCCGGAAAATACGCTGCTGGCATTTGAAGGATGCATGAACAGTGAAACCTTTGAAACGGATATTTACGAATTCGATCTGCATATCACCAAAGACGGCGTGCTGATTTTAAGCCATGATTCCACCCTTGACAGAATGACCGACATTGAATCCGTACTCGGTGGGGATTATAAGGATGTGAAGATCTCGCAACTGACCTATGAGCAGATCCGAAAGCTTAATTTCGGCAAGGGATTTACCGATGCAGACGGCAAGAAACCGTATGCAGGTCTGCAAGGGGATGCCGTTCCCGAAAGTTTACGTGCTTTGACATTGGAGAACGCACTGGATTATCTGCAATTGCAGGGTGATTTTTCCTATATTATTGAGATCAAAGACGGCAACGAACTCGGCTATAAGGCAACGGATGAACTTTACCGCATTCTGACCGAACGCAATATGCTTGAAAAAGTCGTCGTCGGCACGTTCAACGGGGAAGTGACGAAATACATAGACGAGCAATATCCCGATATGCTTCGTTCGGCTTCAATTGCAGAGGCGGTTGCCTTTTTCCTGCGTGCAACATTCTCCATTCCTGCGGATGAAGACACTTTCTCGTATGAAGCATTGCAGATTCCGCCCATGGCGGCAGTGCTGAATCTGTCCAGCACGAGGGTTATCAATTACGCCCATGAACACGGTCTTGCCTTGCAGTACTGGACGGTCAACGATGCCGAAACCGTTGCCGACCTTGCCGAAAAAGGTGCGGATGCGATTATGTCCGACTATCCCGACATGGCGTACGCCATCATCCACGGGGCAGAATGATTGTGAAAAAACGGCTGATGCTTTTTGTGTCAGCCGTTTTTCTGAAAATCAATGAAAATGAAAGATTATGTCTTGACAAACAAAGCATTCTTTGCTATAATGTTTGACGTTGACAAATCAATACGGGGGCGTAGCTCAGTTGGTTAGAGCGCCTGCTTCACACGCAGGAGGTCTGCAGTTCGAGTCTGCACGTCCCCACCAAAAAATCTCGTTCTTCGGAACGAGGTTTTTTTATCCATTGCGAAAGCAATGGCATATCATCACAGATAGCAATGCTATCTGTGTATCTCATCAGTCCGTCAGGACTGCATATCACCACGCTTCAGCGTGCATCAAAAATGCTTTCGCAATGATGATATGCAAAACGAAAGTTTTGATGATATGCAACTTCTGCGAAGTTGATGATATACAATGCTTGCGCATTGATTCTTTTTACAGAACCTGAACCGGGTTCTGTTTTTTTGTTATTTATTTCAATTTTCCTTGCATTGAACCGTTTATTATGCTATATTGAACTTAACACACTATAATTTAATAAATTTAACTCACAAGAGGTTTCGTGTTTTTACCATTTGGTAAAAGCACTAGTTTTGTTATTTCGATTCCTTTTGTGCGAATAGATATTATAGTGTGGTAGATAATCGAAGTTAGTGTTTTTTGTGTGTGCTGAACTTCGGTTTGCACACACTTTTTATTTTTGGGAGGTTTTGTTTTGAAACGCGGAATGAAAAAAATTATTTGTATGTTACTCGTTGTTGTGATGTGCATGGGGAATGTTGTGTTGAATGTATCTGCTGAAAGCGATGTTTCCGTTCTGAATGATTCACAGATCATTGCAAGCGGTCATTATTATCTTGTATATTCGATTGATAGTCTGAGTGGTTATTATTCTGTTTCAAAAACGGAGACGTCGCAGTACGTGGAAACAGGTGCCACTGCTTATGATGATATTTTTGAAAAATACTATGGTGGACGTCTTGGGTGGTTGTTGATCGGTGAAGACCTGTATTGGGTGCTCCCGGATGCAGAACCTATGTGCTTTTTGCTTGATGACGGAGAAGTTTCCATATCCGCCGATTACCGCGAACTTTTTACCTCGCTTGTCGGCTTCACTCAAGTAAACTCAGCTACACCTGTAAGCATTCGCAATGTGAATATCAACGGCATCACATACCTTCGATATGAATATAAGAATGCCGACGGTGCATCCGTGGCGCACGATATGCAGGGAACAACACTGCGATACATCCGCTTATATGATGAAAACGGATATGCAACTTCGGTATTGAATGTGAAGTTCGTTTCTTCTTCTGTTCCCGAATATCAGCGTAAACGTCCGGAGCCGTTCTCCCTTTGCAGTGAAGCAAATTTTATGTTACGGTATGCAGGACAGAATGCTTTGCATTCCGATAACACGACGCATTGTCTGGATTCTGTTTCGACCGTTTCTCCGTCTTGCGGGCAAGAAGGATTTACGAAATTTTCCTGTGATTGCGGATACTACTATGCTTCCGACCGAGTACCGGCTTACGAGCATGATTGGGGTGAATGGACGGTTTTGAATCCTGCCACCTGTGTTGAAGATGGTCTGGAAATCAGAACCTGCAAAAACGATCCAAGCCATGTGGAAGAAAATACTTTGCCTGCAACGGGGCATAATGAAGTGTACGTGCCGGGTGTGGCTCCTACCTGCACCGAAAGCGGTTATGGAGAGGTTGTAGAATGCTCGGAATGCGGTGAATTTCTTGTTGTGCCTGTATGGTTTGATCCGATCGGTCACGATTGGGGGGAATGGACCGTGGAAAGCAGTGCTACTTGCAGTTCTGACGGCCGCGTGGTAAGAATCTGCAAGAATGATAATAAGCATGAGGAAACAATTATACTTCCGGCTCTCGAGCATAAGGCCGGTGCTGCGGCAACCTGTACGCAGGATCAGGTCTGCACGGTTTGCGGTGGCGTCGTGCGTGAAAAACTCGGCCATGATTTTAGTTCCGAATTTACCGTTGATGCAGAAGCCACTTACACGCAGGCAGGTTCAAAATCAAAGCATTGCCTGCGAAACGGATGTTCCGAAAAGAGTGAAGTGACCGAGATTGCAAAACTTACCGCTACCTTTGCAGACAGCGAAATGGCGGTTCTGGCATCGGACGATATTGTGATGATACCCGGCATGAATATCACGCAACTTTTGTCGCTTGCAAGTGAAGGTGCGTGGATGAAAAATGAAAAGGGTGAAGCACTCGAAACGGTGCAATTCCCCGTCACCGGCATGATCCTCGTTCTCCCCGACGGCAAAGAACATGAAATCGTCGTTCTCGGTGACGTGGATTGCGACGGTACCGTCAGCACGTCCGATGCAAGACTGGCACTTCGTGCTTCGGTCGGCCTTGAAGATTATACACAGGAGTCGGCACGCTATAAAGCCGCCAATGTCGGCAGGGAAGACCAACTTGCAGTCGGTGATGCAAGATTGATCCTTCGAGCATCCGTTGGTCTTGAAGATGTGAAAGACTGGATGAAATGATAATGAAAAATGCCGATGCATTTCCGTTTTCGGATCTGCATCGGCATTTTCAATTCGTTTGTTTTTTCAGCCGAGGTCTTCGGCTTCGGTTGTGACTTCTTCCGTGATGCCTTCTTCATCGGGCATGACGATCACGGGTTCTTCCGTTGTGGCTTCTTCGCTTGTGGGGGCTTCGGTCGGTGCTTCTGTGGTCGTCTGTGCTTCGTTGTATTCACCGTCCGACGAGAGCAGGAAACTGTATTGCATGGTATCGTCAAATGCAACCGTGATCGTGCCTGCACCCTCAAAAATGCTCACTCTGTAAAGAGTCACCAGGCGGTCGTTGATGTAATCCGTACCTGCCTGTGAAACATCGCCTACGTTTTCTTTGCCTACTTCACCTGCGGCGAGTGCCTTGGCGTGATTGATGTAATCCTTTTCACTGTAACCGCTGTTCAGAGAAGCACCGATGATGTAAGTGCCGTTCTTTTTATCAAGTGTCTGGTAGTTCCCGTCACGGTTTTCGTCAATAAAGATATAACCTTGTGAGTCGGCGGCAATGTGTACGGTACCGTTTGTCGTGCTGATTGCAAAGATCTTTGCAGGGGAGCCGTTGATGGTGGTATCGTCGTATTCTTGTATTGCATCCTTTTCGATGCCGAACAGGGAATACACGGCTTCCGCTACTGCATCGGCGGTCAGTTCCGTAGTGGTGGGTTCTTCCGTCACTTCTTCTTCGGGCAGTTCGGAAAGTCTTGTTCCGATCCATTCGTAATAAACACGCTTGCTGTTCTCACCGATCTTAACGATCGCACCGACCTTTTCTTCCTCTTTGTCAAACGTGGGTGCGGCAAGCACGGAAAGGGCTTCGTTATATGTAAGCGTTTCCGTTTGTGCATTCCACAGGAAACAGTAGTATTTATTGGCGTTGTTTGCGGCACTGTAACGAATGCCCACGTCTGTATAACCGTCAAAGTTCATGTCGGACACGAGCATAACACCTTCGCCCGTGAGTGCGTTTTCTGCAATGTCGGAAGTCAGCGGCAAAGAGAAAACGGACGGATCTTTGCTGTTCTGTGCCGTGAGTGCAATGTAAAGAACACCGTCACTGTATGCAAATTCTGCTTTGTAACCGTTGAAAGACGGCAAGGACGGCAAACTGCGTGCATCGGACGGGAACGGAGAAGAACCGTTGGTTTGTAAAGCCTGGGTTGCAGGTTCGGTTGCCTGTGTAGGGGCTTCGGTGGTGGGTACTTCTTCTTTTTCGCCGCAGGCACAAAGGCACAAAAGCATAAGAAGGCTTAAAAGGATCAGTGCTGCTTTTTTCATTTTTTAACTCCTGTATTGAATTGTTTTTTCAGTTGAGAACTGCGTGTTGTGCAGTCGGGGAATTTTTATTCAGCGACAGGAAATAATATCCCTGTTCAATATAGTGTTCAATAATCTGCGGCAAGGCTTCCACGGTCGTGGCTTTCATATCCGTGTCATGCAAGAGCAATACGATGTTTCTTTGGGTATATGAGGTAGCGGCATTGACGATGCGGGATACCGCAAGATTGTTTCCGCTTGCATCCTCGCTGTCTGCATTCCAGTCAAAATAGGTGTACCCGCGTTCTTCCACTTCGTCCACCAGTTCCGTCATAATGCCCTCACATACGGAACGGCTTCTTGTGTTGCTGCTGCCGCCGGGGAAGCGGATGAGTTTGGAGCGAACACCGGTCTTATCATATACGACGTTTGAAATGCGTTCAAGATCGTCAAAATAAGCATCGGTTGATTGGTAAACCTTGTCAAAATCATGCGAATAGGTATGCAGTGCGATCGCATGGCCGTGGTCAACGATGTTTTTGTATTGATCCTCATAATTGGATTTCATGACAAAAAAAGTAGCACCGCAACCGTAACGGTCAAGGATCTCAAGAATCTTCGGTGTGTTGCTTGACGGGCCGTCATCAAAAGTCAGATAAACGACCTTTGCTCCTTCGGGAAGATTTTCTTCCGTAAGGCCGATGCAGTTTGTTCCGATGGTTGCAATGGTGGGTTCTTCCGTCGGCGGTTCGGTGGTCGGATTGTACATCATGTGCATTTCGTCTTTTACGCCGATGATCTCCATGAACTGACCGGGCTGTTTTACGGTTGTTTCATCACGAGAACAGGCCGTTACGGTCAGGCAAAGTGCGATAACCGATAACAGCCGAATGCAAATATTAAAAACTTTTTTATAAGAATTATTCATCATTTTTTCATCCTGAAATATAATACAATTAAATATAACATAGTTTATGCAGTTTTTCAAGAACACTGCATAAATAAATTTTGAGTTTTTATAAAATTATTGTAAAATAAGCGGCTGCATTTGTCTACCGGAAATTGCTTCCGTTGCGGCAGGTAACAAAAGGGAAAAATCCGAAACTGCTGACTTGGGTTTGTTGATCGGATCATCCTGTCTGTACGGAATAAAGTAGTAGTTTTTTCTGCTCATCAAGGCTCCGATGTTTGTGGCGGCAGTGCCCAGAGCATCGTTTGTTGAAATGCCGATGAGAACGGGACGGTCGTTTCGCAACTGCGATTTGACCGCAAGTGTTACGGGCGTATCGGCAATGCCCGTGGCAAGTTTTGCCAGTGTATTTCCCGTGCAGGGAGCTACGATAAGCAGGTCAAGCATTTTCTTCGGCCCTATGGGTTCTGCCTGTTCCAGTGAACAGATCACGCTGTTGCCGGTCATTGATTCAAGCCGTTCAATAAAGGAGACTGCAGAGCCGAAACGTGTATCCGTATTGTATGCATTGTAACTCATAATGGGAATAATATGAAAACCTGCATCGCAGAGCGTCTGCAATTGATCGAGTACTTTTCCGAACGTGCAGAAAGAGCCGCAGATTGCAAAACCGATGGTATAATTTGTCAAGAGGATCCCTCCGTAAGCATTTTGTCGATTGTAGCCGCTATTATTTCTCCTGCTGTTTTCGGTGCTGTTTTTCCGGGTAGCGATACACCTTTTATCAGTTTCAGACCGCATTCTTTCGCACCGTTCGCATCTATGCCGAACGGTGCACTTGCCACTTCAAGCAAAACGCAGTCCTTTTGGGCTTCGGCAAGGATCTCTTTGGTGAGGATCAGGCTCGGAACCGTATTGATGATGCATTCGTGTTCGTGTATATCTTCTTTTAAGCAGTGTAACGGTTTTGCATGCAGAAGATCCGTCTGTGCCTGCAGGACGGCGAGCGGATCCCTTGCGAAAATTGTCACCCGAGCACCGAGACTCTGCAATGCTCTGGCCGTGTATTTTGCAACACGCCCGTAACCCGTGATCGCACACCGCAAACCGAATACCGTACAGGGAAGTTGTTCGGTCAATATGCCTACGATGCCTTCCGCGGTCAGTAACGCATTCTGCAACGTCAGATCTTCACGGCTGAAATAATCGCTGACTTTACAGTGCTTTGCTTCCAGAGTCTTCTTGAAAAACTGCGGCGGCATTCCGCACAGAACAAGTGTGTTCGGTTGTATTTCCTGTATGAGTGTCTGCAATAAAATGCTTTTTTCGGAAAAAGAAGCATTCAGTGTTTTTTCATCACGAGAAACAGGCAGCGGGAGAATCAGAACAGAGCAATCCGTAAGAATTTCCGCAAGTGTGTAATTCTGCAATTGCTTTGGCAGTTGTGCCAGTTCAAATCCTGTCAGACGGACATTATAGCCCGATTTTTTCAATCGGACAGCCATATGCAGTTGCCGTGAATCGCCGCCGATGATACCGATGGTTTTGTTGAGAATCATAATAACGCCTCCGATAATAATTTATGCATTCGGTTCGTTTGTGTTATTGTTTTTCTTGACAGGGAAATATATATAACATATAATATAATGCGTTATTATATTTAGTTCCGGAGTTGTTTTTATGAATATTGATTCTTTGCTTGATTCAGTAAAAAGAGTGCATTTTATCGGCATCGGCGGAGCAGGTATGTGTCCGTTGGCTGAGATTCTCCATAATAAAGGCTATCAACTTTCAGGATCCGATAACAACGAAAGCAATACGCTGAAACGTATTCGCTCTTACGGTATTCCCGTTGTGCTCGGTCAGCGTGCGGAAAATATTGAGGGGGCGGAACTGATCGTTTACACCGCCGCCATTCTGCCTACCAACCCCGAATTGGTTGCGGCAAAAAATTCCGGTATTCCCACGGTGGAAAGAAGCGTTCTGTTTGGTGCGATTTCACGTAAGTTCGGTTGCTGTATCGGTGTTTGCGGTACCCACGGAAAGACCACTACGTCTTCCATGCTCACGCAGATGCTTCTCAGAGCAGATGCCGATCCGTCTGCGGTGATCGGAGGAAAACTGCCTGTCATTGATGCATACGGCCGTATCGGTGAAGCGGATCTGTTTGTTTGTGAGGCTTGTGAATTTCAGGATCATTTTCTTGAACTGTCACCGTCCTGCGTGCTGATCCTCAATATTGATGCGGATCACCTTGAATATTTCAAAACCATTGAAAATCTGATTGCATCCTTTACAAAATTTGCCGATTCCGCAAGCGAATGTGTCATTTTTAACGGTGATGATGAAAAAAGCCGCATTGCCGTTGAAAATATGCAGACGAAGAAACAGCTTGTTTCGTACGGACGTGACAGCAAAAACGATTGGTATGCAGAAAATGTCACCTTTGTACACGGTGCGTTTGCAAAGTTTGACGTGATGAAAAAAGGAGAATACATCGGTACGGTCGAATTGAGCGTGCCCGGTGAACACAACATCTGCAACGCATTGAGTGCTGTTGCCGCTTGTGATTACGCAGGTGCCGATCTGCAGAAATGTCTGCTCGGTCTGAGTGAATTCAAAGGAGCAGGCAGACGTTTTGAAGAACTCGGTGTTGTGGACGGTATTACCGTTATTGATGACTATGCACATCATCCTGCGGAACTTGCAGTTACCATTGATGCGGCTATGAAAATGAATTACAGACAGGTTTGGGCAGTTTTCCAGCCCTTTACGTTCTCGCGTACTTATATGCTTCTGGAGGATTTTGCCGCTGTGCTGGCAAAAGCAGACCGCGTTGTTCTGACCGAAATTATGGGCTCGCGAGAAGTGAATACATGGGATATTCACACCACCGATCTTGCTGAAAAAATTGACGGTTGTATCTGGTTTGAAGCAAAGGAAAAGGATGCAAACTTTGACGAGATCGTACAGTATCTCTGTGAAAACGTACAGGCGGGCGATCTCGTGCTGACCATGGGATGCGGCGACGTTTATAAGATCGCAGAACGATTCATGGAAGCCAAAAACAAGGAATAATGAATCACGGTTCTGCGGCAACTTGAACAAAATTTATTGACAAAAACGGAGATTCTTGGTAAAATAATACACAGCGGTATTGGTTTTTACCGTAAAACAACAGAGAGAAGGAATTAAAATGGACGTTTCTACCGTGCTTACCTTTATCAAACAGGTCGCTGTTACTTTTCTGACACTGATCATGATGATCGTCCCCACCGGCTCCGGAACAGCTGAGTTGATGTATGAGGCGGAAGATCCCGATGCACTCATTCTCAGTCTTTCCGTTGTTTCCGACATCCACGTTGAAACAAACAATCCCGAAGCATACGAGTCCTATGCGGCTTTGCTCAAAGGCATTAAAGCAGGTCAGCATCATGATGCAGCCGTATTTCTCGGTGACAACGTGATGAACGGTCAGTTGCTTGAAAATTTCTTTTTCTATACTGCGTTGGCAATGGTGAAACCTGCAGAAGAAATCATTGTTCTGGCAGGAAACCACGATCTCGGTAATAACGACGGCGATTATGCGAACAAACGCGAGAATTATCTGAAGAACAATAAATCGTATCTCGGTTATGATCTTGAAAATACCTATTACTATCGCGTTATCAACGGTTGCTATCTGATCGTTCTTGCTTCCGAAGATGAAACGACGTGGGATTTCAAGATGAGCGACGAGCAGTATGCATGGCTTGAGCAGGTGCTTGATGAAGCCGATGCCGCAGACGCCCCCGTTTTTGTATTCAACCATTATCCGCTTTATTATTTGAGAGAACGCGACAGCAATCAGCTTGCGGCACTTATGAAAGAACACGGTGTTTTGCTGTTTGCACACGGTCACATTCATAACGATATGGGTGCTGACAATTTCTACACGCACGGCGGTATCAACTGTGTCAATCTGCCCCGTTCGACCGAAGTTGTGGAATATGAAGGCGGCGACGGTATCGTTGTGGAACTTTATGAAGATGAACTGCTTGTAAGAGCCAGAAACTTTATCAACGGCGAATGGGTTGAAGATCTCGTATATACTTATCCGATTGCTGATTGATATTCAATAATCAAGAAAAGGAGCTGTAAAAAAACTTACGTTTCTCACAGCTCTTTTTGTTTTACGGAAATCATCTGAAAGAAAGTGTGTTTGTCCTATGAAAAAATTATACGTTTCAAAGTACGTTTCCTGCGGCGGAAATGAGAAGACGGATGCATTGAAAATCCTTTTTGATGCAATCAAAAAAATGCAACCCCGCGTTGAATTTCACCCTGCACGAGATCCGTTTCCTGATGACCCCCGCATAAAAGCCATCGTTTTCAGCGGAATGCCGGATGACGGTAGGGAAACGAAGATTTTTGCATATATCGGTTTTCCCGAAGATGCAAGTGCCCAAAAGCCGGTGCCCGGTATGGTGTTGGCACACGGCGGAGCCGGACATGCGTATGCGGAATGGGTGCAGTATTGGGTAGATCACGGTTATGCCGCGATCTCCTTTGACGGATTCGGACAAGTCTATACGGGGGCGGATCATACGTATGAAGCCTGCCTTGATTTCTGGACGTATAATCCGGAGTCGCAACCGCCCATGGATTGCTTTGTGTCAAGAGATCAACCGTTTGAAAAACAGGGTTATACGTATTACGTAGCCGATATTATCCTGTCAAACAACATTCTGCGTGCCGATGCAAGAGTTATTGCCGATCAGATCGGGCTGACCGGGATTTCATGGGGCGGTATTGCATCGGGAACCGTGATCGGATACGATGACCGTTTTGCGTTTGCCGCACCGGTATACGGATGCGGTTTTCAGGATATCTGTCAGTCAAAATGGGGTGTCGGATTCCGCGGAGACGGCGTCAGCAACGTTTGGGATGCCAAACTTTTGCTCGGTGAAGTCCGTATGCCCGTTCATTGGTTCAACAGCGACGGGGATCCGTTTTTTGATGCAAACTCCGTTACTGCGTCTGCGGCGGCTTCCGAAAACGGTATGCTGACGTTGATTCCGGGTTTCACCCACGGTCAGATCGAAGGTTCTGCAATTCCCGAATTGCTTCGCTTTGCAGACGAACAGACGGGAAAAGGGATCAGGAACATAAAGATCGATGTGTTGAATGCACAGGGGGATTGTGTGCAATTGTCATTCCGCACGCCTGCAGACGTATCACAAACGGATGCTTACGTGTATTATAAGACGGAAGATCTGATCTATGACGATAAACATCTGCGTGAGGCGTGGCAATGCATACGGGGAAACGTGCTTGACAATACGGCTGTTTTGCACATTCCAGAGGATGCGTTCGTTTTCTATTTTTGTTTACGCGGTAAAGTGAATGGCGGCGAGGATGAATACATTCACGCCACAAGCGGTGTTTATACACGGGAATACTGGTTTTCTGAAAACTGATCGGAAGGAGTTATGAACATGAATGCACAGGACAGAATGATGCAAAAGAAATGGGGTATTTTTAACCATTATCTTTATTGCAATGAAAAAGAATACCCTTCGATCGATCCCGATTCGGTCGAACAGTTTGATAAGCTTATGACCGATATGGCACACGAATGGTGTGATCACACCCGGTCTTTTGATGTCGAAAAACTTGCACGGACTTTACATGAGATCGGGTGCGGATACTATATGATTACCGTAATGCAGGGAATGCGTTTCATGATTGCACCCAACGATGCCTACACGCGCATTACGGGTATTCAACCCGGTGACGGTTGCAGTGAACGCGATCTGATTGCAGACATCGGCAATGCGTTAAAGAAATACGATATCGATCTGTATCTTTATTTTACAGGTGACGGTCCGCATTTTGACAAGATCGCAGGGCCTGCCATGGGTTTGTATGAAGATTACGCGGCCGGGTTACGCGGAACCGTGGACGAGCACTTTGTTCGTAATTGGGCATCCGTTCTGGAAGAATATGCCGTACGCTACGGTGATCTTGTCAAAGGTTGGTGGGTGGACGGTTGCTACGAAAGCCTCGGTTACAACAATGAATTGCTTTCCATATATTACGAAGCCATGAAAAAGGGGAATCCGGACGTGCTGTCTGCGTTTAATAGCGGTACGGCAAGTTTCGTCCATGAAGACGGCGACGATACACCGATCAAATGGTTTGAAAACGAAGGATTTACCTGCGGTGAAGATAACGATTTCACTTATGTGTTTAAAAGCCGATTCACCGATGGGGCACAGAATCACCTTCTCATTCCCTTGGGCGATTACCGTGACGGTAATATCTGTGCAGGATGGAGAAATACAGGTGTTCGTCGCAGTAAAGAGTACGTGGCGGATTATATCCGCAAGAATAACGAAGCGGGTGCTGTGATCACGGTTGATATTTTTGTGGACAGCCGCGGAAACTTTGATCCTGAACAGGTAGAGGCACTCAAATACGTCGGAAAGCGTGTCAGGGAATAAAAAAGATTGACCGTTTGGAATTATTATGCTAAAATAGAAATAACCTAAAGAAAAGAGGATAATTTTATGATTAAGGATTTCGCCGGTAAAACACCTGAAATTGATGAAAGTGTATTTGTTGCCGAAAATGCCGTGATCATCGGTAATGTAAAAATCGGAAAGGGAAGTTCGGTTTGGTATTCCGCTGTTCTTCGCGGTGATATGTGCAAAATTGAGATCGGTGAAAACTCCAACATTCAGGATAACGCCACGATCCACGTCGGCATGAAAGACGGCACCGTGATCGGCAACGGTGTAACGGTCGGTCATAATGCATTGGTACATGGTGCAACGGTAGAGGACAATGCTCTTATCGGTATGGGAAGCGTAGTGCTTGACGGTGCCGTGATCGGGGCGAATTCCATTGTTGCCGCAGGTGCGGTCGTAACCGCAAAAACCGTGATTCCTCCCAATTCTCTTGCCGCAGGTGTTCCTGCTGCGGTCGTTAAGGAGCTGTCACCGCAACAGATCGCAGGCAACAAAATGAATGCCATGGGCTATGTTGCACTTGCAAATAAATTCAAAGAAGAATAATCCTGTTGGTTCGGAGGAAATAAAATGAATACAAAATATCCGCATTTGTTATCACCTGCAAAAATCGGTAAAATCGAATTGCGTAACAAAACGGTTATGGCGGCTATGGGGATGAGCCAGTCTGATAACGGTTTTGTCAACAAGGCAGTGCTCAATCACTATGCAGAGCGTTCAAAGGGCGGTGTCGGTGCGATTATCGTGGAAGTCACCTGTGTAGACGCTCCTTTGGGATTGAACACAAAAGGAATGCTTGTGATCGACGATGATAAATACATACCGGGTATGTCGCAGTTGGCTGAAGTGATTCATGAGGGAGGAGCAAAAGCATTTTTGCAGATCTCTCACACGGGACGCGGAGCAAGACGTGCCATTATCGGTCAGCAACCTGTCGGACCGAGTGCGATTGCCATGCCGTATTCCTTTATGATGGGGCTTGCCAATGAAACCCCGCGTGAACTGTCGGTTGATGAAATCAAGGCGATCGAAGAAAAATATGCACAGGCGGCATTGCGTGCAAAAAAGGCAGGTTTCGACGGCGTGGAGATTCATGCGGTCGGCTATTATCTCGGACAGCAATTTCTTTCATCTGCCGCAAATAAACGTACGGATGCATACGGCGGAAGCCGTGAAAACCGCATTCGGTTCCATTTGAATATCATTAAGCGTATCCGCGAACTCTGCGGTGATGATTTTGCGGTACTTGTTAAAATTTCAGTGATCGAAATGGGTACGAACGCAGGTATTTCTCTTGCAGACGGTGTCTATTACTGTAAAAAGTTGCAGGAAGCAGGCGTAGATGCGATTGAAGTACTTGCAGGAAAATGGTCAAGTGAAGCAGGCAAAAGGGAAGCACCCGAATCTGCCTATCCCGATTGCATGGCGGTTGCTTTATGTCAGCTTATGAAAATTGGTATTCATCTCACAACGGGAAAACCGAAAACCGTTCCGCTGATCGGCGGCGGTCGTGCACAGAATCCCGTTGCGGCTGAAAAAGCGTTGGCAAGCGGTCAGTGCGATCTTATTTTTATCGGTCACGGTCTGCTTGCACAGCCCGATCTTGTCAATCTGATTGAAGAAGACCGTGAGGATGAGATCAGACCCTGTATCGGTTGCGGTCACTGTATCGATCATCAGTTGCAACACGGAATGCGTGCCGTTTGTTCGGGCAATGCCGTTCTTGCAAGAGGGGACAATGATTATACGATCGTTCCTGCCGAAGTGAAAAAGAAAGTGGTCGTTATCGGCGGCGGTGTTGCAGGTGTCGAAGCAGCTCGCATTGCCGCAAAACGCGGTCATGACGTTACTTTATATGAAGCATCGCATGAGATCGGCGGACAGATGAATCTTGCCTGTAAACCGCCTTATAAACAGCATCTCGGTCTTATGAAACCGTACATGGTAAGACAACTTGAACTTTGCGGGGTTAAAGTGCACCTCGGAAAGCGTGTAACCAAAGAAGACGTGTTGGCAATGCAAGCGGATGCGGTTGTTTGTGCAACGGGTGTCGATCCCTCCGTTTTACCCGTTAAGGGTGCCAATCGTGCGATCGGTGCCAATGAGGTACTTGCAGGTGCCAAAACAGGAAAGAGCGTGGTTGTGATCGGCGGCGGTTCCATTGGATGTGAAACAGCGGAATTGCTTGCAAAGCAAGGTAAAAAGGTGGCAATCGTAGAAATGCTCGAAAATCTTGCCGGGAACACGGGGAAAACCGCACAAACCATTTTACTCGGTCATCTGAAAGGTCTTGGCGTGAAGATGCTGACAGAATGCAGAGTGGAAAGCATTACGGAACGGACGGTTGTATATAAAGATAAAAACGGACGGATGGCCGAACTGAAAGCCGATTCCGTTGTGGTTGCGATCGGAAACAAACCGAATACATCGTTGTATGATTCTCTGAAAGATGAAGTGGCGGAGATCTACAACATCGGCGATTCCAACGGTGGTGGTATTATACCGAGTGCCGTTTATGAAGGATACAC